>JAGRLL010000166.1 GCA_020441855.1 Nitratireductor sp.
ATCGCCTCGTGGCGTGTCACTATCCGGAAGGAGCACCCGAGTGATCGGCTATGTCGCCAAGCGCCTTCTCCAGCTCGTTCCGGTGCTGGTCATCATGTCGATGATCGTCTTCATGTTCCTCCATCTCGTGCCTGGCGACCCTGTCGATGCCGTACTCGGCAACGAAGCGACGGAAGAGGCCAAGACCGCGCTGCGCGAACGCCTCGGCCTCGATCAACCCATTCCAGTACAATATGTGCTGTGGGCGGGTCGCGTGCTTCAGGGTGACCTGGGGCATTCCATCGTCAACGGAACACCGGTGCTGGACACCATTCTGCAAAAGATGGGAGTGACGATCTTCCTCGCCCTTGGATCGGTCCTTGTGTCCACCATCATCGCCATCATCGGCGGCACGATCGCGGCGGCGCGCAAGGGCAGCTGGGTCGATCTTGGCATCCTTTCTGCCGCGTTGATTGGCGTCTCGGTCCCCAGTTTCTGGCTGGCTATCCTCCTGATGCTGGTCTTCGCGGTCCAGTGGCACATCTTTCCCTCGATCGGATACACGCCCCCGGGGGAAAATTTCCTCGACTTCCTGCACCATCTAGTCCTGCCGGTCGTGACGCTCGGCGCGATCATGGCCGGCGCGCTGTCGCGGCTTACGCGCTCGGAGATGATCGATCAGTTGAACGAGGACTACATCCTGACGGCGCGCGCCAAGGGTCTGCCGGAGAGCAAGATCATCTACAAGCATGCCCTGCGCAATGCACTCATCCCGGTGGTCACGTTTGCCGGCATGGAACTGGGCACCGTGCTTGGCGGTGCAATCATCGTGGAACGGATTTTCTCGCTGCCCGGCCTCGGTCAGTTGGTGGTCGAATCGATCTTCCTGCGTGACTATCCCGTCGTGCAGGGCACCATTCTTTTCCTCTCCGTCGTCTTCGTACTGGTCAATTTGGCGGTCGACATCAGCTACACGCTGCTCGATCCGCAGATCCGTATCACGGGAGCGGCTGGCCGTGACTGAAACCGCCTCCGCAGAGCGCCCGCCAGCGGCGATGAGGCACCGTTCCATAGGGCCGGTGCAAAAGGCGTTGCGGTTCGCTGCCGCCAACAAGATGCTGGTGGCCGGCGGCGTGATCGTGTTCGCATTTGCATTCCTTGCCGTATTCGCGCCGGTGATCGCGCCTTACGATCCCCTCGAACTCCACATCCGGGACCGGTTCAGCCCACCCTCCTGGCAATACCCGTTCGGGACCGACAATATCGGTCGCGACATTCTCAGCCGCACCATCCATGGAAGCCGCGTTTCGTTTCAGGTCGGCGCCACCTCGGTGGCGATCTGCGTTATTGCTGGTACGCTGATCGGCGCCGTTGCCGGTTATGTCGGGGGCTTGCTCGACGACGTCCTGATGCGCATCGCCGATGCGATCCTGGCATTTCCGCCGCTGCTGCTCGCCCTTGGCCTCGTTGCCGCGATCGGTCCGGGACTGTGGACCGTCTCGATCGCGATCGGTGTCGTCTACATACCCCGTGTCGCACGTGTCATGCGAAGCGCCGTGCTGGTGGAAAAGAAGAAGGAATATGTGATCGCGGCGCGGGTCATCGGCCAATCCGGCTGGAAGATACTCCTGCGTCACATCGGTCCGGTGACGATATCGCCCGTGATTGTTGTCGCGACCATCGTCTTTGCGCTGGCCATCGTCATCGAGGCCGCGCTCAGTTTCCTTGGCGTCGGCCTGGTGCCACCGACACCCAGCTGGGGGATCGATCTCGATGTCGCGCGCCATTACCTTCACCGCTCCATCTGGATGCCCCTGTTTCCGGGTCTTGCCATTTCCCTTGCCGTGCTGGGCCTGAACTTGCTGGGCGACGGTCTGCGCGATTATCTCGATCCCAAATCCTATGGCCGCGGAGGCGCTCCCGCCGCCGCCCGGCGAACCACCAAAGCGGAATAATCGATGTCACGCAGACAGTACGATACCGCCGTTTCCCAGGTCATTGTCGAGCACGATGTTCCCTGTTCGGCGAGGGACGGCACGGTACTCCGCGCCGACGTGTACCGGCCACGCGCCGCCGGCCGCTATCCGGTCCTGCTTTGCAGAACCCCGTACGAGAAATCGAGCGGGTTTTTCGCCTATGATGCGCCACAGCTTGCCCGGCTTGGATACATCGTCGCCGTGCAGGATTGCCGCGGCAGGGGCGCATCCGATGGCGAGTATCAATGGACCTACGGTTTTCCTGGCAGCGCAATCGAGCCACTCGATGGCTATGACAGCGTTGAATGGGCCGCCACCCTGGAAGGGTCCACCGGAAAGGTTGGCATGTTCGGTCATTCCTATTCGGCCGGTCTTGCGATGGGCGCGGCGGCCGAGCAGCCACCTTCGCTCGCCGCGATCTTTCCGAGCGGCATGACCGACACCCACTCGAACATGACGCACGGCGTGTTCGAGACGGGACGGCGCCTGCAATGGGTTTTTGGCATGGCGGCGGATGCCCGCCGGCGCGCAGGCGATCCGTTCATGCCGCACCGGCGGGAAGCGGCCGACGAAGTATGGGCGAATGTCGACCGGCACAAATGGATATGGCAACTCCCGCTGGCCTCGCTGCCGTACGAGTTCGCCTCAACGCTGACGCCGCAGCTCCAGCGCTATTTCGAGGAAGTTCACCTCGATGTCTGGGACTTCCGTCCGGATCACGGACGCATCAAGGTACCTACCGCAACCGTGACCGGCTGGTGGGACCGCCTGGTCAATTGCATCAACAATTTCATCGGCATGTCCGATCTCGCTTCCACCGATTTGAGGGCGGATCACCGGCTGATGATCGGCCCATGGGGTCACACTTCCGCGGAATGGCACGGTCATTTGGGGCCGCGCGACTACGGCGCGGAGTCGACCGTCATCTACCATGAAGCGGTGGCCGGCTGGTTCGACCAGCACCTCAAAGGCATGGAGCCCGCCCAGAAGGAACGTGTCTCCGTCTTCATCCTCAACGAGAACCGCTGGGTCGGCTTCGACAGCTGGCCCGTCGAAGGCGCTGTACCGACTCCCTTCTTCATGGATAGCCAAGGGAAAGCCAATGGCGTATCCGGTGACGGCACGCTCGTCGAAATGCCTGTCAACAGTGAACCCGATCGTTTCACCTACGACCCGCGCGACCCGGTAATGAGCCTCATGGCGCCGGATTCGCAGGCTGCCCCGCGCGACCAGTCTCCACTCGACCGTCGGCGCGACATCCTGGTGTACCAGACCGCTCCGCTGGAGCGCGACCTGCTGTGCATCGGACCGGTGAAGCTACACCTTTGGGCATCGTCGAGCGCCCCGGACACGGACTTCACCGCGAAACTCATCGAAGTGGGGCCGGACGGTCTCGCCGTCAATCTCTCCCACGCCATCAAGCGCGCGCGCTATCGAAACGGGTTCGACAACCCGGCGCTGCTCGATTCCGACGCACCCGTGCAATACGTGATCGACATGATGCCCGTCGGGATCAGGTTCCGGAAGGGATCGCGCATACGACTCGACATCTCCAGTTCGGACTTCCCGAATTTCGACCGGAACCACAACACCGGAAAAGATTATTGGACCGATGACGAATTCAAGGTCGCCAACCAGGTCGTCTTTCACGATGCGAACATGCCCTCCCATATCGAGTTACCGGTGATTCCGGATCTCTGAGTGATCGGGATGATCGTTCATTTCTGGCCATTCGTCAGAATGGCAACAGGTCAACCCGTTTCTCCCATCGGCAATCGGCTTGCGTCCAAACGAACTTGGCAGTCCGCCCGCCCGGTTGCTCGCCACAGATGACCGTCTTGACGATATAGGGGCAATGAAGGCCAGGTCGTTGACCTGAAGGATACGCCGCACCGCGAAGTTATCTGCCTCGGCGAGTTCCCCGAATGTCGAACCTTGCGTGATCGCCTCGAAGGTTCGGCGGACCTTGGCGATGTTTTGAATCAGGATAGCGTCATGTGATGTCGGCGCCCATTCGCCGATCACGAGCCTAGCCTCGACGCCGGATGTCGGCTTCGCGCCCCTTCCGGACGCTCGAGCAAGTGTGAAGCATGCTCCTCCAGACCGTTTCACGGATTGATTGAAGCGCCCCAGAGCGTAGTCGATACCCTGATATTCAGGCCGCTCGATGCGCCGGGCGCATGTCGGACCGGGATGTAACCGCCGGGAACAAAAGCGCCGGGCAATGCCCCAGAGCCCATTCGGTTCGACGAGCACCACGGCGATGGAAACCGCACCCGACATGATAAGGTGCCACACGCCCATGCGGGCAAGGAACTCGTGCAGCCTGTTTTTGGCCTCGTTTCAGACCTTCACAATAGGACTGGTCGGATTGTCAGTCGTACAAGTTTCGATGCGGCAAGATCCAACCAGGTCCGCACGTGCAAGGATATTACTTCCATTCCGTCAGCGAAGTCTCGGCTCGCCGACGATGATGAACGGGGCCCAAAAGACGGGATCTGCCCATTGCGGGTTGGCCGGGTCGTCGATGACGGAGAGCATGGCAAGACGCAGGGCTTCTGCCGCACGGACTTGCCGGCGCGCGGCATTGGCGAAGGTGCGCTGCATCAGTTCGGCCGTTGCCAGGTCGTCGACCACCCAGTGCGAGACGAGCAGCGAGCGGGCCCCGGCATAAAAGAACGCGCGTGCCAGGCCCGAGAGCGCATCGGCGCCCGGCTCTCCCTCTGCGGCCGTGTTGCAGGCCGACAGTACCACCCAGTCGGCGTTGAGCTTCAACTGCGCGATCTCGGAAGCGGTCAGCAGCCCGTCGTCCAGCGTGGTTGCCTCCTTCGGCACGGTCAGCGCCAACGCCGGTTCGGCGCCGCCTTCTGCCAGTTGCCCGACCTCCCCTGCGACCAGGCCGTGCGTGGCGAAATACAAGATTTCGTAGCGGTCGAGGCTGTCGCCCTTCACGGCAGCCTCGGTTGCGGCCTTGCGCAACAAGATCTCGCTCTGCGGTACTCCCAGGCTGGTGGCGACCGCCTTCAGTTCGACGCCTGTGCCGGGCAGCCGAGGCAGGGCGCTGCGCAGCATGTCGACATTTGCGAGCCTGGTGCCGAAGAAGGCGCGGTATCCGCGCTGCGCCATCCTCGCCGCGCCGTCTTCGCGGTCGGTGTCGAAGACGGGATCGCCATAGCCGCGAAATGGCCTCGGCGCCCTTGCCCCGACCGGGCTTTCGCGCAACAGCTTCAGCGACGAGACGGTCGGCATCACCGTCACGGCGAAGTGCCGCGCCAGCCAGTCGACACCGGCAAGGCCTGCGCCGGCCGGTGGCTCAACCGCAAGCACTTGCGGCGGCAGTGACGAGACCGGGCCGTTCAGCACGAAGATCAGGTGTTTCTTGCCGCCGAACACATTCTCCACCGGTCCGAGCAGCTTCGCATAGAGTCGGTGCGCCAGTCCGGGATCGATGGGCGCTCCCCCATTGGCGAGGCGGTCGAGGCCCTCGCGCAGCGTCGCGACCATGCGGGCGACCTCTCCCTCCCCGGCCTCGACCCTGTCCCAGCGCGCCTGAGTCCGCGTCAAGGCCCAAACGAACTCGCCGCCCTCGCCCTTCTCCAGGGTATCGAGAACAATCAGCGCCTCGTCATCGGCCAGCAACCGCTGCGTCTCCTCGAGCGGAACTATGCCAGGCTTGCTCAGTTCCGAATAGTCGGGGAATTCGCGGCGAAGGCGTTCGCGCTGCCTTGCAAGTTCGGCAGAAGCATCGCGTAACCTGCGACGGGTTTCACCGCCGTCTGCATTCTCGATTGACAGCCCGTCAATCATGATCGCGCGCTCAAGCTCGGCAACCTCCTCGTTCAGGTCCTGTTCCGACCGAACCAGCGCTGCCAGATCATCATCGCCCGTCGCCGCGCGCGCCGCCAAGCTGGAAAGCGCCGAACCGGCCTTGGAAGAAACAAAACCCTGCACCGCCTCGAAACTTTCGCGAAGGTTCGCATCCGATGACGCGCCATGAAGCGCAGCAAGATGGATCAGGCGGTCAGGGCGTTCCGCCGCGGCGACCATTCTAGCCAGGTCGAGCGCCTCACCAGCGTCGCCTTTCCTGAGCAGCGCCGAAGCCAGCTTGGTCCTGGTCAACAGCAGCAAACGGTCCCTCGCGATCTTGTATATCGGATCGACCTCACGCCAAGCCAGTTCGCGCCTGAGCGCGGCGATCGCCTCGTCGACATTGCCTTTTGCAAGTGAAATCCTGGCAAGCGTACCGAAAATCGCCGCAGCTTCCCGCCGGGCCGAGGCGGCGGTCTGTTCGTTTCCGTCATCAATCGGCATGCGATCCAGCATGGCCAGCGCCTGGTTCGACACGTGCAGTGCTTCGTCGGTCTTGCCGGCCTCGGCAAGAATCGTTGCAAGGGCGGACAAGCCTTCGGCTACTTCCCGGTGATCGCCGCCACGGGTTTTCTGGCGAATGGCAAGCGCGCGGCGCATCACACGTTCGGCCTGTTCAAGATCGTCGGTCTTCGCATAGAAGTAGGAGAGATTTTCGAGCGGCCGTACCAAACGCATGTCTTCGAGGCCGAGTTTGGCTTCCAGGATCGCGATTTTACGCAGGAGCAGTGGCTCGATCAGCTTGTACCGAGCGCTGTGCGTCTGCCTGTCGCCGGTTCTGGAGACACCAAACTGAAGCCCTTCCATGAACAGGAATCCGTGTTCGAAATCCGGATGGGCATTGCCACCTTCGAACCCTGGCCGATAGTCAGTCGGCGAAAGCTCCCTCTCCACAATCGAAAGCCAACGATCGAACAAGCGTGATGCTTCGACGTAGGCGCCGGTACTGACGAGCGCGACCGCCTGGTCGATCAATTGGTTGGCGGTGGCCGGATCGTCCTTGCCCGCTGCCTTCTCCCGGATCGCCAGCGCCTTGCCTGACATCTCCTGCTGCTCGAGAGCCGCGACGATCGATCCGGATTTGTCCTTCAGCTTCAAAACCAGATTGAGGCTTTCGAGCACTCGTCCGAGATCCGGATGGTCGCTGCCCAGCAATCTTTCATAGGTCGCGACGACCTCGCGGAGCTTCGCTTCCGCATCCTGATAACGTTGCCGGATTCGCTGTTGGCCGGCTTCCGAAACTTCTCCCGACCTTCCCTCGCTTTGTGCGTCGTCCACGAGAACGCGAGCCTGGTCTTTCAGGGTCGAAGCGCGCATCAGTTCGAGGAAGTCGCCGTGCCTGGCGTCGAGGCATTCGTTGACGGCCTTCAACGCTGCGGCCGATCCCTTCAGATCGATATTGGCCACGAACGCACCGTCTCTCGCCCGGGTAATTCTAATCCTGTTCGACGAGGCGATCGTTTCTTCAAAAGGGCGGCGACCGACCGGAACCATTCTGCCGGCTGGAGAAGACTTGCCCGGGGCAAACAGGAACGAACTCTCTCCGAGATCGACAGATCTGGTCAGGAACAACTTGCCGGAGTGAACCTGCGCCTCGAAGCGGAGCGGAAGTTCCGATCTGCCATCAATCAGAAATACCAGGTGTTCAGTCTTTCCCCCCGCACAATCATGGCAATCCTTCGGCGCGTTGCCCATGGTCTCGTGGCGAAAGGTCAGGATCAGTTGCCTGTCCTTCAAAGACCGGCTCGGAAAGGCACCACTTCCCATCTCGCCAACGCCAAGTATGACGTGCGTCCCCCGCGGTTGAACCTGCTCCGCCAGGCAGGCGTGCCGGCTTGCCATGATGCCATTGTCCGATGACCAGTAGACATTCCAGCCGCCCGCCGCGGGCAAGGACTTGTCGGCGCGCAAATTCCACGTCGTCGCTTGGGCGGACGTTGGAAGCAAAGCCGGAATCTGGCCGATGACAATTAAAAGGAATAGTCGAACCAAGAATGGGAAAGCGGGCAATGCTTTTTCCCCCGCCTGTCGGCATCCCGCCGAGTTGCACCCCTGCATTGGCGGGTATTCTGCGCATATCGTCGCTGTGGTCAAGGTAGCAGCCGAGAGGCAGCCGCTCCTGACGACGAACGGGCAAGAGGGCCTTGAGAATTAGTTCGCAAGCAAATTCGACGGCTGTCCGGTCACAAAAGAGGCGTTATGCAATAAGATGGAAAACTATTTGAATATTTTTCCCGTGTTTAGTACTGCTTTTCCGTCAAATATTTCTTTTATTTCTTTCATAATCAATATCGATTCTTCTTGGGCACTACTTGCCAAAATATCGCGTTTTTCCAAGCCAATACCGTGTTCGGCCGAAATTGATCCCGACCGTCGGATTACACCGCCATATATGGCAGCATGAATGTCGTCCCTGGCTTGGCAATATGTCTCGCCGCCATCAATGCAGATGTGAACATTGTTGTCGCCAAAGTGTCCAAAGTAAGCGGCCTTCAAGCCGGGCGCTGCTTTCCCAAGTAGTTGCCTGACCTCTTCGACATATTCCGAGATGAGTTGACTGGCGATGCTCACGTCGAACGTAACCATCGGTTTCAGTGCGCTGGCGAGCGCCGGCACGTCGTTCCTGAAACTCCAGAAGGACTGACGTTCGGCCTCGGACCGGGCGATGATCGCATCGGCAACAAGCTCTTTATCCAGCAATTCGCCAAGCGCCTGGATAAAAAGCTCTCCTTCCGTATCGCCAGAGAAATCCTCCTGATCCACCAGAAGATAGCATGCCGCATCCGGCGTCTGCGGGACCCAGCCGTGATTGTTGGAACTCGCCTCGATTATGGTTACAAATTCCGGCCACATAACCTCGAAGGCCGAAATCGTCTCACCCAGCTGCCGCCCCAGCAATTCGAATGAAGGTGCAATATCCGCCGTGTTCTTGAGGGTAATGAAAGCGCTGTGGGTATTGCGGGGTGCGGGCCTGATTTTCAGAACGGCTCGCGTGACGATCCCGAGCGTGCCTTCGCTGCCAATGAACAGCTGCTTCAAATCGTAACCTGCATTGTTCTTGCGGACTTCGCTCATGAGGTCGAGGACTACACCGTCCCCTGTGACAACCTCCAGTCCGAGAACCTGATCGCGCATCATGCCATACCGGATCGCGCGTTCCCCGCCAGCATTGGTGGCGATCAGCCCGCCGATTTGCGCGGAACCGCGCGCGCCCAGATCGACCCCGAAAACGAAACCCTCCTCCCTCAACGCTTCCTGGAGTGTTTGCAGGATGAGGCCGGCTTCGACGACTACGGTTCTGTTAAGTCGATCGATGCGCTCTATCCCCCGCATCCGTTCCAGCGAGAGATACCATTCACCACCGGTGACCTGCGACAGGCCGCCGACCAATCCGGTTCCACCCCCGAGCGGAATCAGGACCTGGCCGGCCTCGGCGGCATTTCTTACGATAAACGCCACCTCTTGCGCGCTGGCCGGCCTCAGGATGGGAGCCTGAGGCATGGCAAGCCCGCGGGCCGGCAGCACGCGTTGCGCGGCATCCTCCGGCACGACAAGAACTTCCCTGCCACATCTTTCCACGATGCATTCGAGCAGCGATTGGCGCGTTGACGAAATGTCCATGGGATGGGCCAGACCGGTTTTCCAGAATGTGATTGGAGCGAAGATACGCGACTTGCGACGCTGTCACGCTGTCACGCTGCCGCGATCACATTCTGCGCCTGCTCGCCCAACCCTTCCATGCCGAGCCGGATATTCTGGCCGGGGCGCAGATAGACAGGTGGCTTCTGTCCCATGCCCACGCCTGGCGGCGTACCGGTGGAGATGATGTCGCCGGGTTGAAGGGACATGAACTGCGAAAGGTGGCTGACCAGCTGCGCGACCCCGAAGATCATCGTTCTGGTCGATCCATCCTGATAGCGGTGACCGTCAACTTCCAGCCACATGGCAAGGTTCTGCGGATCGGGAATCTCGTCACGCGTCACCAGCCAGGGGCCGATGGGACCGAAGCTGTCGGCGCTCTTACCCTTGACCCACTGCCCGCCCCGCTCGAGTTGGAATTCTCGCTCGGATACATCGTTTACGACGCAATAGCCGACGACATGATCAAGCGCCTCGGCCTCGCCCACGTAACGGGCCTCCTTGCCGATCACGACTCCCAGCTCGACCTCCCAATCCGTCTTGGTGCTGTTGCGCGGGATGATCACCGGATCATATGGCCCGGTGATTGCACTGGTCGCCTTGAAAAACACGATGGGTTCTTCCGGCACGGCCATGCCGGACTCCGCGGCATGATCGGCGAAGTTCAGCCCTATGCAAATGAATTTGCCCACATTGGCGACACAGGGACCGACCCGGGTACCGGCATTGACCACTGGCAGAGACGAGATGTCGGCACTCGCGACAACGCTCAGCGCGCTTTCGGAGAGCATCGCTCCTCCTATGTCGTCGACAAGCGAAGACAGATCCCTGATCGTACCGTCACCGTGAAGGATGGCGGGTTTTTCAAGGCCTCGCGGCCCAACTCGCAACAGTTTCATCTTTTTTCCTGGTATTCAGTAGGTGGATCGGCCGCCGGAAAGATCGAATGCCGCCCCAGTCGTGAAGGAGTTCTCTTGTGAAACAAGCCAGGCGACCATGCTGGCAATCTCATTCACCTCGACAAAGCGGCCGCGCGGGATTTTCGACAGCATGTAATCGATATGCTCCTGCGACATTTGATCGAAGATGCGGGTTCGGGCGGCCGCCGGCGTGATGCAGTTCACGGCGATGTCATATTGCGCGAGCTCTTTCCCGATGGATTTGGTCAGGGCGATTACGCCGGCTTTCGAGGCGGAATATGCGGATGCGTTCGGATTTCCTTCCTTGCCGGCAACCGACGCTATATTGACGATACGACCGTATCCGTTGTCGATCATGCTGGGAATGACGACGCGATTGGCATTGAAGGTTCCGACCAGGTTGATGTCGATGACCGAACGCCATTCGCCTGGATCGTAGAGATGGGTAGGCGAATTGCTGCCGGCGACACCGGCTGAATGCACAAGTATCGAGACGGCACCAAACCTGTCTTCGGCCTCGCGGTGTGCTTTGGTCATTTCCTCGAGATTGGTGACGTCACAAAGCAGCGTCATCACCTCCCCGTCCAGCTGATGTTTTGTCTCGTCGAGCAGTTCCTTGTCTCTGTCGAGCAGCACTACCTTCGCGCCGCCGAGTACCATGCGCCGCGCCGTTGCGGCTCCAATTCCCTGCGCACCACCGGTAACGATCGCGGTTCTGCCTGAAAGATCGATTTGGTTCATGATTGCTCCAAACAAGAAAGCGCGCGCATGCAGACAAAATGAACTGCCGACGAAGCGGCAAAGACCTCGCAACTCATTTTAGAAACACACTCGGCAAATAGGTTACTGTTGCTGGGAAGATGACGATGATCGCCATGACGACCAGAAAGATCGGGATGATCGGAAGGATTTCGCGGCTGGTGCTGGACAGTTTTGTCCCTGCCAGCGAACTCGTCAGAAACAGCAGGACGCCAACTGGAGGCGTTATCCCGCCCAGATTGAGCGCGATCACCATCAATACGCCGAACTGAACCGGATCGAACCCGATCATAGCGCCAATCGGGGCGATGACCGGAACGAGAATGATGATGATGACCATCGTCTCGATCACACATCCCAGCACGATCAGGATGCAAAGGATGAGTGTGAGAACGACATACTTGTTGCTTGCAAACGAAAGCAGAAGCGTACGCACCGCCTGGGGCACCTGCTCCAGCGCGAGGATGTAGCTGAAAATCGTCGCGAAGGAGAGGATCAACAGCACGGTCGATGTGATGACCGCCGATTTCGTGAAGACCTCCTTGATGTCTCCGGGCTTCATCTCGCGATAGACGAAGAGGCTGATGAACAACGTATAGACGGCCGTAACCGCGCCAGCCTCGGTGGCGGTGAAGATGCCACCGAGAATGCCGCCGACGATGAGTACCGGCGTCAGCAGCGCCCAGAATGCGCCCCGGAAGCTGCGCCAGATGTCGGGGAACTTCGCAAGCGGCTCGACGGGGTAGTCGTTCCTGCGTGCGTAGAAGAAGGTGTAGATCATGAGGCCGGCGCCGACGAGAAAGCCGGGGATGATGCCTCCCACGAACATGGCGCCGATCGAGACCCCGGTCAGGCTGCCGTAGATGATCATAAGCAGGCTCGGCGGGATGATCATGCCGATCGATCCGGCCGCGGCAATGAGTGCGGCAGAGAACGCGGGACTAAACCCCTTCTTTCGCATGGAGGGAATCAACACCGAGCCGACCGCCGAGGCATCGGCGACGCCCGAGCCCGAGATGCCGGCAAAGATCATGCTCGCCATGATCGCCACCTGCGCCAGCCCGCCGCGAATGGCGCCGACCACGCAGTTGGCGAAGTTGACGATCCGCTGCGAGATTCCGCCTGCCTCCATGCACACGCCGGCAAAAACAAAAAATGGAACTGCCAGGATGGGAAAGCTGTCCATGCCGCCGATCATCTTCTGGGCGATCACGAAACCGGGCAGTTCTGAAAACACCAGGTAGGTGAAAGCTCCGGCAATGCCGATCGCGAACACGATCGGGACGCCGATGATCGTCAGGACAAAGAAGAAGACGAAGAGTGGCAGGAGCATCTCGGGTGCTAGCTCCCCTCACCCTGCAACTCGTGCATGAGCTTGTGTACTGTCATGAGGATCATGAAGACCATACCGAACGGAATGGCCCCATAGGCAAAGGCTTGTGAAATTTCCAGCGCCGGCGTGATCTGCGTCGTCGTCAGCGAAACCATGACACCACCGTAGAATGCGGCAACGACCTGGAAGCAGAGGATGAGTAGCCAGATGAAGATCCGGATATTCTTTTGCCATTCGACGCGCATCAGCTTGTAGAGTTCGAAAGCCGAGAACGTCCCCTTGTTAATGGCAAGCGCACCTCCGAGGAAAACCAGGTAGAAAAAAATGAGCTTGGAAAGCTCTTCCGCCCAGGCATAGGAAAACTGGAGGAAGTAACGGTTGAAGACCTGAACGGCCGTGATCGAAATCAGGACCGCCAGCAGGATCGCCACAAGCCATTCGATGGCGCTGGCGATCGTATCGATGATCGAATTGAAGCGATCCATGAACCGAATCCCGGAGGTGTCTTGGACAAGCGAGTGTCTATCCACCCCGCATACGACCACACTGGTCGCAATTGCGGGGTGGATGCTATCCGGTGTTATTCCACTGCCTGGATGTTCTTGATCAGTTCGCCACTTTCGTATTGCGCACCAAGCTCGTCATAGACGACCTGGATGGCGGCCTTGATCTTGGCAAGCTCTTCCGGGCTGACGTCCACGACGCTGACGCCTTCTTTCTTCATCGACTCGATCGCGTCGGCATTGGCCTTCACAACATCGTCGAACAGTGCATCCGAAGCCTCCTGCGCCGCCTCGAGCAGTGCAGATTGATGTTCGGGAGCGAGCTTGTCGAACGCGGCCTTGTTCATCGCAACCAGGATCGGCGGCGACTGGTGGCGGGTGAGCGTGAAGAACTTTCCAACCTCGGTAAGCTTGGTGGCGTACATCGATTCAGGGGAGCCCTCGACGCCTTCGACCACACCGGATTGCATGGCGGTGTAGACTTCGCCGAAATTGATCGGCGTCGGAATGGCCCCGAGCGCCGAGAAGGTCTTCACGAATATCGGCACCTCAGGAACCCTGATCTTGACGCCCTTGAACTTCTCCAGCGTTTCGACCGAATCCTTTGTCGTGACGACACTGCGGATGCCGTAAGCCATGTAACCAAGGAACTTCAGCCCCTTCTCGGCGAAGAGTTGGTCCACGGTTTCACCGAAATCCCCGCTGAAGACTTTGCGCTGATGGTCCAGGTCGCGGTACAGGAATGGCAACTCGAACGTGCCGAGCTTCGGATTGATGATCGCCCAGCCTGCGGCACCGGTCAGCGCGATCTCGTGCGAGCCGAGCGTCGCCCCCTCCAGAAGTTCGCGTTCATTGCCGAGCTGGCTATTCGGGTAGAGTTGAACCTCGACGGCGCCATTGGTCTTTTCGGTCACGCGGCGGGCGAAATCCACCATGCCCCTATGCGCCGAGAACGATTCATTGAACACGTAGCCCGCCCGCACGGTAATATCCGCCGCCAAGGCCGAACTGGCTGCGCCCCCCAGAATTGCGGCGGCCACAAGGCCCCGAAACAATCTCTTCATAGTCGCTCCTCCACTTCAAAATACCTGCCTCGCAGGCCGGCCGGGGTTCTCATGACGCCAGTCAAGAGCCGCCCATCCATTTACATCTGGTCATACGAATAAATTTCACATATATGAACCATTGTTCTCATATTGATACATGCGGCGAATTGGAGCGTCAAGTTGAATACCGTAAAAAAAACCGCTACCTACATGCGGGGAGTTGCCTCGATGCCAAACGAATCGAAGTCTGCCTCAGTGCGGAGAGTTAAGTCAGCGGAACGCGTACTAGACTTGCTTGAGGCAGTCGGCGCCTCTGCCGAGGGGGCCACTTTCGTGCGGCTTTCCGGTGAATTGGGCATTCCCAAGAGCAGCCTTCACGGCCTGCTCGAAGTGCTGCGCAGCCGGGAGTATCTCGAGCTGGATTCCAAGAGCCGGACCTACAAGCTTGGCGTCCGTGTATGGGAAACCGGGTTCGCATTTCAAAGCCAGCATGACGCTCTCAAGGTCGCTCAACAGGTCCTCCAGTTCATCGTGACGGAGGTCAACGAGACAGCCCAGTATGCAAAACTGGTGGGGAGCGAGAATGTCTATCTGGCCAAGGTCGACAGCACACACGCACTGCGTCTGCAGTCCGATGTCGGCGCCAGGCTTTCGGCCCACGCGACCGGCGTCGGCAAGGCGATCCTTTCCAGGCTGCCCGACGAGGATGTCCGCAGCCGATTTCAGTCCGAGAAACTCGAGATTTTCACGCCGAACACGCTTCCGACGATTTCCGCATTGCTTCGGGATCTGGAGACAACGAGGCAGCGCGGCTTTTCGATCGACAATGAGGAATATACGGCTGGCGTTTTCTGCATTGCCGTGCCGGTATTCGATCGAACGGGGGGCGCCTCAACCGCAATCAGCGTGTCCGTTCCGGTCACTCGCGCCACTCCCAGCGGGCTCGCCAGGATCCTCGCAACGCTGGCAACGGCCAGCGTGAGGTTGTCCATGTCGATCGGGTGCAACGAACCGCAGCACCAACTCAAGCTGCTATCCGACCCGGTCAATGCGGCGCTGAAGATCTCGGATTACGTCCCCGACAAGTTCGCAAAGAACTGAACGACTCCCGCGCAGGCGAAGCTGGCGCTCCGTTTTCTCCTGTCCCGTTTTGGCTCCCAACAAACCGGCCTTGGCGTGCATGCGTTTGGTGGGCACCGGCTACTGTAGCCAAGCGAGACCGAGCCACGGTTTCCGACAAAATCTGAACGGAACGCCCCCACCCCCTCTTGACGGACGCCCGCTACATTCGTAGCCTGAATGTGAACTTTGGTTCTTATATATGAACTAAGCAGCGCTTCGTCATCGCACCGGCGAGGAATTTGGGCAGGAGGACTCCTTGAAAATAACGGACGTGAAGGTCCGGAATTTCAGAACCCACGCGGATTTCTGGGATTTCGGCCACGGTAAACTCGAGCCGAACGCGGAATACATCCAGACGCTGACCACCATCGATACCGATGAGGGTGTCTCCGGACATTATATCGGCGGCAGCATGCGCGGCGATCACCTCGGCCTGAACGCAACCGAGCAGGAGCACCTGCTGCACAGGGCCCGCAACCTCCTCATCGGCCAGAACCCGTTCGACCGGGAACTGATCTGGAAATGGATGTGGGTAGCCAACAACATCCCGGAGAACGTTTGGGGTGTCGTGGACAACGCGCTTTGGGATCTGGCGGGAAATTTTGCCGGGCTTCCGGTCTACAAGCTCATGGGCGGCGCCCAGGATCGGGTCAAGGCCTATGCCTCGACCGTGCCTAACATGGGTTCGCCCGACGACTATGCGAAGCACGCCCTGGAATGCAAGAACAAAGGCTACCTCGCCTACAAGATCCACCCACACTATTTCTGGGACCCCCACACACGCCAGCCAACGCCTGGCCGGCCTTCCCATGTCGCCGTCGACATCGAAACCTGTCAGGCGGTGCGCGCGGCGGTCGGACCCGACTATGTGCTCATGTATGATCCCTGGGGCACCTACATGACCTTTGAGGACGCCGTGAAGGTCGGCCGCGAACTGGAGCGCCTCGATTTCTACTGGTACGAACACCCTATGCCCGAGACCCGTGTGGAGATGTACGCCAAGCTCTGCCGCGAACTCGACATCCCGGTGCTCTCGCCCGAAATCGCCGCCGGCGGCGTCTTCACCAGGGCGGAATGGATCTTGCGCGACGCTTCCGACATGACCCGTATCGACGTTCATCGCGGCGGCATCACGGGGGCACGCAAGACCTGTATCGTGGCAGAAGCCTATGGCATTCGCTGCGAAGTCCACATGTCGGGCTGGGCCAACCTGCACGTCATCGGGGCGACGCATGAGGACACGAGCGAATACTACGAGAAGGGTCTGCTCGCGCCGGGCCTGCCATGCGAGAAGGCGCCCCCCTATCTCAAGGAAAGATGCGACGTAATCCAGCCCGACGGATATATCGACATGCCGAAAGGCCCGGGTCTTGGCTACGACATCAATTGGGATTTCATCGAGGACAACCTCGTCAACGAACCTTCCAACATCTTTCATACCGGGAGGAGCCCATGGCGCGGATCGGCTTCGTAATGAAGCTGAAACCGGGCTGCGAGGCAGCCTACAAGGAGCGGCACGATCGGATCTGGCCGGAACTCGCACGCCAGATCCGGGACAGCGGCATCCGGAACTACAGCATTTTCCGGCATGGCCTGCTGCTCTTCGCCTACTACGAAACGGACAACCCCGAACCGGGCCGCAAGCACGGCAGCCGCGAAGTCTCCGACCTGACCCGGCAGTGGTGGAAGTCCATGGAACCATTGATGGAGTATAATCCGGACGGCACGCCGTGGCGTCAGGATATCGAGGAAGTCTTCCATATCGACTGACGCCGAACTGCTCCATCCGCAAAAGACACAGGACGAACAGCCAATGACGAACTCAGGCGCGATCAAGGGGATCGTACCCATCCTCATTACCCCGTTCGACGAATCGGGCGCCATCGACTCGGAAAGCCTGCGCAACCTCGTCGAGTTCAACATCGAGAACGGCGTGCACGGTCTTGGCGTGGCCAATGGCAGCGAACTCTTCAAGCTCAGTGAAGCCGAGCGCGACCTTGTCGTGCGTTGCGTCATCGACGCGGTTGCCGGGCGTGTTCCGGTGGTCATCAGCACCGGGGCTGCCGGTACGCAACTGGCCATACAGTACAGCCGCCAGGCGCAGGAAGCCGGCGCGGACGCGATCATGCTGATGCCACCCTCCTTCATGCCGATCGCCTTCGAGGCAGCGGTAAATTACTACCGCGAAGTCGCGCGTTCCGTCGGTATTCCCGTGGTTCTCCAGGACGTCCCCATGGCGCCGGTCAGCCCGACCCTCGCCCTGCAGATCGCCGCCGAGTGCAAGAACATCCGCTACATCAAGGTCGAGACCTATCCCCTGACGGCGAAGGTCGAGGCCATGGCCAAAGCCGCAGGTGACGTACTGACGATTTTCGGTGGCGCGGGAGGAACCTACTTCATCGAGGAAATGCGGCGCGGCGCTGTCGGCACCATGCCCTATTGCAGCCAGCCGGCGGATTTCGTGGCCGTCTGGGACAAGTTCCAGGCCGGCGACGAAGCCGGCGCCCGCGAGGTCTTCGACCGACGCATCATGGCGATCAACAGGCTGATCGCCCAGGGACATGACACTCAGCACCATCTTCACAAACAGTTGCTGGTAAGGCTGGGGGTCATTCGCACGGCGACCGTGCGCGGTGCCACGGTGGCGCCGGACCCGGTCACGCAGGGAGAGATAGACGAATTGCTGAAACAGCTTGTGCCACAGGCCCAACCCTTTTCGGCCTAATGCGAATATGCCGACCGGATTGCCCGACGACGTCGAGATTGTCGATCCGCATGTCCATATCGGACATCGCTCGTCGGGCGCCTATCCGGACCGGACCGGCACTCAATCGCTGATCGGCGACTATGTCCTTGATGACCTCCTGCGCGAGGCCGAGAGTCTAAACCTCGTCAAGGCAGTCCATGTCGAGGCCTTCCCGGTCGACGGCGTTCTCGAAGCACGCCACGTCGCCCTGATCGCCGAACAGGCAGGCGCCATCCCGATCGGTATCGTAGCGTTCTGCAACCTTTCCGCACCCGATGCCAGCAGCAGGCTGGAAGCGTTGGCGGCGATTGGCAGCGTGCGCGGTATCCGACAGATTCTCGACCGCCATGTTGAACATCTCAGTGGTGGAGTGTTTGACCTAATGGAGGACAGCCAGTGGCGCCGGCACTTTGGCCGGCTGAAGGCGTTCGACTTCTCGTTCGATCTTCAATTGCGACCAGAGCAGGCTGGCGCCGCCGCACGATTGGCGAAAGAGAATCCGGAAACCCTCATTGTCGTCGACCATCTGGGCAATCTGGCCGACCGCTCGCCGGCCGGGTTGCTTCGCTGGCGCGAGGGGCTTCGTCAACTTGCCGAACAGGACAATGTCTGCATCAAGCTCAGCGGCCTGGCAATGTACGATCCCAACTGGACGGTCGAAAGCGCGCGTCCCTTCGTCCTCGAGGCGATCGACGCGTTCACGCCGGAAAGGTCGATGTTTGCCTCCAACTTTCCGGTCGATCGCAAGAACAGGTCCTATGGCGATCTGTGGGCGTCATTTCTGGAGATGGTCGAGGATTTCACACCGGCGGAAAAACGGCGCCTCTTCCGGGAGAATGCAGAAGCATCCTACCGGATCTAGATCTTCGCGACCTGGCCCGATTTCGCCGAACGATACATGGCCTCGATCGCTTCGACCGCTCTCATCCCGACCGTGGCATCGGCATGGTTGACCACCTGCTGGCCGGCGCACGCTCGTACGAATTCCGTGATCAACCGATCCACGCCATATTCACCGGCACCATCTTCAAGATTTTCCGTGACGTTCCGGCCGTCAAAGCGCACCAGTTCGAGACGATCGGTCTCCATATCGACGGTAAGCGTACCTTCCGAGCCGTACAACCTGATCTCCAGCAGCTTTCGCGGCCCCTTCGGATAACGGCCGGTTCCGGAGACGCTGACAAACGCGCCACCCGCCAGTTCGATGATCGCCGCATCCGACATATCGACTCCGACGTTTGAAAGCTGCATGCGTGCGATCACGCTTGTCGGTGGCTGATCGACCAGCAGGAAGAACAGGCCCAGCGCATGGGTAAGCTGGCCCCAGCCATAACCACCGGCCTGTCCCGGGTCCGACCATGTCGAACCCGGCGGCTGGAAGAGATGCGCCGCGGTCGATTCCGGTGGTTTGCCGGAGAACAATTCGTAGGTTGCCGAAGCCGTGATGACGACCGCGTGCTCAAGGCTCCCAATGCCAATTTCGTCGAGGAGCGCACGGGCCCGAGCGGCGACCGGCGAGAAATTCCAGCCATAGGCGACCATGACCAGGGATTGACGGTCCCGCGAGGCCGACGCGATTTCCCTCGCGTCGCCGACTTCCGTCGTCATGGGCTTTTCGATCAGTACCGGAATTCCCCGTTCCATGCACATTCGGGCATGTATGCCGTGCAGCGTATGCGGCGAGGAGACGATCACACCGTCCGGCTTGTGCTGGTCCAGCAGCGCGCCGGCATCCTCGAAGAGTTGTTCGACGCCAAGCCGGGACCGCAGGATTTCCAGCCCCTCCCGATCCGGCCGGCACACGGAAATCTCGGTGACGGCAGGATTGTTCTGCAGGCGGGGGATATAGGCATGGGCCGCCCACCAACCGGCTCCGATAATCCCGATCTTCATTTCCCTGCACGCCGTCTGGCGATCCTGTTTTCCTGTCCGTCGAAGACATGCTCGGTTTCGGGCCTGGGCAAGACCTGCAATTCCTCACCGGGTCTGACTGTCAGCCTGTGGTGAAAAACGCAAGTCACCGTGTGGCGGCCGATGTCCCCGACAATCATCGTTTCGGCTCCCGTTGGCTCGACGACCTTGACGTTCATTTTCACGCCATGGTCGACAATGTCGAAACATTCCGGACGTACTCCGTAATATCTTGCCTCGGCGTTCATCGTGCTCTCGGACAGGGGGAGTTCGATGGCATCGTCGGTTACGAACTTGTTCCCCGAAACCCTCCCCTCGATGATGTTCATCGAAGGCGAACCGATGAAGGTGGCGACGAAAACGTTGGTCGGCTCGTCATAGAGCTCGATTGGCGAACCGATCTGCTCGATCACGCCATCGCGCATGACGACAATCACGTCCGCCATTGTCATGGCCTCGATCTGGTCATGCGTCACATAGATCGTCGTGGTTTTCATCCTCTGGTGCAGGTCCTTGATCTCGGCCCGCATCTGCACTCTGAGCTTCGCGTCGAGATTTGACAGAGGCTCGTCGAACAGGAAAACCACCGGATCACGCACGATCGCCCGGCCCATGGCCACGCGCTGTCTCTGTCCGCCGGAAAGCTGCTTCGGCGTGCGCTCCAACAATGTCTCCAAGCCGAGGATCTGCGCGGCGCGGGCCACCTTCTCGTCT
This sequence comes from Nitratireductor sp., assembly GCA_020441855.1. Lineage (GTDB taxonomy): Bacteria > Pseudomonadota > Alphaproteobacteria > Rhizobiales > Rhizobiaceae > BOKV01. The sequence continues at coordinate 20,516 of JAGRLL010000166.1, forward strand.
CTTTCCTGCCTGGGCGTGCCGCGGACCTTCAGCGAAAAGCCCATGTTCTGCGCTACAGTCATGTGCGGATAGAGCGCGTAGCTCTGGAACACCATCGCGATATCGCGTTCCTTGGGGAGAAGATCGTTCACCACCCGCTCGTTGATGACGATTTCACCGCCGTCGATTTCTTCCAGTCCTGCGATCATCCGTAACAATGTCGATTTCCCGCAGCCGGAAGGCCCGACGAGAACGACGAACTGACCGTGTTCAATGTCGACGGATACACCCTTGAGCGCGCGGAAGGCGCCAAAGTTCTTCTTCACGTCGCGAATGATCACTGGTGCCATGTTTCGAATTCCCTCATTGCCCAAAACCTTTCATTCGGGCTCGATCCACCAGCCCTGGTGCCGCCTCCCATGCGGCGGCAAACGGACGGGAGAGCCGCAAGGCTCTCCCCCCCCTTTTCGTTTCGGGATCGACCTTCCCGACAAGGAGACCGCTCCCGACGGTTGCCTCTACTTGAGACCAACCCGCTTGAACGTGCGCTCCCATTCCGCCGCGGCGTCGTCCATCGCTTCCTGAGCGGTGGCCTTGCCGAGCAGAACGCGGGAGACATGCGGCTTTATCTGGTTGTTGCAGGTGAGGAACACAGGATCCCCGACATTCGGGAACGGCATCGAGGTCCTGGCCTGTTCAGCCACCGCGTCCGTCCAGCCATATTCGGCAATGATGTCCGGATCCTTCAGGACCGAATTGCGTGGCGGGCAATTGCTGTCCTTGAGCGTGTTCTTCAGGTACTTCGTGCTGGTCGCCATCTTGGTGAATTCGAATGCCCACTGTTTCTTGTGGGAGGTTTCGGCGATGCCCATCGCCCAGCCGCCGCCGCTCGACCGGCTCTGTTCCGGGGTCTTCGAACCGGGAACGGTTGTCCAGGCCCAGCGTCCATGGGTCTTCGACTTCGTCGGATGGTTGAACTGCTGACCGTAGGCGCCAATCGCCGAGGTCATGGCGAACCGGTCGGTCTGCGCGCCGGAGGTCAGGCCTTCCCATTCCCAGGTGGTCGCCTCGGGCGGCACAACCTTGTACTTGGTGAACAGGTCGCCCAGGAACTGCAGGGAGTCCACCGAGTTCGGCTTGTTGACCAGAATTTCCCACGTGTCGTAGTCGTAGTAATGGCCTTCGTTCGACAGCAGGAACGGCACCCAGCCGCGCACCATGGCCGTCGACTCCATGCCGTACGCGCCGATGCCGTACCGCGCGCCGCCGGATTTTTCGGTGACCGCGAGCGCGGTATCGAGCATTTCCTGGAAGGTTCGCGGCGGCTCTCCAAAGCCCGCCTCTTCGAGTACGTCGGGGCGATAGTGCAGGACGTCTGTGGCATAGCGGAAGGGCATGCCGATCAGGCGGTCATCGAGCGTGAATACATGTTTTGAGATGTCGAAGACATCGTCGAGATTGTACTCTTCCCGACCGCCATACTCGTCGAAAAGCCCATTGATATCGGCAAGGTCCTTGGAGAGCGTCTTCGCGTTGCCGGTATAGTACCAGCATACATCGATTGCGCCCTCCTTGGACGGCAATTGCGTGATTAGCCGGGTCGTCAGCGCCTCCAGCGAGAGCCATTCGAAATCGACCCTGATGCCGGTCTGCTTCTCGAAATCCGGTGCTACTTCTTCCTCGAAGACCCGCCGCCAGGGCACCTGAAGCCCGGCAACCATGATGCTTTCCGGCTTGGTCTGCGCCAGGGCAGGCTTGCCGATGATCGAGGCCAGTGCAAGCGACGAGCCCGCGGCCGCAGCCCCCTTCAGCACGGATCTGCGCGTGGTCGCGCCGCCCCGCTTCGTTGATTTGGAATTCGCCATCGTCTCCTCCGTATGGTCAGTTGAATGGCCTCAATTCAACCCTTCGTCGCTCCTGCGGAGAGGCCCACCACAAGATGTTTCTGCGCCAGTATCGAAACCAGGATCACCGGCGTGATGACGAGCATGCCGGCTGCCGCCAGCGGGCCCCATTCGACCCCGAGTTCAAAGGCCGAGTAGCTGGCCACCAGAACCGGGAGCGTCTGCGTCGCAGTGCTGGTCAGGACGGACGCGAAAAGGAAGTCGTTCCATGCCACCAACAGGCACAGGATCGCGACAGCAACCATGCCGGGCCGGGTCAGCGGCAGGACAATCTGGACAAAGGTGGTCCAGCGGCTGGCCCCGTCGACCGTTGCGCTTTCCTCGATTTCCTTGGGCAATTCCTGAAAGACGCTGCGCATGACCCAGACGACCACCGGCAGGCTGAACGTGGTGTAGGCAAGCGCCACACTCGCCCTGGTATTGCGAATGCCGAGCGCGTCGAACAGCATGTACATCGGGATCAGGACGGCGATTGGCGGAAGCATCCTCATCAGCAACAGGATGTAGTAGATCGTCTCCTTGCCGGCATAACGCAGCCTTGCCATGGAGTAGGCCGCCGGCACCCCGATTCCGAGCGAAAGCAATACCGACCCGCCGGCGACGAGCAGGCTGTTCCAAAGCCCCGGAATGAAGGCCCCCTTCGACAGGACCTCCCGGTAATTGTCCAGTGTCGGCGTCCAGATGAGCAGCGGCGGCGTCGAGATGACCTGCAGGCGCGTCTTGAGGGAAATGCTCAAGATCCAGAGAACAGGAAACAGCAGAACGATCACCAGCGTTGCGAGCGCAACATAGGTGAAGAACAGTTTCAATGCCTTGCGCCGGGACTTGCGGCTTCCGAGAAAGGGAGAACTCATGCTCGTGGTTATCCTTCGCCTATGCCCTGCCACGATCCATTGCCCTGAAGAGCAGGATCGGGATCGAACAAAGGATCGCCACGGTCACGAGCATCATCCACGATGAAGCCGCGCCGTAGGTGAAATCCAGTTGTCCGAAGGTTATGCCGTAGGTGTAAATCGACAGGACGTTCGTCGCGCCGGCCGGCCCACCGCCCGTCAGGACGTAAACATTCTCGAATGTCCTGAACTCGAATATCGTTCGCAGCAGAAGCGCCACCAGGATCATCGGCCGCAGGCCCGGAAGCGTGATGTTCCAGAAAGTCTGCCAGGCCGACGCCCCGTCGATTGCGGCGGCCTCCTTCGGATCGCTCGGCAGGGAACGAAGCCCGGCCAGAAGCAGGATGCCGACATAGGGGGCGTTCTGCCACACATTGACGATGGCGACAGTGATGGGCGCCAGGAACGGGTCGCCCGTCCACCCCAGCTTTTGGCCGATCAGGTAGTTGATGAAGCCATATTGCGGGTCGAGCAGCAGCTTCCAGCACAGCGCCGCAACGATTGGCGTTACCATCATCGGGATGGCCAGAACCGAGCGGGCCATCCTGATCAGCGGCACTTCCTGGTTCAGCAGCAATGCAATGGAGAGGCCGACGAGCAACTCGATGGAAACCACGACAACCGTGTAGACGATCGTGAAGATCGTACTCTGGATGAACTTGCTGTCCTCGAGCAGGAAGATATAATTCTGCAGGCCGACGAAAGGCCCTCCCCCAAGGCTCGGCGTCGGCGTCCAGCCGTGCAGGCTCAAATAGAAAGAAAATCCCAACGGAATACCAAACACGATAAACATAGTCAGCACGGTCGGACCAACTGAAAATATGTAAAAATATTTATCAATAAATTTGGACATGCTTGTATTCTCGATATCTGAGGTCGGTTTTTATTTGGTAACACCGAGTATTTTCAGCGAAACTCGAAATTCTGAAACGCACTACCAATTTGCGGGTCAAATAAGCTCTGCCAGCCGGCGCGAGCCGCATTCATCGCCTAGGCAATGCCGACCTGAGCAATATTGTTGCCCGACGCTGTTTCGCTGGACCGCCGAAGAAGTGCCGGCGGCGGCAGGCACCGCGCGCATGAAATTGATCGAGAAATCGAGACCACTTGGATTTCCTCCCAGACAACCCAGCAGCATGAATTCACCAAATAGTTCATATTTGTGAACTGCTGTTCGTAATTTTTTACATGCTTGGGAGAGCCGCGTCAAGACAGGGCTCGAGCCCGAAATCCGGTCATGTTGATGAACAGCGCCACCGACCTGTCGACCTCACCCCGAAAACACGTTTAACCCGATAACGTGTAATCATTTGTCTTTACTGCTATTTTGATGTTTCTCTTCCTGAGGATCGGATGATCCGCCAATCGCCAAGCACGCGCCTTCCAGCGGCCCTATCTGGACAGCCCACAATTCAGCCTATACGAAATATGGAACACCGATTCATAATAGCGAACTTCGAATATGCGGGTTTCTCGAGGATTATCCGTGATGATGTCGCCGCGATGACCGGGATGGGAGACGGAAAGGCAAACTTGCCGATGTCGTGGAGGGCAACAGACGGATGATGGACGAACGAAAGCATACGGTACTCCAGATGTCTGCCATGCCTTTGGGTGGCGACCCCCATCTTGAGGACCATTTCAACGTGGTCCATCTGCACGACATCCTGGAGAACGGGAGTCCCGAAATTCTTCGGTCGATCAAGGGTATCGCCACCACCGCCAGGGGACCGATCGATGCCGAGCTGATCGGACTTCTCCCCAGTCTGCAGATAATCGCATCTTACAGCGCGGGAACGGACGGCATCGATGTGACGGCCGCCCGGAAGCGTGGGGTTCCTGTGACGACGACCTCGCAGCTCATCGCTCCTGAAGTCGCCAATCTCGCCATCGGACTGATGCTCGCCGTGTCGCGAAGGATTGCCGAGGGTGATCGCTACGTGCGTCAGGGAATGTGGTCGAATGGGCCCATGCCCTTGGGAAACTCGCTTGGCGACTGTCGTCTGGGCATTGTCGGAATGGGTAATATAGGGCGTACCATTGCTGACAGGGCGCGGCCGTTCTTCAGGGAAATCTGCTATTTCGGGCCGCACAGGAAGACCGACCTCTCCTACGGCTACCATTCCGACATCATCCAGCTTGCCAGGCACTGCGACTATCTGGTCATCTGTTGTCCAGCCACTCCCGCCACACGCAACCTGATCGGCGCAGAGGCGCTCGCGGCTCTCGGCTCCAATGGCTATCTCATCAATGTCGCGCGCGGCAGCATCGTGGATGAAGAGGCACTCATCGATGCAATCGCGCGCGAGACAATCGCCGGCGCGGGACTGGATGTCTTCGCCAGGGAACCCGACGTTCCTGAAGTCCTTCGGCAATCCGACCGTGTGGTACTGCTGCCGCATGTCGGCGCCGCAACGGTAGAGATACGCCGCGCCATGGCGCACGCAATGGTGCGCTCGCTGATCGACCACATCAGCTGAGCCAAAAAGACGGCCAAGATCCCATGAAAATCTTGAGAACTGCGAATGAGAACGCTTCCGGTCACAGCGCAGGTCAACTTACCGGCCGGCTATCCGTCGTCACGGGTGGCGCCGGCGATCTGGGCCTTGCCACAGCCGCACAACTGGCTGCCGTCGGCTCGCATGTCATCCTGGCCGACAAGATGGATTGCGCGGATCATGCAAATGCGCTCTCGGCACGCGGGCTTCAAACGAGCAGCATGTTGATGGACGTGAGCGATGAGAGTTCGGTAAATGCCGGTTTTGACGATATTCTGCGAACCCATGGCAGGGTCGACATCCTCGTCAACAACGCAGGCATCGGCGCAAGAACGCCCAGTGACGAGCTGTCGATTGAAGACTGGAATCGCGTTCTAGCGGTCAATCTGACTGGTACATTCCTATGTTCACGCACCGCTGCCCGATATATGCGCGCGCAAAAGCAGGGCGCAATCGTGAACATTGCGTCAATCATGGGCATGGTTGGAAACGCACTCTATGCCAATCCTGCCTATCACGCTTCAAAAGGAGGAATCATCAACCTGACGAGGGCACAGGCAGCAGAATGGGCTCACGTGAATATTCGCGTTAATGCTGTGGCACCGACCTTTGTCGAAACTCGTCTGACTGAAGGGCTGCTGAGCGAAGCGGGGATGAAGGAGAGTATTATTGCGCGTACGCCCATGGCGCGCATCGCTCAGCCGGAAGAAATCGCCGCAACAGTGTTGTTTCTCGCCTCGGACTCGGCTTCCATGATCACAGGAATTGTTGTCCCGGTAGATGGCGGATGGACAGCAACGTAAGCCAACCAGATTCTCCGGGCCACATTTGTGCGGAACCGAAACCGTTCCAAAGCGGTGTTGAGTCAGTGGTGATCAAACCCAAGAACAAACCCTGATCCCATGCCTCTCTTGCACATACATTGCGCAGTCGTTGAACTCACCTCTCCCGATGGCTTCGAGATCGATCCGTCCGGCGGGATATGCTGAGCTGAGTTCATCCATGAGTTTGATCTGCCTGCGCCTATCGGTCAGGTTGGGAGAAACGTATCCGCGAGGACGGGGTCTCGCAGCTGACTGCCAACACAGCCAACCGGCACTGCT
>JAGRLL010000167.1:0-172 GCA_020441855.1 Nitratireductor sp.
CGACCTGGATACGCGGATTGACCTCGATGAAATAGAATTTGCCCGTGTCGGCATCCATCAGGAATTCGACCGTGCCCGCCCCGACATAATCGGTGGCATTGGCAAGCTTCAGCGCGTATCCGCACAATTCGTCCCGCTGCCCGGCGCCGAGATAGGGCGCGGGCGCGCGTTC
>JAGRLL010000167.1:198-6182 GCA_020441855.1 Nitratireductor sp.
GCTGGATCGAACAGTCGCGCTCGAACAGGTGAACCGCATTGCCATGCGTGTCGCCGAGTACCTGGACCTCGACATGGCGCGCGCGCTCGATCAGCTTTTCCAGATAGACCTCGTCCTTGCCGAAGGCGGCCTTGGCCTCGCGCTTGGCCTCGATCACCTCACGTGCAAGATCGTCCGCCGAGCGGATCGCGCGCATGCCGCGTCCGCCGCCGCCCCAGGACGCCTTGAGCATCAGCGGGTAACCGATCTCCTGCGCCATGGCGGCAACCGCGCTCATGTCGTCGGGCAGCGGATCGGTCGCCGGCACCACCGGCACGCCGATCTCCACCGCCAGATTGCGCGCCGCGACCTTGTTGCCGAGCCGGCGCATCGTCTCCGGCGTCGGCCCGATGAAGGTGATGTTGTTGCGCCCGCAGGCTTCGGCGAATTCCGGGCTCTCCGACAGCAGGCCGTAACCCGGATGGATGGCGTCGGCGCCGGAAAGCTTCGCGACGCGGATCACCTCGTCGATCGACAGATAGCTCTCGATCGGCCCCATGTCGCGTTCCAGATGCGGCCCGCGCCCGACCTGGTAGCTTTCGTCCGCCTTGAAGCGATGCAGCGAATATTTGTCCTCCTCTGCCCAGATCGCCACCGTCTTGAGACCAAGCTCGTTTGCAGCGCGGAAGATACGGATGGCGATTTCGGAACGGTTGGCAACGAGGATCTTGTTGATTGGGGGCATGAACAAACCTGTGCGAGGCGAAGCGATGTTTTGCAGTGCAGCATTAACCGCGAACGAACGCAAGCCTTGCCAGCGTCGAAACGAACTTGCCGCCTGGGGGGAATTTCTGGATTAATGCAGATGGCTCAACTATGTTGCAAGTCTGGAAACGCGTCGGGATAAAGCAATGTCGTCCAAGAACCAGCCCATAATGATAAAGAAATACGCCAATCGGCGGCTCTATAATACCGGTTCCAGCACCTATGTGACGCTTGAGGACTTGGCCACGATGGTCAAGGCGGGCGAGGAATTCGTCGTCCAGGACGCCAAATCGGGTGAAGACATTACCCGTTCCGTACTCGCCCAGATCATTTTCGACCAGGAGGGCAAGGAAGGCCAGAACCTGCTGCCCATCGCCTTCCTGCGCCAGCTCATCAAGTTCTACGGCGATTCCATGCAGGCCATGATCCCGAGCTATCTCGAGCATTCGATGAATTCCTTTGCGCACGAGCAGGAGAAGATGCGCGAACAGATGTCGAAGGCCTTCGGCGGCATGGGCATGGGCAACCTGGGATCGATGGAAGAACAGGTTCACCGCAACATGGAGATGTTCCAGAAGGCGATGAACATGTTCATGCCGTTCGGCGCAGCCGGCGCGCCCGCGGAAGGCGCCCAGTCTGGGGGGGCCCAATCGGGGAGCGCCCAGTCGGGAAACGAAAGCGCCGGCGGCAAATCGTCCGAAGCCCAGGCCGCGTCCGGCCAGGAAGATACCGACATCAAGGACCTGAAGGACCAGCTCGCGCAGCTCCAGAAGCGACTGGACAAGCTGGGCTGAAAAGGCCTGGCCTGAAAGGGCCGCCGGCGCGCTAACGTGCGAAAATCACGCCGAACGGCGCACGGCCTCCAACGAAGGTGCGCCAAGCTGCATGCCAGCCTCTCCGTAGAGATGCCCCTGCAAATAGTCCGCGCCCCATCCGATCAGCAGATCGGCAGTCTGCCGGTCCTCGACCCATTCCACCACGGTTTTCGCCCCGCACGCCCTGGCAATGTCGATCAGGCTTTTGACGAAGACCTGGTCCTTGGAACTGCTGAGCAGATTGGTGCTGAAGCTGCCATCGATCTTGATGATGTCGATGTCGAAGGTCTTCAGATTGGTGAACGAGGTGAAGCCGGCTCCGAAATCGTCGATCGCCACCCTGCAACCCAGACTGTGAATGACCGAGACGAATTTGGCGGCCTCAGCCATGTCGTCGGCGGCATGCGATTCGGTGATCTCGACAATCAGCCTGTCCGCCGCCTTTTCGATCGAATGGACGCCGTTGGCAAGCTTGGAGAGCCAAAGCGGATCTTCCGCCGTTTCCATCGAGACATTGAGCGACAGATGGGCTTGCGGGTTGGCCGAAAGCGCCTGAAGCGTCAGCTCGAGACTGCGATGGTCGAGTGCGCCGACGAAGCCTAGACGGCTGGCGATCGCGATGATCCGCCCTGCATCAGTCAGGCCATCCGGGGCTTCGCTCATCCGTACCAGACATTCGTGAAACGCAACGTCGCCACTGCCCGCCGCCACTACCGGCTGGTAGGCAAGTCGCAGGGAATTCTGTTCGCAGGCCGCAGCAAGCGCCGTGGCAAGCGCGGCTTCCTTGCGCCGGCGTTCCCCCGCGCGGGGATCGGGTTCGTGCACCTTGATGCGATAGCCGCTGTGAATGCGGGCCGATTTGCAGGCCGCGCTTGCATGCGCGACGGCTTCGCGCACGCTTGCCGCATGTCGCGGCAGCAGACAGGCGCCGATGGTCGCATGCGGCGTCACTGGGCCTGCGCTGGTTTCGATGACCTGGCTTTGCAGTGCCTCCAGAAAACGCCGGCTCGCCACATGGATTTCCCTGGCCGAGCATTTGCGCAGGATCACGCCGAACTTGGCTCCGGAAAAGCGCGCGACAAGATCGTCGCCGCGCGCCCTTGCGGCAATGCGTTCCCCGCATTGCCGGATCACCTCGTCGCCAATGGCGAACCCGTAGAAATCGTTGACGAGTTCGATGCGGTCCAGGCCGATGATGAGAAAGGCGGCCGACTCATCATGCTCCCGGCACGCCTTCAGCACCTCGCCGACCTGCCACTCGAGATAGCGACGGTTGGAAAGCCCCGTCAGATCGTCGAAATCGGATTTGCGCTTAAGGCTCTCCTCGCGCTTGCGCCTTTCGGAGATGACGCGCACCACGCCCTCCGCCCGTTCGGGCCGGCCGTCGGCGCCCGCCCACCATACGCCGGTGTCTTCCAGCCAGACCGCTTCGCGGTTGCGCACGTGCCTGCCGGCAATCGCGTAGATGTACTGATAGGTGACGCTGGCACCGGGCTTCGCGGTGGAGGCCGTGCCCCTGACATGGCCGAAACGGCTCTGGCTCCCTTCAGCCTGGATCAGCTTTTCGAAATCGCGTCCGCTTGAAAAAGGCGTATCTTCCGCGAACCCGACCAGGCCGGCAAAGTTCCCGGTCCAGTCGATCCCGTCGCTGGCGATATCCCAGACATAGCCCGCTTGGCCGGTCAGCGCGAGAAGATGCGTCCCTTCGGTGCGCGCGCCAACCGGTTTTGACATCGCTTCGCCATGCCGCCTGGCCTTTTTGCCGTCGCTCATTGCCGGCCCCCTCTCGCGTGGATTACCGGCCCATATGCAGGCAAAGACGTTAAGAACCCGGAAAGATGACGGTCGGCGTCTCCACCGAACCCATCAATTACAATGCGGTAGCCTCAATAGGGACCGCCGACGCTGACATCGCGCGTTGCGGAACGGATCGAAACCGAAAAGCCGGCAATGACGTCGACGAAGGTGATCGTCATCAGCACGAAAAACACCGACGTGGCGGCCGAGCGAACCAGCAGGAATTCGACCAGGAAGGCGATGAAAACGAAGGTCGACAGCAAATGGTCGATGATCGTGTGCGCACCGACGCGTGTTGCCTTCAAAATCTCGAAAAAAAGCAGGAACAGGCCAAGCGTGATCATGAGATCGCCCAGATCCATCACCCACCTGGCGCCCGACACCATGGAGAGTGCCATTACCGGCGCGGACCACGGGTCGCCGCCATTGACGTCGACGAGGCCGAGCGCCACCAGATTATAGGCGATGAACGGAACGATGAGCAGCGGAACATTGGTCAGCAATTGCATCGGTCACACACCTCAATATCGGCCCAGCCGGGCCTGTTTCACGGCCGCGCGTGGCTGCCATTCCGCACGGTGGCGGACGCTGCCAGTCGAATATGGCGAGATTGCCGTCTTGTCCATGACTTGTCCATCGCGATAGCGGCCGGACCGCCGCATCGTCACCGAAAAGCAAAAAGGGCCGGCGCGAGCGCCGGCCCCCTGAAATTGAAGCGAAACCGAAATCCGTCAGACGGACTGCTTCGGCTCCAGAATCTGCTTGCCGCGATACATGCCGGTCTTCAGGTCGATATGATGCGGACGGCGCAGTTCGCCCGAATCCTTGTCCTCGACATAGGCCGGCTGCTTCAGCGCATCGGCGGAGCGGCGCATTCCGCGCTTGGAAGGCGTCGTCTTTCGCTTGGGTACAGCCATGGTAAAACTCCGGAATTTCTGCAAATGGCCGCCGCTTTGAAGGTGCTGTTCGACCCGGGCGGCTTGCCGTGCGGACACCCTTCGGCGACCGTCGGCATTTTCAGATCGGGGCATATACAGAATGTGACTGCGTTTGACCAGCCTTCCGACAAGCTTTTTATGCCCGGATCGGTCAACCCGCCCGATTACTTGACGCAGAAGACGTAGCCGCCCGCCTTTGCCGCCCGTCTCTCGATCAGGTTGGCGAGCCGGTTGAGCCCTGCGGAAGGACGCGCGGGGTTGCGTTCTGCCGGATTGGGCAGCGTGACGGTCAGGAGCGCGGCCTGACGCGCACTGAGCTTGCCCGCCGAACGGCCGAAATAGCGCTGCGCCGCCGCCTCGACGCCGAAAACGCCCTCGTCCCATTCCGCAATGTTGAGATAGATTTCCATGAGCCGCTTCTTCGACAGCACGCCGTCGAGATAGATGGCAAGCGGAATTTCGAGGCTCTTCCTGAAATAGGAGCGCCCGTTCCAAAGGAACAGGTTCTTGGCCGTCTGCATGGGAATGGTCGAGGCGCCGCGCGCCTTTTCTCCCTCCAGCGCGTCGGAGATCACGGCGTTGAGTTCGGCCCAGTCGACGCCGCGATGGCGGCAGAACTGACCGTCTTCCGACATGATGACGGAATGAACCAGCACCGGCGAGATGTCGTCTATCGCGATCCAGCGCCGGTCGACGCGCTGCAGGCTCGCCCAGCGCGCCAGCATCGGCGTCGAAACCGGATGAACGAACGCGGCCCTGTAGAGCAGGCCGAGCGAGGCGGGCACCAGTCCCGCGACGATGACCGCAATGACGAGGTTGCGCAGCGAAAACCATCGGCGCAGCCGCGAGACGAGCGACGGCTTCGATTTCGGATCGATGCGCACCGGTGGCACGGCCTGTGCCTTGCGCCCCGGTCCCGCCGGTCGATTGCCCGCCTTGTTGCCCGAATTCGTCTTCAATGCCTTGCCGGCCCGTCTGATAAAGGGTGTCGCGCTGCCGCACCCCGCTTCAGGGAGCCGGGCGGCGCGCCATTTTACGATCCATACCGCCCTTTGGCGTCCATCGGAACACCATATCCGGCTTGACCTTCGGCGTCAGCGGTGCCAACCCCTTCCGCGCGACGGGAACATCATGGGCCTTTTCGATGAAGGAAGCGTTTTCACGACGGCTGGAACGGCGCGCCGGGGAGACGGTGGCGCTGCTGGAGCGCCTGCTTGACGGTGCGCCGCGTCCCGGCGAATCCGCCCGTCCCGAACGCCTGCTCGCCGCAATGCGCCATGGTGTCCTCAACGGCGGCAAGCGCCTGCGTCCCTTTCTGCTGATCGAAACCGCCGGGATGTTCGGCGTCGAGGGCGCCGCGCCGCTGCGCGCCGCCGCCGCGCTGGAATGCGTCCACTGCTACTCGCTCATCCACGACGACCTTCCCGCCATGGACGACGACGACATGCGCCGCGGCAAGCCGACCGTGCATCGGGCCTTCGACGAGGCGACCGCCATTCTGGCCGGCGACGCGCTACTCACGCTCGCCTTCGACATCCTTGCCGACGAAGAGACCCATGCCAATGCGGGCATTCGGGCCGAACTGGTGCTGGCCCTGGCGCGCGCCTCCGGCCTTGGTGGCATGGCCGGCGGCCAGATGCTCGACCTCGCCGCCGAGGGCAGGCAATTGACCGAAAGCGAGATCGTCACC
>JAGRLL010000168.1:0-6829 GCA_020441855.1 Nitratireductor sp.
CACTGGCCGTCGCGCTGGCGATCTATCTCTTTTCACGGGACGCGAAACCCGCGTAGCTCCTGCGAAAACGCCTTGCTCAGCGTTTCAGCGTCTTCACCCACTCGATGATTTCCCCGGAGATGCGAGCGGTTGTGTCGGGGCTTAGAATGTCTCCCGTCAGAACATGGTTGCTCGGGTCGCCGGCCTCATCGATGGTGAGCAGCTTCTTGGGGCCGCCCCAATGGTCGTAGGCCTGTTGCGCGGCGGTCGGCACGATCACCATGTCGTTCGGCGAGTAGACGAAAAAGGCGGGCACGGTGATGCGCGTCTTGTCCATCTCATAGACATCCTTCTGCAGGGCTCCCATCGCCAGGCCTGCTACCGAGGGATAGGACGTCGTCCACCATTTGCCCTGATCCTCGTTGCGAGGCTCGAAGGCGTGCGTCTTGCCCACGATCAACGGCAGCAATTGCCGACCCCAGGGCATGTTGATCAGGCCGATGGAATAGCCGCGCGACTCGTAATTGGGCGAGATCAGAACCATGCCGACGACCTTGCTCATCAATCGCGCGTTGCCCGCGGCCCATGTCGCCAGGGTGGCCCCGGTGGAGGTCGAGATGATGAGGATGCGCTCGGCAATGCGTTCTCCGATCGCAATCGCCTCGGCCATGTCGTTGACCCAGGCATTCATGGAGGCCGACGCCATGGCATCGCCGCTGGCGCCGTGCCCGGTCAGGCGCATGTAAAAAAGATTGGCGCCATACGCCTTGGCTACATCGTCGGGGACCGGTCGGACCTCCCACTTTGTCGCCGAAAAGCCGTGAACATAGATGATCGCCAGCGGCGTCCTGGCCTTGGTCTGCGGATCTGCCCAGATGATTTCCTTTTCGGCACCGGGACGCAGGCCGGGTGTTTTCGATTCCTCGTCGGCCAGCCACTGGTCGATATCTTGGCCGATCGATGCGGCATCGAAGCGGATCGTGCGGTCAATGACGGGTCTCGGTCCCAGTGCGATGGTGACCAAAATTACGACAAGCGCGCCAAACGAGATGGAAAGGCCGCGTTTCATACGAATCCAGAGTCCCCAACCCAAAGAGACATGATGGCGTCACACACGCTGGCTGTCCATCATCGCGACATCGATATTTGCCCGGTTCACAACCATGCGCATGGCGAAGCTCGACTGAATGCGCGAAACGCCGGGCAATGCGGAGAGCCAGTTCTTGTAGATCTGTTCGTAATGTTCCATGTCGTGGGCGTTGACCCGGATGAGGTAATCGCTTTCGCCCGACATCAGGAAGCAGGCAACGATATAGGGACAGGTCAGCACCGCGCTCTCGAATTTGCGCAGATGTTCCTCGGACTGGCCCTTCAGCGTGATGTGGACAAGGGCGGTGATCGACTGGCCAAGCGCCTTGTTGGAGATGACTGCCTGATAGGCCTCGATCACCCCGTCCATTTCGAGTTGGCGCAAGCGTCTGGAACAGGCCGAAGGCGACAGCCCGACGCGTTCTGCGAGTTCCACGTTGGGCATGCGGGCGTTCTCCTGAAGCGCCTGCAGAATTAATCTATCGGTGCGATCCAAAATCATGGTGCAATAAAATAACGCTATTGGGCCAATTTTTGCAATTATCCACGAATTTGCGACGATGCAAAGCACATATTTGCAAGGACATTCAATGTATTTGCGACGATAATCTCGCGATCTTCAACAGCGCGCTTTGACGGAGGCGAGCATGCGTGTCGGCTGTCCCAGGGAAATCAAGAACCACGAATACCGGGTTGGCCTGACCCCCGGCAGCGTTCGTGAATACGTATCGCACGGCCATAGCGTGATCATCGAAAGTGGCGCGGGCGCCGGAATCGGCGCCGATGACGGCCAGTACCAGGCGGCCGGTGCCAAGATCGTCAAGACGGCGGCCGAGGTCTTCACCCAGTCCGACATGATCGTGAAGGTGAAGGAACCGCAGCCCTCGGAATGGGTCCAGTTGCGCGAAGGCCAGATTCTCTACACTTATCTGCATCTGGCACCCGATCCGGACCAGACCCGCGGACTGGTTGAATCCGGTGTGACGGCTGTTGCCTACGAGACGGTAACCGATGCGCGCGGCGGCCTGCCGCTGCTTGCGCCGATGTCGGAAGTCGCCGGCCGGCTGGCCATCCAGGCCGGCGCGACGGCATTGCAGAAGGCCAATGGCGGCCGCGGCATCCTGCTCGGTGGCGTGCCGGGCGTGCTGCCGGCCAAGGTTGCCGTGATCGGTGGCGGGGTCGTCGGCCACAATGCCGCGAAAATGGCAGTCGGCCTCGGCGCGGAAGTCACCATCATCGACCGCTCCATCCCGCGCCTGCGTGAGCTGGACGACATTTACAACGGTCGCGTTCGCACCCGTTACTCGACCGTCGAGGTGATCGAGGAGGAATGCTTCGCCGCCGATGTCGTTGTCGGCGCGGTGCTGATTCCCGGCGCGGCGGCCCCGAAGCTCGTCAGCCGCGAAATGCTTCCGGGCATGAAGAAGGGCGCGGTGCTCGTCGACGTCGCCATCGATCAGGGCGGCTGCTTCGAAACGTCGAAAGCAACGACGCATTCGCATCCGACCTACGAGGTTGACGGCATCATCCATTATTGCGTCGCCAACATGCCTGGCGCGGTGCCGATCACTTCCGCGATCGCGCTCAACAATGCGACGCTGCATTACGGGCTGCAACTCGCCGACAAGGGCCTCAAGGCGCTGATCGACGATTCGCATCTGCGCAACGGTCTCAACGTTCATCGCGGCCGGATCACCAATCAGGCCGTCGCCGATGCGCTGGGCTACGAGATGGCGGAGCCGCAGCAGGCACTTTCCCAGGTGGCGTAAGCGAGCCTTGCGGAACGAGAAAAAGCCCGGCTTAGGCCGGGCTTTTTTGTTTCAGGCCAGTTCAGGCGCGCTCGATGCGGCACTGATAGCAATTGTACCGCGAAGAACGCATGTGAACGTAGGAAACGTCATTGCGTTTCAGCATCTCATCGGCCTTTTCCGCGATCCTGTCGGCCGGCACGATCTCCGCGACTTCGTAATGGATCCAGTCATCGTCGCGATAGCCGCGCAGAATGTACTGGCCACCGAATATGAACATCGATGCCGGCTCCCCGCTGTCGGGAGCGCGGTCGCAAGGGTCGGCATGCACGAAGATGGGACCGGTTTCGGCATATGGCTGGCGTTTGGCGAAAGGACTGAATGCCAGCGCCAGATAATGATCGCCTTCGGCCACCGGTCGCAAGCAATGGCGGCAAGGAATTCCGCCGCCGTCGGAGACGAGTCGCACGGGTTCGTTGCCATAGGCGTCGACGCCGCCATTCTGCAGGCGGCGAACCGTTTCGCTGTCCAGCGCGACGAATTTGATGCTCATCGTGTCTCTCTCCTGAAACATGGTTGGAGAGGACGATCTGGCAGGCGCGGATGCGCGCCGCCACCCGATTCATGCTGCCTGCTTCAGTCTTGCGTCAGTCCCACGCCTCGACCGTTTCCTCGCCGACGCCGACGGGTTCGAAGCCAAGGCGCTGGTAGAGTTGCAATGCCGCGGGGTGATCGAGTGTGTTGGTGTGGACGGTGACTCTCGACGGTCCCTTTTCCCATGCCGTTTCGATCGCTTCCGCCAGAAACCACTTGCCGAGGCCCATACCGACATAGTCGCGGGCGAGGCCGAAATAGGCGATCTCGACCCTTTCCGGCAATGCGGAAAGGTCGAGTTCGAAATAGCCGGCAGGGCACCCACCTGCATAAAGCACGTCGATCTGGGTGTTTTCGGAATGGATGATGCCGGCCAGTTCCTCGTCGTTCATGGCGCGTCGCAGAAACCAGTGATGGTTCCGTCCAACCTGCTCGAAGAGATAGCGGTAATAGGCCACCGGCATGTTCTCGGCGCGCATCAGCGCCAGCTGCGGACGCGATGGCATCGGCGCATGCACGGCGTGGCGCTCCTTCATCTCCAGATAGGTGACATGGGCGGTCAATTTTCTGGGCTTCTTCGTCGCCTTTGCCATGCTTGGCCGTATCCTCGTCTGCTGATTGCTCTGGGTGCCCGTGATGAAGGCTAGTCCTGCCAGGTGGCGATCGGCGCGTCTTTCGCCTGTCCCCATTCCGCCCAGGAGCCGTCGTAAAGCGAATTGTTCGTGTGACCTATCGTTTCAAGCGCCAGGGTGATGATCGCGGCGGTGACGCCGGAGCCACACGAGGTGATGGCGTGTCGGCCGGGCGTCAAGGCATTGGAGGCGAACATCTCCCTCAATTCGGCGATCTCCTTCAACCTGCCGTCGACGGAAAAGGTGTCGGCCGGCATGGATTGCGCTCCGGGTATGTGGCCGGAGGCAAGACCTGGTCGCGGCTCCGGCACATCGCCGGTGAAACGGCCATAGGGCCGCGCGTCGAAAATGAGCTGTTCGCCGATCTTCAGATTTGCTCTGATGTCGGCGATGGAGCGCACGCGGGCGGCGTCGAAGGCCGCATTGAAGGTTGCGGGTTTACGCGGTTGGGGCGCGCCGGTTTCAACCGGGCGTCCGTCCACCTGCCAGCGGTCGAAGCCGCCATCCAGGACCCGCACGGACCCGGCGCCCATGATGCGGAAATTCCACCAGACCCTGGCGCTCGAAAACAGTCCGGGTCCGTCATAGACGACGATATCGTTCGTCTCGCTGATCCCCATGGCGCCGGCTGCTAGGGCGAAAGCCTCGGGCGAGGCGAGCATGTGGGGAAGGGGTGAGGACTGGTCGCTCAACGCGTCGAGGTCGAAAAAGACCGCACCCGGGATGCGTGCGGCATCGTATTCGCCGCGGCCAACGCGGTTTTGCACCGGCAGGTACCATGAGCCGTCCACGATGCGCAGATTGGCGTCGCCAAGGCGCGCCTGCAATTCATCGGGCGAAATGGTGTAGGGGCGCAGCTGGCTCATCGGTGTTCCTGTTTCAACCCTCGTTCGTCTCCCTGTCGGGCGTGCCGCCGCCGACAAGGGCGCGGTCGTGCCAGACCTCTGCCGAGCGGCCGGGATAGCCATCGAAATGAACATGCCCCGGTCCTTGCGGTACGTCGACCCAGGATGCCCGGAATTCCAGCATCATGTGCACGATTTCGTCGGGTTTCGGCAAATCGGTATCGATGGCCGAGGCGAACGGATGGATCAGATCCGGCCATTTCTCGTTGAAGAGCCACAGCGCACTGCCGCATCCGGTGCAGAAGCGCCGCTCCACCGATCCGGGCCGGCCGTCGACCGTTGCGAGATAAACGCCGATGGCCTCTTCGCCCTCGACTTCGAGACTGTCCGCCCAACCCATCAGATTGACCGCATAGCCGCCGCCGCCGGCGGTCTTGCGGCAAATCGAGCAATAGCAGCGCTGATAGGGAAACGGCGTATTCGATTCCAGGCGGAAACGAACCGCGCCACAATGGCACGAGCCTTCCAGCTTCATCGCTTCATCACCTCCCTCGTGTCGGTGGCAAATCGTTGCGTCACGCCGCTGGCGGCGGACCGAACCGGATGCGGAAACGGCGGTTCTCGCGACCCTTCTTCTCGATCTTGCCGATGTGGATCTCGCCGACCTCGCCAGTCGCAAGCACATGCGTGCCGCCGCAGGGCTGGCTGTCGACGGAGGCGTTCTCGCCGATGGCGACAAGGCGGATGCGGCCGGCGCCGCGCGGTGGGCGGACATTCTTCGACTTGACGATATCCGGATTGGCGTCGAGTTCTGCTTCGCTGATCCAGCTTGCATGGACCGGATGGTCGGCGGCGACGATCCGCATCATCTTCGCGGTGACATCTTCCTTGGTGACACCGGCTTCGGGGATGTCGAAATCGACGCGGCTTTCCTCCTCGCCGACATTGGCGGAAGTGATCGGGTAGGGGCAGACAACCGACAGGATGTGACAGGCCGTATGCATGCGCATCAGCTTGTGGCGACGCTCCCAGTCGATGTGGCAGACCACTTTTTCACCCACGCTGGGCAATGGTTCGCCGGCGGCCGGGACCAGCACGATCTCCTGCTTGGTTTCGCCCGAGACGGTGGTGGCGATGACGATTTTCGAGCCGTCTGCGCGCTCCAGCCAGCCGGTGTCGCCGGGCTGTCCGCCGCTCGTCGCATAGAAATTCGTCGCGTCGAGGATGATGCCGCCGCGATCGTTGACGGCAAGGACGGTGCCTTCGCAATCCTTCAAATAGGAATCTTCGAGAAAGACGAGGCGGGTTTCATGGGGCATGGTCAGTATTCCCGGATCGGGTGTTGCTCGATGTTCAGGCGTCTTCAAACGGAATGTGCAGGCTGGACTTGCGTTCCAGCCATGCCGGAACGGGCAGTTCCCTGGAGCGCAGAAAGTCCGGGTTGAACAGTTTGGAGTGATAGCGCGTGCCGAAATCGCAAAGCACGGTGACGATCGTGTGGCCGGGACCAAGTTCCCTGGCAAGGCGTATCGCGCCGGCGATGTTGATGCCGGTCGAACCGCCCATGCAAAGGCCTTCGTGCTCGAGCAGGTCGAAAATGATCGTCAGGGCTTCCTCGTCGGGGATCTGGAAGCTCATGTCAGGCGCGAAGCCTTCCAGGTTGGCGGTGATGCGGCCCTGGCCGATGCCTTCGGTGATAGAACTGCCTTCCGACTTGAATTCGCCGGTCGTGTAATAGCTGTAGAGGGCGGCGCCCATGGGGTCGGCAAGCGCGATCTTGATATCCTTGTTCTTGGCGCGAAGTCCGGTGCCGACGCCGGCGAGCGTGCCACCTGTGCCGACCGCCGAGACGAAGCCGTCGACCTTGCCGCCTGTGTCGCGCCAGATCTCCTCTGCCGTGGTGGCGATGTGCCCGTCGCGGTTGGCGACGTTGTCGAACTGG
>JAGRLL010000168.1:6921-20478 GCA_020441855.1 Nitratireductor sp.
ACCAGTTCGGCGCCCATCAGGCGGATCATGTCCTTCTTTTCCTGACTTTGCGTCTCGGGAATGACAATGACCGTCTTGAAGCCCAGCGCGTTGGCGACGACGGTAAGCCCGATGCCGGTATTGCCGGCCGTACCCTCGACAATGGTGCCGCCGGGCGCGATGCGGCCCCTGGCGATGGCGTCCTCGATGATGAAACGGCCGGCGCGGTCTTTCACCGACTGGCCAGGATTCATGAATTCGGCCTTGCCCAAAATGGTGCAGCCGGTCAGTTCGGATGCCTTCCGGAGCCGGATGAGCGGCGTGTTGCCGATTGCGTCGAGGGAAGATTGGCGGATCATGTTTCCTGCTGTCTTGTCCGGATGCCGGGCAGCCAAGTGCATGCACCGTGTACGTGGCCGTTCACGATTGAACGAACGTCCCCTGTTAGCGCACTTTGCCGGTCGAGGCCAATCCGGCGGTGTGCCGCGACATGCCGCAAGGGAACGATTTTTCCGGTTCGCAAGCCAGGGGAAGGCAAACCTTTCACGTCATCTTTTTTCCGACGCAATCGCTGCCTAGAGGGACAGGGAGGATCGCAGCCATTTCATGGGGCGAGTCCTTGACTGAGGCAACAGGGGGGACGTCGCGAGGCGTCCCCCTTTTGCGTCGCGGGTTCACCCGTCTTCCTTCAGTTTCGAAAATGCCACCAGTGCGCGCTTGCGAGCGTGCGCATGATCGACCACGGGCGCGGGGTAGGTTTCACCGAGTTTCACGCCGCATTGGCGCAGAACATCGGCCGGGGCTTGCCACGGCGCATGCAGATAGCGCTCGGGCAGGGCGGCGATCTCGGGGACGAAACGTCGGACATAGGTTCCGTCGGGGTCGAACTTCTCGCCCTGCAATACCGGGTTGAAGACGCGGAAATAGGGCGCGGCATCGGCGCCGGAACCGGCGACCCATTGCCAGTTCGCGGGGTTCGAGGCCGGATCGCCGTCGACCAGCGTATCCCAGAACCATGCTTCGCCGACGCGCCAATGAACCAGCAAATGCTTGACCAGAAAGGAGGCTACCACCATGCGCACACGATTGTGCATGGTGCCGGTGCGCCATAATTCGCGCATGCCGGCATCGACGACAGGATAACCGGTCTGGCCCTTGCGCCACGCGTAGACATGCGAAGAATTCTCAATCCATTCAAAGGCTTCGAAGCGGGGGTTGAAGTTCTTCCTTGGCAGTTCCGGGTAGTGGAACAGTTGATGGTGACAGAATTCGCGCCAACCCAGTTCCTGGAGGAATTTCTCCTTGTCGCGCTCGTGCGCATCGGCGTGGCGTATGGCGTGCCAGAGCTGGTTGGGCGAGACGATGCCCCAACGAAGGTATGGAGACAGATGCGAGACATGGGCCTTGCCCGGATAATCCCTTCCATCGGCATAGCCGGACAATCCGACATCGAGAAATTCGCCGAGCAAATCCGCAGCGCCTTCCTCATCCGGTTTCCAGGTCTGGCGCAATCCGCCGGCCCAATCGGGTCTCTTGGGCAGCAGTCCAAGTGCTGCCAGTTCTTCGCTGTCGAGTTTGCCGGACCATGCCGCCAAATGTCTGGGCGCGGGCATGGGGCCTCTGGGCGCCTCGTCGCGCATCAGCGCCTTCCAGAATGGCGTAAAGACCCGGTATGGCTGGCCGCTGCCGGTCAGCAAGCGTGTCGGTTCATGCAGCAGGCCGGCCTGATAACTCTTCGCCTCGATGCCGCGCCCCGACAGGTCCTGCTTGATGGCGCGGTCGATACCGGTCTCGGCCGGAACGTACCGCCGGTTCCAGAACACCGATTTCGCACCCGTCTGCGCCAGCACCCGATCGAGTACGTCCGCCGATTGCCCGCTTGCGACAATCAGGGGCGCACCGAGTTTCGCCAGCCTCGTTTTCAGACCTTCGAGTGCATGGTGCAGGAACCAGTTCTGCGCCGCGCCGGGCGGCCTGATTCCCTTCGACGACACATCGTGGATATAGAGCGGGATCACCGGTGCGCCGGTTGCGGCGGCATGGTGCAGGGCGGGATTGTCGGTGATGCGCAGATCGGTCCTTAACCAGACAATGACGGGAGAGGTCATCCGACTTACTCCGCTGCGAGCCGGCCGGCGCCCGATGCGGCCAACTCCTCGTAGAAATGATCGAGTCCGGCCGGGCCGGCATCGAGGCATTCGCGTTTCAGGCGCTCGGCGTCCTTCCGATTGCCTTTGGCGATGGCGGCCAGGAAGGCCGCGTGGGTTTGCGACAGCTTTTGCCATTCCGCGGTTTGCGCCATTTTCTCGTCCCCGATCACGGCAAACAGCTTGGCGGGTTTCGACTTGCCCTTGAGGGCGATGGAGCCGGCCTCGAGCAGCGCGAAATCCCTGATTGCCGACGCCGTCTCTTCCGAAGCGAGCACGGGCCAGCCGACCGCCTTGCAGGACGATTCGATACGGGCGGCGACGTTCACGGTGTCGCCGACGACGGAATAATTGAAGCGGCTGGAAGAACCCATATTGCCGACGCAGGCGTCGCCCGAATTGACGCCGATGCCGATCTGGACGTCGCCCAGCCCCTTGTCCGAAGCCTTGAACCCAAAGGCATCGTCACGGTTCAGTTGTTCGACGGTCGCGATCATGTCGAGGGCGGCGCGGACGGACTTTGTGCGATGGTCGTCCACGTCGAGCGGCGCGTTCCAGAACGCCATGATGGAATCGCCGATATATTTGTCGATGGCGCCCTCATGCGAGAGAATCACGTCGGATAACGGTGACAGGAGCTGGTTGAGGAACGTGACCAGTTCCTCCGGCGTCAGCTTTTCGGAAATCGGGGTGAAGCCACGCACATCCATGAACATCAGCGTCATGTCGCGTATCTCGCCACCGAGGCGGAGCATTTCGGGGTGATCCTCGAGCTTTTTCAGCAGGTCCGGCGCGATGTAGCGCTGGAACGCGCCGCGCACGAAACGCTTTTCACGCTCCGAATAGGCGAAGTTGAAGATGGTCGCGGCGAGAAAGACGATGCCGGCCGTCAATAGCGGGAAGACGGGATCGAGCAGGATGCCATGGCGCGAAAAGGCGTACCAGCTTCCCGCCAGCAGGATGACGCCCACCACGGCGCCCAGCACGCCGGAGACCACCGCGCCGGCGAAGGGAAGGATGCCGACGAGCAGCAGCGAAGCCACGAACATGGTCGCCAATTCCGCGCCGATCGCCCAGTCGGGCCGGTTGAGGAAGGCGCCGGAAAGGATCTGATCGACGATCTGGGCATGGATAAAGACGCCCGGCACGCTCTCGCCAAGCGGCGTGATACGAATGTCGCGCAGGCCGGCAGCCGACGTGCCGACGAAAACGATATGCCCCTCGACGAGCGGCGCGAGCTGTTCGTCGGATGCGGTGAGCAGATCCTTGGCCGAGATGTAAAGCGCGGGGTCGTCATGACTGAAATAGAGCCGCAGGTCTCCGTTTTCAGTCACCGGCACCTCGAACTGGCCGACACGGAACGAGGTCATCGCCAACTGACCGGCGGAATATTCGCCGCTCGCCTCGGTGGTCTTGAGCGTATAGCTCGGCATGCCCTGCACCAGACGCAACGTTTCGAGCGCCATGGCGGCATATTGCTGCTTGTTGTCGCCGTTCAGGAACATCGGTATGCGGCGGACGACTTCGTCCCCGAGAACGCCGACGGAGATCGACCCGGAACCCTCGGCGGCCTCGCGGAACATGGGCAGGCTCATGACGGCGGCGTGTAGCGGGAAGAGGATCGGCGAGGGGTCGGCGCCCAGAAAGGCGAATCCCGCCTTCTTCTCCGGCAGGCCTTGGTTTGAGCGCGTATCGTTGAAAAAGCCGAGCACGGTCGGCGATTGCGCGATGGACTGCGCCAGTACCGAATCGTTATCGGGTATCGAGGCGATCATCTTCTCCAGTGCATCGCGGCCCGGCACCTGGCGTGCCTTGAGTTCCGCGAGCATGCCGGCGGGCCCGGTGCGGTCGGGTTCGGAGAACACGATATCGAAGGCGATGCACGCACCACCCAGTTCGCGCACGCGGTCGACGATCTGGGCTATGCGGGTGCGGGGCCAGGGCCACTGGCCGTATTCGGCGATGGATGCCTCGTCGATATCGATGACGCGGATGGGCTGGCCGAGCGGCTGGCGCGGCTTGATACGCTGGTAGGCGTCGAAAGTGAGGTCGCGCAGCGAGGCGATCAGCGGGGGATCGGACAGGCGAAGTTCGCGTGCGCCGGCAAGAACGAGGATCGCCGCCAGAAATACCAGAATGCGCGGGTTCTTGATAAATCGCATCAGCGCCATGAAACAGGAAAGGAATCGATGTCCGGCCACCGCCGTGTTGCGAACAGGCGACGAAGCTAGGCGATCGGTGCGGCCTTGTCCAACGCACCAAGGGGACCATCACCGCAGACGGATGTGCGCACTGGCCTTTGGCGCCGCTTGCGGTTATGTTCCGGCGGCTTCAGGGGTGAACAATAACCGCGAGAGGTTTACTCGCGGCAAGCGGAAGAACCCATGCGAGCTTATTATCAAGAGAAGCACAATTCGGCTGGATACATGACGATGGCGTTTGCAAACCGGCGTCTGGTCGCGCTGGCGGCGATGGCCATGTCCATCTGCGCTGGAGCGGCCGTCAATGCCATGGCGGCCGAGAAGCTTGGCGAGGCAACCGTCGTTCGCAACACGGTAACCGGTTCGCTCGATGGCGGCGCGGCACGCAGATTGTCCGTGTCGGACCCCGTCTATGACCGCGAACAGGTTGCCGCCGGCGCAGGCTCGCATGGCGAATTGCGTCTGAACGACGATTCGCTTGTCATCGTGGGCGAGGATTCCTCGGTTTCGCTCGACGATTTCGTCGTCTCCGAAAACGGCTTTTCCAATGCGACACTGAAAGTCACCAAGGGCGCATTCCGCTTCATCACCGGCAACTCGCCCAAGCAGGCGTTCAAGGTCGTGACGCCGCTATCCTCCATCGGCGTGCGAGGTACGGTCTTCGATGTCTATGTCGACGGCGCAAGCGGCATCACCAAGGTCGTGCTGTTTCGCGGCGCCGTGAGAGTCTGTTCGACGGGGCAGGCGTGCATGACCGCCAACCGGGCCTGCGACATCATCGAAGTGCGTTCCAACACCGATATCGAGCGTTTGCCGTTCCTGCGCTCGCGCGACCGCAGGCGCGGGGACGAGGCGGCACAATTCAACCTTTCGGAAAACCAGAACCGCTTTCAGCGGCAATGGCGCGCGCCGACCGTTGCCTGCACTGCGCGTGCCGCACAGCAGGCCTTGCCGAACGGGCAGGGCAATGGCAGGGATGCGCCCCAGTCCGGCAGCGGCGGCAGAAGCACGCCGGGCAACAGCATAGATAGCAAAGATGGCTAGTTTCCCGAATCGCCGGGAAACTTACAGTTCGAATTTCTGGCCTTCGCGCGCCACGCCACTTGGCGCGTGCCATTTCTTGATCGCAACCTCGATGGCGTCCAGCTCGTCGTCGGTGCGGAACGGCATGTGATGCAGTGCCAGAAACACGCCGGCATTGGCCTTGTCGCGCAGGCGCAGACCTTCTTCCCAGGTCGAGTGACCGTAGCCGGCGAAGTCCGGCAGTTCGGCATCCGTCAGGCTCGAATCGTAGGCGAAGCAGTCGACGCCTGAAATCAGGTCGACGATCTCCATGTCGGTCTCGCCGGTGACGTGTTCGGTATCGGTGACGAAGGCGAAGGATCGCCCCTTGTAGTCGACACGGTAGCCGGTCGCCCCGCCTGGATGATTCATCGGCGCGGTGCGCACCGAAATACCGTCGCCAAGGTCGAAGGCGGCTTTCTCGGCAACCTCGCGGTACTCGATATCGGCCTGGAAGACCTCCGGGCCGACCGGGAAATAGGGCCGGCGCATCAAGCCCTTTACGGCGTCCTTGGTCGACGAGGCGCCGTCGACGTCGCCAAGCCAGATGCGCACCCGAAAATCGGGCGAAAAGAAAGGCGCGAAGAACGGGATGCCCTCGACATGGTCGTAATGGACATGGGTCAGCATGAGATCGACCTCACGCACCTCGTCCTGCTCGATCAATTGGCTGCCAAGCCCGCGAATGCCGGTTCCGGCATCGAAGACGATGACGCGGTCGCCGCATCGCAATTGTACGCAAATCGTATTGCCGCCGGTTCGCTGGAACTCGCATCCCGGAGAGGCAAGTGTTCCGCGAACGCCCCAGAACGTGACGGAAAAGATATCGCGGCTGCCTTTGTGTGACATGAATGCTCCGCGTCCGTCAGCCCGTTTTGGCCGCTTCGATCTGGCGACGGGCGTCGGTGAGTTCTGCGGTGGTACGAGACAGGCGCAGCGCGAGTTCGCGCATGACCTGGATGCCAAGTTTGGGAAAATCCATCATCAGTCCCAGAAAGTGCTCCTTCTTGATCTTGAGCGCGGTCAATTCACCGCGTGCGCGAACGGTTGCCGTTCGCGGTACGTCGCAGAGAATGGCGATCTCGCCGATGACGGCATTCTCCTTTGCCTCTGCGACCACGATTTCGCCACCATTGGTTTCGACCACGATGTCGGCAACGCCCTTGACCACGACATAGGCCGCATCGCCGACTTCGCCCTGCAGACAGATCGGCTGTCCGTCGCGGTAGATCATGCGATCGGAAGCGAAGGCGAGCAGCTTGAGTTTGGCGGGATCTATGGCCGCAAACAGGGGAATGCGCCGCAGCATGTCCACTTCGTCGCTCAAAGTAGCCATATCAGCCCATCCTCTCCTTGTACTTGTTCATGTAGTGATCCGAACTGTCTCATGCATGTTTTTTTGATCAGGCGCCAATCAGCTCGCTGTAAGCGCCTGATTCCCTGGCAAGTTGCGAGGGCTTGCCGTCGGCGACAAGGACGCCGTTCTCGAAAACGAGCACACGGTCGAACAATTCGGAGATCGCAACGTTCATCGGCGACCAGATGACACCGAAGCGTACGCCGTCGCGTCCCTTGGATCGGGCGAGCACGGATTCGATGATCTGTCGCTGCAGTCGGCTGTCCAGGGCGTTGAGCGCCTGATTGACGATCAGGAAGTCGGGACGCTTGAGCAGCGTTCGCGCCAGATGCAGTTTCTGGCGCTGCGTCTCCGAAAGACGTTTGCCGCCCGTTCCGATGTTGAATTCAAGGCCAATGCGGAAGATGTCGTCGGTCAGCTCCATCTCGGCGAGAAGCTTTCGGATGGCATTGGTGACCCGCTCGGGCGCTTCCGCGACCGTCGAGGAGATACGGCCGAGCAGCACGTTGTCCAGCACGCTCGCCGCGGCGTTGTAGCGGTCGGGGTCGTAGAAGCTGACCGGTGGCGTCTCCAGCTCCTCCAGCGTTTCACGCAGTTTGCGGCGGGCCTCGACGATGGTCGACTTCAGTTCGTCGTCAAGGAGGCCGAGACGGTTGCGGGATTCGATGTAGGAGAACGGCAGTTTCAGGATCAGCTTCTGGTCGGCACCGCTGATCTCTTCGAGCCGCATTTGTCCGATGCGGTTCAGGGCGGCGCGGTATTCGGGGAGTTCGTCCGCATCCATGTAGTCGAGTTGGTCGAAGAACGGGTTGTCCGCCGACAGGTCGCCGAAGAGTTCGACCGTGGTTGCGGCGACCTCCTTGCCCATTTCGAACAGGCGTGCCTCGAGGCCGGTTTCCGCCAGCACGTTGCGCACCACCTTGTTGGAAGGGAAATGCGTCGGGTCGAAGGAGGCTTCGACCGCCGTTCCGAACAGGAGGTTTTCGCCGATGGTCGCCTGATTGTTGTAGCGTTCGGGCTCGAAAGGCTCGACGATGCCGTCGAGTCCCAGTTCGGTGAGGCGGTTGCGGAAGCGGTGACGCGCCTTGACGAGCGCTTCGCAAAGCAACGGATGGCGTTCGGGATCAAGCGTGCCGCGCAGGCCAAGCGCGCGCACGTCGTCGGCGAAATCGAGATCGAGAAGAACCCGGTGGATTTCCTCGATCAGCTCTTCGTCGGTTTTGACGCCAAGACGCTCCCGGTCGATCCAGTCCGCCTCGATGTCAAGGACGGTGTTGCCGGCGCGGCGCGTTTCCGCCAGTTCGATCTGGTATTGCGCCTCTTCTTCCTCAGTGCGTTCACGCGGCGTTACCGGCTGGTTTTTCAGCACGTAGGTCAGCGTGTCGAAAATCGTGTTCTGCGGGAAATAGGTGCTCGCGTCGACATAGCCGATCCGCCGGCCGGTGATGTATTCGGGCAATTGCTCGATCGGATGGCCGTCGAGCTCTACCCGGCCCGAGGAATGACGCAGGACGCGCGAGGCCACTTCCGTGAAATGCGTTGCGCCGGAATTGACCGCGCCAACGACGCAGACCTGTTCGCCGATGTCGATTTTGGCCGTCGCCTTCTCGATCAACTTCGAACCGGTCTCGTCGATCACCTGCAGGTTGACGATATCGAAGCCCTTGCTGAGCGGTCCGACGGGCTCGTCCGCGATGCGCTGCTGTTTGGAATCCTGCAGATCGTCGGCGGCGAATTGCTCGACGATCTGCTTGTAGCGGACATCGACGGTGAGACGCTGCTGGTCGTAGTCGATCAGGCCGCGGATCGGATCGGGCAGATCCTTGTAGGCGGCGATAACGGCGACGAGCTGACCAATGTCGAGCGAGCCGCGGATCGCCAGGTAGCCACCAGCGGCATAAAACAGGAATGCCAGGAACTGGATCAGCAAGTTATTGAGATATTTGATGTAAAACTTGCGCTGGAAAATTTCGAAGCGCAGGAAATAGAGGCGGTTGAGAATGGAGGCGAGGTTCGCGCGTTCGTAATTGGTGGTGTCGTTGGAGTGAACCTCCTGAATCGATTCCACGATCTCGCCAAGCCGGCCGGCCATCTGGCGCGCCTCGATCTGCTGCGCCTTGCCGAGCACGATCAGGCGGCGGCGAAGCCGGGGAATAAGCCATGCCTGAAAGACGACGATCACCAGTGTAACGAAGCCCAGCGGAATATTCTGGAGAAAGATGAAGGTCAGACCGGTGATTGCCTGTCCGCCCAGGAACAGGGGCTGGGTATAGGCATCGCCGATGAAATTTCCCATCGGCTCCACCTCGTCCTTGATCATCGAGGCGATCTCGGATGCCTTGGTGCGGCGGAAGCGGGGCAGGGGATAGCGCAGGACGCGGTCGAACAATTGATAGCGCAACCGGCGCAGCATGCGCTCGCCCATGCGGCCCTTGTAGGTGTTGATGTAGCGCTTGAACCCGCCATTGACCGCAACCAGAAGCAGGAAGGTCGTCGCCAGCGCGAAGAGGTAGGTGACGCGATCCATCTCGAAGCCGCCGAATAACTTGATCGGCGGCGACAGCAGCCATTCGGGAATCGGCAGGTAGGTCGTCAGGAAAAAGGCGGTGTCGTCCGGGTTCTCGAAGCCACGGCCCTGAATCGGTCCGTTGACGATCTGCTTGGGCAGGTCGAGGCTGAGGAAATAAAACGGCATTGAAGCAAGAATGACGACCAGCATCCACAACTGGTCGCCACGCGAGTGCTTCCAAATATATTTCAGAAGGCTCGGTTCGATCTGGTTCAAGGCGCTCCCCCGGCCTTCGCATTCCAATTCCAGCGCGTCCGGGTCCGCATCGATTTCCCGGTCCCCGGGTTTCCCGCCGCAACCTTGCTACGATAGCAGGGAAAACCCGCGGCAAAAGCCCATGGAGGGAAGACTATCCAGATTTTTTCGCGTTCGTCCATCCGCCGCCGCCGAACTTGGCGGAGAAGGGGAGAAATCGCGTTGGACCGGTGGGCCCCGGTCGGTGTGGCTTGTCCTCGGCTGCGTCGATCTTCGTGCGCAGCGCCTCAAGGTCGCGAATGGCCACGATATCGACCGGTTGCGTGATGTTGTGAACGCTGATCTTCGTCTTTTCGGCAATCCTGGCGGCAAGGCGAAGACCGGCGGCGTCCATGGTGCGTTTGGAAAGTACGATGGGGGTGCCCAATTCCTTGGTCGCCGATTCAAGGCGTGCGGCAATATTGACGGTATCGCCGATCGCGGTGAGGCGTGAGGGTGCTACCTGGTCCGATGTACGCCCGATGCGCCCTATCACGGCAGTACCGGTGTCGATGCCGATGCCGATGCGGATCGGCTCCGAGAGATGGTGGGTCAGGATCTTGCTTGACGCGCGGGCCGCGGCCTCGCTGGCGAGCGCAGCGCGTATGGCGTCGCGGCTTGCCTCGCCCGGTGACGAGGAAAGGCCGAAAATGGCCATGAGCCCGTCACCCATGAACTTGTCGATATACCCGTTCGCGGCCTCGATCTCGGTGCCAATCTCGCCGAATACGGAATTGAGAATAAACACGACATCATAAGGAAGGCTTTTTTCCGATATGCGCGAAAAACCGCGAATATCCAGGAACATGATTGCGACTTCGCGCTCCACGCCCCAGCCCAGCGGATCGACGTTGCGCGGGCTGGCAGTGCGCGCGCGCGGCTGGATCAGCGGGCGTACCTGAACGTCGCCGCGTATGCGGCACTGGCAGGCAAGGCGGATATCCTCGTCCGCGTTGAGTTTGTCGAGCAGAAGTTTTTCGGCCTCGGTCACGGGAGAGCAGTTTTCCAGCCCCTCGATGATGAGTGTCCTGCAGGTCGAGCAGCGTGCGCGACCGCCGCAGACCGACATGTGGGGAATCGCATTCGCGCGGCTGATGTCGAGCAATGTCTGGTCCATAGGCGCGTTAACCACGGTCCCGTCGCCATAGGTCACCCGGACGCGGCGGGCAAAACGCTGCAATACCCAGCGCGTCACCATCACCGCGAGCATGACGACGATGATGGCCAGCGCGATGTCGCGCCACAGCAACTCCGTCGAGTACATGCCGTCGATCATTCGCGCCATGAAGTCCCGTTTTTCCTGCAGCATCTCCTCGCCGACGGGACTGCCGGCATTCGCGGCGATCATGATCGCGTCGTGTTGGCGGCGCGCGGCAGCCATCCAGCCGGTCTGGGCCAGAACCGGCAACGCGATGGCGAATGCCAGCGCCAGCGGAAACCATCTGCGATAGCCGTCGCGTATCCTCAGCCAGAAATGAATGCCGATGACGGCGTGCAGCCATACGATCAGCAAGAGGATGGATTGCCCGATCCAGGCCCCGGGCCACAGCAATCCCAGTTCGCCGGCGTAATCGACTTCGATGCCGAGCTTCCAGTCGGCGCCCCGTGTGTAGGTGATGTGACTGATCAGCAGCCAGGGAATAGCCAGGCCGAGCGCGATCTGCAGCCATTCCCAAACGGGTCTGCGCCAGGAACGGATTGAAGGGAGTTTGGCGAGCCCAAGCGTCACATGAACCAGCAAGGCGCCATAAAGCGCGACGAGGCCGACCGGATTGGCCCAAACGGCTTCCTGCCATTCCAGCATCTTTTCCATGGCACCGAGCGAGATGTGGCCGGCGGCATGGTTGATGTAATGCAATACGACATAGGCGAGCAGAACGAGGCCGGAGACAAGGCGAAGACGCTGCAATCGGGAGCCGCCACCGGCTTTGCCGGCCCTGTCCAGAAATTGTTTGCCCGATCTGCTCAATCGCGTTCCTCTTGTTGTATCGTATGCAACGATACGGCCCTTTACGTTGAAGTCGCGTCAGGATTCTCCATCTATGTGTGGCCGAATAACACGCCCCAGTCAAAACGAGAAAAGGGAAGGCCCATGTCGCATCAAGCCCTGGCCAGGCCGATCCGCGAATGGCTTATCGATCAGGCGTTGGGGCAACCCGACATCGCCAGCATGTTCGACACGATGTGTCAGCGCCTCTCCGGGATCGGTATCCCGATCGCGCGGGCGCGGCTGATCTGGCCAACGCTGCATCCCTTGTTCCGTTCCGAAACCGTCATCTGGGACCGTGGCAAGCCTGCGCGCCTGGAGCAGTTCGAGCATCAGGATCAGGTCACCCAGGCGTGGCTCGAAAGTCCGTTCCGCTACGTGCTCGAAAACAATGTCGACGTGTTGCGGCGGGAATTGCAGGGACCGAACGAGTCGCTGGATTTTTCCCTGCTCAAGGACCTCAAGGCGGCGGGAATCACCGATTACGTGGTGTTGGCGACATCCTTCGAACAGGTCATGGAAGAGGACATGCGGGATGTCCGCGAGCGGCGCGGCATCATTGTGAGTTGGGCGAGCGACCGCGCGAACGGATTTTCCTCGGACGATCTGGAATGCCTGCAACAGATACAGCGCATCTTTGCGCTGGCTTGCAAGACCGCCATTCAAAACAGAATTTCAACCAATATCGCAACAACTTACCTTGGAGTTCGGGCTGGCCGCAGCGTGCTTGACGGAAAGATCAGGCGCGGGGACGGGCAGCACACACCTGCGGTGGTCTGGTTCTCCGACCTTCGCGGTTCCACGGCGTTTGCCGAGAGCATGCCCTCCGATTCCTATTTCTCATTGCTCAACGCCTATTTCGAGTCGACGGCCGGTTCGGTCGTGGAGCAGGGAGGCGAAGTCCTCGACTTCATCGGCGACGCGGTGCTGGGCATCTTTCCGTTTCAGGACGAGAGCGAGCTGGAAGATGCCGCAAAGCGCGCCAATGCCGCGCTGGACCAGACCCTTTCGAGAGCCGCCAATACCAACAAGGTGCGCGAGGCGCAGGGACTGGAACGGTTCAAGTTCGGCGTCGGGCTCAATGTCGGCGAAGTGAAGTTCGGCAATATCGGCATCCCGCAACGCCTGACCTTCTCGATCATCGGGCATACCGTAAACGAGGCGGCCCGGATCGAATCCATGACCAAGCTGTTGCAGCAACCGGTCCTGTCGAGTGCGGGACTTGCCCGGCTCAATCCCGAACGCTGGACCAGTATCGGCGCGCACAAGCTCGATGGCGTGCTCGATCCAGTGGAATTGTATGCGTTCAAGGGCCCTGCTTCCACTGGCGCAGAGGCGGCCTGAACCAGCGTTATCAGTCTGATTTGCCGGCCATTTCGCCGATCCGCTCCAGCCCCCAGGACAGGAGAATGCTTGCCGCGCTGTCGGTTTCGGCTTCGACATAGCAGCGCATCTCGGGGGCGTTTCCGGACGGGCGCAGGTGGAGGATCGAGCCGTTTGACAGGGACATGCGGATTCCGTCCGTCCAGTCGGTTGCAAGAATATCGCCGACGGGAGCCGCGAAATCGGAGGCGAAGTTCTTGTCCCGGGCCATTCGATCCAGCAACCGGCGTGCCAGGGCAACCGGGAAATCCTTCAGCCTGCCACTTGCCGCCGGCTTGAATCCGGCCTGTTTTCCCAGTTCGCTCAATTTCAGCTTCCCTGAAGCTGCTTCCTCCAAGACGCCAAGGATCGGAAGGACCGAATCGCGCGTGGGGAGGGGAAGCAATTGGGCAGCACCCAGCGTTATGGCGCTTCCAAGCATGAAGCCGCCATTGGGTTCGAAGCCGACGGAGACATGCGCGCCGACGCGTGTCGTTTCGCCCATGGCTTCCAGCACGTATGGCGAGCCGATGCGCGTGCGCGTGACATCAATGCGTCCATTGGAGGCGATTGCCGAGTTGGCGTTTACCGGGACGGCGATGGCGTCGGCGTCAAGCCAACGCGCAGTGATCCAGCCAAGCAGATCGCCGCGCAATGGC
>JAGRLL010000168.1:20493-23311 GCA_020441855.1 Nitratireductor sp.
AGCAGCGGGCGGTCGCCGTCGGGGTCGGTTGTGGCGATGGCGAAAAGATTGTCGCGTAGCAGAACCCGGGCATAGCCATTCAGGCGTTCCGGATCGATTGCCTCGGTATCGAGTGGTTCGAAATGATCGAGGCGGCCGAAGGGAACGATGCTTGCGCCGTAATTTGCCAAAATCTCGCCAAGCGAGGTGGCTGCAACCGAGCTGTGCTCGTCGATGCCGATCCTCAATCCAGCGAGGCAATCGGATGGCACAATGCCGCGATAGCGCTCGAACCAGTTTGCCATGACCCTGGCGCGAATGTCCCGGAGGTCCCGACGATCATCGGGGGCAGGGCTTGCATCACCCGGTGGCGCATGGGGTTTCAATCTCGCCGATATTGCTTCCTCGTCCCGCTTGGTTATCTCGCCATGCGGCAGGTAGAATTTCAGTCCGTTGCGGTCGGCGGGGATGTGGGAGCCCGTGACCATGATCGCGGCGGCATTTCGCGCCATGGCAAAATGGGCAAGCGCGGGTGTCGGAACGGCGCCACAGATCACGGGCCGCAGATCGTTGGCTGAAATGGCGCGCTCGCACGCGAGGCGAATTGCCGGGCTGGAGTCGCGCAGGTCTTCGCCGACAAAAACTTCGTCTCCGGGCTTGACGATTGCGCCGTCGATGAGATGCCGGCAAAAGGCCGCGGTGTAATCCGACGCTGCGCCTTCCAGCAGGGATTGTGCCGGCCCGCGCAAGCCACTGGTTCCGAAACCGACGTTCATTGGATTCCTCTCAGGATCGTCCGCCAACCTAACGCCTTTGCCGGCCGGTGAAAATCAGCGGTAAAGCGAACGCCGGCAAGGACGTTTCCTCGGCTGGCCTGCCAGATGGAGCTGTCCGGATTGTTGCGGGCGCATCTCATTCGCGTGGACCGCAAGGCGGACAATGCAACGTGAACGGTGGGCGCCGGTAACTTTCGCTAAACCATGTTGGAAGCGCCATGTTGGTCTTTCTCGCCTGTTCATGTTTCACCCGTACAATTCAGTTCTTCCAAGTCGACAGCCTCCTTCCCGCCGGAGAAGCAATGGGACGCACTTTCCTGGAGAAATTCGAGGCCTTGTCCGTACCGGGGCAATCATGGGCTATCGTGGTTCTGGCGCTGGCCGGCGCGAACCCTCTGACGGTTTTGTTCTATGGCCTGTTTTTTCAGGAGCGCCTGGTTCTTGATCTCGTTTTGACCAGCCTTATCGTCGTGGTTGTCGGCTGGCCGATCGCTTATTTCTTTCTGCGCCAGCAGGCCAGGCTCAAATCGATGGCGGGCAAATTGGTGTGGGCTGCGAACTATGACGATCTGACCAAAATGACCAACCGAAGGACGTTCATCGAAAAAGCGGCCGCCATGATCGATGCAGACGATTCAGGCAAAGGCGTCGGCGCGCTGCTTTATCTCGATGTCGACCGGTTCAAGTCGATCAACGATACATTCGGGCATGCGGCTGGCGACAAATTGCTGGTGGCGTTGTCGGCGGCGATACGCTCCTGCGTCCGCGATGGCGATCTGGCGGGGCGGATCGGTGGAGAGGAATTTGCGGTGTTGCTGGCGCATGCCGGGAGCGACGAAGCGCGTCGAGTCGCCGAACGCATAAGGCTGGCGGTAAGCAAGGTTTCCGACAGTACCGGTATCATCGACCGCAAGATCACGATCAGCATCGGCCTTGTCCTTCACAGGCCGGGTCAGTCCCTCGACGAGACGATGAGTCAGGCGGACCAGTTCCTTTATGCCGCCAAGGAACAAGGGCGAGACCGGGTTGTGCATGAAGGCGCCTCGCTCGAAGCTGCCTGACCGACTGCCGCGATTTCCAAAAAGTCTGCCAGAACGGAGTTTGCCGGAACAGGCGGTTCCACTCTCTTGCACATGAGTGTGCCGGATTGCTTCCGTTCGATGTTCTCAAGGTCCGCAGACTTGCAGTCAGGCAAAAAGCTTTAAGCTTAAAATTATTCTGTTGCTTTTCTTCTTCCGATCCTCAAGGATAGCCTGGCAGCCGGGGAATGGAACTGCGACGGTCGCATGAGGGGAAGCAATTCATGAAATGTGGGTTTTCCTGCCTTGTTCGTATCCACGCCGTTTCGGCAACCGGATTGTTGTGCGGGCGCATGAAAGCATGGAAAAGCCGCTGAAGGGCATTGTCACTCGCGGGCGTGTGTCGCGCACATTGACCAAACATTGGATCATGAAAATCTGATACGCCTCGCAAAAGGGGCAGGGAACATCCGAACAACCAAGCCGGAGAGAAAAACATGAAGCTGATCAAACATTCGCTCGCCGCACTTGCGGTGATGGGCGTGGCCACCGCCGCACAGGCCGATCCCGTCAAGGTCGGGATGATCACCACCCTTTCGGGCGGCGGCGCCAGCCTTGGCATCGATGCCAGGGACGGTTTCCTGCTGGCGATCAAGAATTCCGGCAACAAGGATGTCGAGGTCGTGGTCGAGGACGACCAGCAGAAGCCCGACATCGCCGTACAGATCGCCGACAAGATGATTCAGTCCGACAAGGTCGATATCCTGACGGGCATCATCTGGTCGAACCTCGCCATGGCCGTCGTGCCGGCTGCCGTCCAGCAGGGCAAGTTCTATCTGTCGGTCAATGCCGCCCCCTCGGCGCTTGCCGGCAAGGGCTGCGATCCGCACTATTTCTCGATCTCCTACCAGAACGACAATCTGCACGAAGCGGCGGGCGCCTATGCGGCCAAGGCAGGCTACAAGAAGACCTTCATCCTTGCGCCGAACTACCCGGCAGGCAAGGATTCGCTGTCCGGTTTCAAGCGCTTCTATGACGGCGAAC
>JAGRLL010000169.1 GCA_020441855.1 Nitratireductor sp.
GCATAGACCTTGGAACGAACTCACTTGGCTGGTGTGTTCTAGAAACCAATGGCGAACCTGGAGCCGGTGATGTTGGAGGAAACCTTGGGGTCGGTGCCCGTGTTTTTCCAGATGGTCGAGAACCTAAATCTGGGATGTCCCTAGCGGTTGAGCGCCGAATGGCCCGTGCAATGCGTGGGTGCAACTGTTGTCTTCGCCGTCGCAAAGCATTGTTGGCAGCGTTGACCGAATTCCGCTTGATGCCGTCAGATCATGAGACGCATGAAAAACCGCTTGCTCAAACCCTCAATGGAAGCGGAGGAGATGCGCCAGAGCCTCCACTAGATCAGGCAGCCGAACTGCTCAAAAATCTTTAAGACGGACGAGCATCTCAACCAAGATTACTTCGGCGACCTTTAGTTGAAATTTCCCAAGATTTGATATATCGACCGATAGCTTCAGAAGCAGAACGCGTTTCGGGGGGCGGCAGCGACGGAGGGCAGCTTAGATAGTTTCTTTTCTGACAGCGATCAGTCTTATGGTTCAGAATAACAATTAGGGGCATTTAGTGAGTTTTTTCCCGAATAAGACATATGATAAAATCAGTTTATATATTTCTGACTACTCAGAACAAATTGCCAAGGCATTCAAATCCATAGATTCCAGCCAGATGCAAAGGGCTGCTGACACACTCGAAGACGCTGTCATCAACGATCACCGCATCTTTGTTTGCGGCAATGGTGGATCTGCAGCAATTTCGAACCACCTTTGTTGCGACTTTGTAAAAGGCATGAGGACAGGCACGAAATTTGCACCAAATGTTCACAGCCTTTCGACAAATGTTGAAATCATCACAGCGATCGCAAACGACGTCTCTTTCGAGGATGTATTCTCGTTTCAGCTCTCCAGCCATGCCAGACCCGGCGACGTCCTGATCACGATCAGTTCGTCGGGTGGTTCGCCGAATATCATTTCGGCCATCGAATGGGCCAGGAACAAC
This sequence comes from Nitratireductor sp., assembly GCA_020441855.1. GTDB lineage: Bacteria > Pseudomonadota > Alphaproteobacteria > Rhizobiales > Rhizobiaceae > BOKV01. Next base: position 980 of record JAGRLL010000169.1, read on the forward strand.
GGAGTGCGAACCATCGCCATGAGCGGATTCAGTGGTGGCAAGTCACGCAAGATTTCCGATATTTCGCTTCATGTCGAAGCAGAAAACTACGGTGTGATCGAGGACGTTCATCAGTCCTTAATGCACATTCTCGCTCAATATGTTCGGCAGATGAAACTTACCAATCGGGATTTGCTCGGAAGCGTCAAATTCTAAATTGCCGCAAGTGATATTGTTCCGGATATGCAAGTAAATGGGGCGCCAATGAGCGAAAGGAATCTACACTTAGTGACAGGCGCCGCAGGCTTTATCGGCAGCCATCTCGTCGATCGGCTTCTGACTGCGGGGCATCGCGTCTTTGGCGTCGATAATTTCGTCCGTGGCAACAAGGAGAATCTGCGGGCGGCGCGCCAGCATACGGGTTTTGCCTTCCTCGAACTGGACATTTCCGATACCGCCGCCTTCGTGGCAGCCCTGAACGAGGTTGGCGGAATGATAGATGTGATCTGGCATCTCGCCGCCAATTCCGACATTTCCGCTGGTGGCGCCGATGCCGCGATCGATCTGCGTGACACCTTCATGACCACGTACAGCGTCGCTCAGGTGTGCCGAGAATACGGCGTGCGGAAGCTCGCCTTTTCCTCGACATCTGCTGTATACGGCGATCATGGTTCCATTGCCGTGCATGAGGATATCGGACCGTTGTTCCCGATCTCTAACTACGGCGCGATGAAACTGGCGAGCGAGGCGTGTCTAACCGCACTGTCGGAAGCGGCGCTCGATAACTTGTGGCTGTTCAGGTTCCCCAACGTGATCGGCGGCCGTGCGACACACGGCGTGATCTACGATTTCCTCGATAAGCTCGAAAAAACACCGCACGAATTACGTGTGCTTGGCAACGGCACGCAGTGCAAACCCTATTTGTATGTCGACGATCTGCTGGACGCCATACTGCTGATCGTCGAACGTGCCCGTGACCGTATCAACTGCTTCAATATCGGTCCTGAGGACGAAGGCGTCTTAGTGCGTGATATCGCCGAAATTGTGGTCGACAAGGCCTGTCGCAATGCTCGTATCCTGTATGGATCAGAAGATCGCGGCTGGATCGGCGACATCCCGCGCTTCCGCTATGCCGTCGACAAGATCCAGGCACTCGGATGGACGCCCGTGTGCACGTCCTCCCGCGAGGCGGTGGAAAAGGCCGTTGACGCCCAGGTGAGCGAGAGGTCCGGAAAGTCGGCATGACACGTCAGGCGGTCATCCTCGCCGGCGGTCTGGGGACCCGCTTACGCGCGGTTACTGGCGATCTGCCCAAGGCATTGGCGCCTATTGGGGGCAAGCCGGTGCTCGGACACCAGTTTGAACTGTGCCGTCGCCACGGTTTCGACGACGTAATTTTGTTGCTGGGCCATGGTGCCGAAGCGATTAACGACTATGTCGGTGACGGCGCTCGCTTCGGTCTTTCCTGCCGCACAATGGTGGAAGACGAGCCGCGTGGCACCGCAGGTGCAGTTCTAGCGGCCCGCGACATGCTCGAAGACAATTTCCTGGTCATGTATTGCGACACCATGCTGGACGTCGATCTCGATCGGCTCTGGACCTTCGCACAGCACCGCGAGGCGCTGGCCACGTTGCTCGTCCACCCGAACGACCACCCCTTTGATTCCGATCTTGTTATCACCGACGAAAGCGGCCGGATCACCGGGTTCTCACGCTGGCGCGACGACGGCACCCCGTTGCATAATCTTGCAAGCGCGGCGCTCTACGTCGTCAACAAGGCGGCGTTGAATGGCGCTCGCGCGCGCGATGGCGTTCTGGATTTCGGCCGACACGTCTTTCCCGAACTCATTGCGCAAAACAAAGTGCTGGCTGTTTATCGCAGTGTCGAATACATCAAGGATATCGGCACGCCGGATCGTCTTGAAAAGGTCAATCGCGACTTCGCGAACGGCAAGGTCGACCCCAAATGCAGCGGCCGACCTCGACCGGCGGTTTTTCTAGACCGCGACGGCGTGATCAATGTCGAGCGAAATGGCGTTCTCATTCCCGAGGACATGGAACTGATCGAGGGCGCCGCCTACGGCGTGCACCAGCTCAACTTGAAAGGCTTCGCAACCGTTGTCGTCACCAACCAGCCCTATGTCTCACATGGCACGCTCACCGAAGACGCGCTGGACAGAGTCCATTCAACTATGGAACGCGATCTGGCCAAGGATCACGCCTTCGTAGACGCCATATACCATTGTCCGCACCACCCGCACAAGGGCTATGCCGGAGAACGTCCAGAACTGAAGATCGAGTGCAACTGCCGTAAGCCAAAACCCGGCATGATCCTAAGTGCGGCACGTGATCTCAATCTCGAGCTCGGACAAAGCTGGATGATCGGCGACAGCACCGGCGACATCGAGGCCGCGCGGAGGGCAAAACTGCGGTCTGTACTAGTATGCACCGGCCATGGCGGCAGGGACGGAAAAAACGATGTCGAACCGGATTTCGTTTTCGACGATCTTCGAGCGGCGGCGGATTTCATCACTTCTACCTACCCGGCAATGCGTGATTGCACGCAGACCCTGGTGCAGGACGTTCCGGCAGGTGCCGTAGTACTCATCGGCGGCCAGGCGAGGGCGGGTAAGAGCACCTGGGCGCGGGTTCTGGCCGACACGCTGGCGGCGCAAGGACGCGACTCGGTCATGCTGTGTGTCGACAATTGGCTCGTCGATCTGGAACATCGAGGCAACAGCGTTGAAACGCGTTACCATCACGCGGTGTTGGCAGACATTCTCGTCGATCTGCAGGACCGCACCGAAAGCATCACGATCGAAGTTCCCATTTATGACCGGGCGGCGCGTAAAAAGGTCGGATCGCGCATGGTCGGTATTGCGCCTGAAACGGTCGTCATTCTGGAAGGGGTAGCGGCGCTGAAACTCGACATCGCGGGCGCGCACCGGTTTGCGGTCGTCTGCGACGAGGATTTGCGTCGGACCCGCTTCCGGTCGTTCTACACGTGGCGAGGCGAGGCGGACATGGTCGAAACGTATTGGAGGCAGCGTCAGCAAAACGAGGTTCCCCTGGTGGATGAGTGGAACCGTACTGCCGAGGTACTTCCTGATTTAAAGAAGTTAAATAAATGATCATTAGTAAGGCGCCCTTGCGCATGAGCTTCCTCGGCGGAGGCACCGACCTACCCTCCTATTACCGTAAGCACGGCGGCATGGTGGTCAGCACATCCATTGACAAATATGTGTTCGTGACGATCAACCGCAAGTTCGACGACGGGATTCGCGTAAGCTACTCGGTCACCGAGATCGTCGAACGGGTCAGCGAGTTGAAACATCCGCTCGTGAAAGCGGCACTTGGCCTGATGAACATCGACAGCGGCGTCGAGATCACTTCGATCGCCGATATTCCGAGTAGCGGCACGGGACTGGGCTCCTCAAGCAGCTTTACAGTTGCGCTTTTGCAGGTACTCTCCGCTTACAAAGGCGAGTCCTGTAAGCCCGATAGGCTTGGAGCCGACGCCTACAAGGTCGAAGTCGATCTTTGCGGCGCCCCGATCGGCAAGCAGGACCAGTACAGCGCCGCGTATGGCGGCATGAACCTTATCGAGTTTCACCAGGATGACACTGTCGGCGTGACGCCCGTCGTTTGCAAACCGGAGTACATGCGAGAATTCGAAAGCCAAATCTTGAGTTTTTATACCGGGCGCACACGTTCGGCCTCCAATATACTGCAACTGCAATCGGCCCGTTCGGCCAATGACGAACAAGTCATTGATGCTCTGAGCATGATGAAGGGCCTTGCGGTGAATTTCGTCGAGAGCCTGTGTGCCGGAGACTACCGGGCCATAGGTGCCATTCTCAACGAGGGCTGGGTGCTCAAGCGCGGACTTTCCGAAGGCATTAGCGACACTGCTATTGACCGTTACTATGACGCGGCGATGAAGGAAGGCGCATATGGCGGCAAGCTTCTTGGGGCCGGCGGCGGTGGATTCCTGATGATACAGGCACCGGTAGACCGCCACGAGGCAATCCGTCGGGCTCTATCGGATTTGCGGTACATCCGTTTGCCGTTTTCTACCGAAGGCGCTCGTATCATTTTCTATCATCCACCAAACGCGAATGATTGTGACTGACCTTTCCGCCTGATGACAACACGGATGGGGCGTCATGCAGCATGCCGATACACTCGAGCAAATATTTTGACATCGGCGGAGTAGATAGCTCCAAGATGCAGCCAGGGAAAAATCAGCAGGTGCCGGCCAACGCCTACTGGGCCTTCGCCGCTTTCGGATTTCGGAACCAGGTCACAAGGCTTCTGAGCGGTGCCGTTACTTTCCACGACGTGCTGTTGAGCAACGCTGCATTTTCCAAACGAGCATTGTCCAGGGCCGCCCGCAAATCCTTGTCGGACTGCTGCGCCGACTTGGCTTGCTCCGCCTGACTCGTAGCTTCTGCCGACACCTCGTTCTCGCTAAGGGAAAATACCTCGTCCACAATGACAGCGCCACCGAGTCCGCGTTTGGCCTGAATCGGAATGACATGGTGTTTGCCCCACATCTTCTTAGTGCAGGTCATCAGGATAATGTCGGGTTTCAGGCTGCGATTGATTTCATTAATAGAATATATTTCATAATCACAAATCTTTGTCCCTTGTTTTCTTTCGTCTGCATCAATGAAACCAATGATGTTTAGTTTAGAGAAGTCCATATTTTCCATTGCCTTCTTGGCAAAAAGGCCGGCACCATAACATACAATTGCCTTACCCTTGTTTTCATTTGCAAATTTCAAGAATTTTTTCTTGGTTAACTTCGAATTCAGGACCAAGTTCATATAAAAATTGCTGATCTTATTGTCTTCGTTCTTTATCCGTTTACGGCGATCGGCTTCCTTTTTCAGCTTGGGCTGAAAATCATCGAACCAATTGACCTGGTAAACCTCATCGAGTGAGGAATGATGATGCACGGGAAGCGGCCAGTCCGGAGCAGACTCGTCAATCGAAACGTAAGAACCCGGCGGCAGATGGTAGTCCCCATTTTTCTGGACGAAGGCGCACAGGTTACTGCCAAATCTGGCAAAGTGGCCATTTTTGATGTCGAATCCGGACACCAGCAGGTTATACATGATCGTGCCCATGTTCCAGCCAGTTGAAAAATGGCCACTGGTCAAAAGATGGTTGTAGGGCGGAACGAGCAATAAAAGCCATCCGCGGTTGTTGAGCATGTTCCAAGCATTCTCAAGAAAAATTCCGGGATTTTGCGTGTGTTCGAGGCTATGGGACATCCAGACGGCATCGAATTTATTGTCGGTTTTGTACAAAGCGAAATCACCGACTTCCACTTCGATGCCGAACGCGTCGAACCAGTCTTCCCGATAGGAGTGGAACTCTTCGCCAATGGTGATTGCCGTCACCTTCTTACCCTGGTTGGCAAAGTATAATGACGCACCCCCTTTACCGCATCCAACATCGAATACTGTATCGAATTCCAGATGGTCAGTACATCTGATGATGTCGAAATTACCTCTTATGTAAAAATAGGGTTTGATATCCTTTTCAATATCAAGCTTCAATGTCATTTGCGCACCCATTTTCTGGCCGTCATTGGCCGCGTTCGGGGCCCATCAACTAGCACATCGCCTTGGAAAAATACACTTGAGGGGCTCATCTACAGATTGTCTACGAAGGTGGTAGCTGGGCTAACCCGGATAAAACCCAGAACTCGATAGAACGATCAAACGCACGATATCTCGACGACACAGCCGCCGGCTTAATAGCCCTCGCCGTGAAAAATTGCCGCCTCCGCGGAAAGCTAAAGTTCCGCAACCTTTCGACTGCCCATCAGAGTTCAGCAGGAGCAAGCCTGGGCCCCCGCTTCGAATGCTAAGTATCCGGTTGTTCCGTGGTCTATCTCGCCTAGGGCCAATCCGTTGCAATTCAATCGCGCGCCAGAACGCAGCCAGCCCGCGACGAAAAGGTAGGCATCGCATATCGCTCGCGTGACTGCCGCCATTGACGCACAAAAGCGGTCTTTCCCACCAACCGACCAGCTTGGCGTATCCAGCTGGTTAGCCCCTGAGAAATCTGTAGGCGGAGGCCTTTATAAAGGTGGGGGAAATCGTATGCATCCAGACCAGCACAATCCCCAAGGTCGACGAAAGCATGCTCTTGCTAGAATAGTTGCGGATGCGTGTGCTTAGGTTAATGCGCCAGTTTAGGTCGGAGCGATGCTTTTGCCCCTGCGCATACTCGAGAAGTAGCGAATTGACGCTGGAGAACCGTTTGCCCGCATTGTCCAGTCGCAAAAGCAGGTCTAGGTCTTCGACGCAAGGCAAATGCTCGTTGTAGCCGCCGACTTCGAGCAATGCCGCCTTGCGGAACACCGCAGTGGGATGTGCAATTGCACAAAATCCGGCGCGCATTTTCATGATTATGGCTTTGTGCCCCGTGGGTTGCCGAATCTGTCGCTTCTTTCCACGCGCGGTCACGCTCACATAGTCCGACCCCAACACATCGATCCTTGAATCGGATTGCAAGGCTCGCCACTGAATTGCCAGTTTTTCCGGGTGTAAAATGTCGTCGCCGTCGGCTCTGGCAATCCACTCGGACGTCGCCAGCCCAATGCCAACATTCAAACTAGCGGCAATTCCGAGCCTTGAGCTGTTATGCACGTATCGAAACCGCTGGTCGTCTAATACGCCATGATCAACCAACAATGATTCCACCTTTGTGTCCGGCGTGTCATCGACAATCATGCACTCGAACGCGGAAAAGCTCTGGTTCCTGATGCTTTCAATTGCCGCGGCCAGCTTGACCGGTTCTGGTTCGAAGGTCGGTAAAACTATTGAAATCAAGGGTTGCGTCCGCATCTTGATTCTCCGATGAGATCAGTCTGAAATACCGTCAGCTGTAGTCCGCTTCCTCATTCATGGCCTGATACAGGTGGTCCGCAATGCGCCTGCCACTGGGCGTGTCGTCCATTACCAACACTTCGGCGATAGCCTGTAGGCGACTTTCACGTTTGTAGTCGTCGTTCTTGATAAAGACATCTTGTATGTGCCCGATCATGTCAGCACAACCATCAGCAGAATAATAGGTATCAACAAGGCGTTGAACCGGCGGCGTCAGCGGTTCCTTGTACTTATCGTTCTGCACGTAAAGAATCGGTTTCTCCGTCAACGCCGCTTCGATCATGATTGCCGATCGGTCGGTAATGATGAAATCCACGTTTTGCAGTGCAGACCGGTAGTCGTCGCCATCATAGGTTACTAGGTTCTTGCAGCTGGCCAGAGCTGCCTTGAAGACCTCAACATCAGAAAACTGCTGCAATTCAGCAAAGAATTTTGGATGTGGCATGAACACAAAAAACAGGTTGTCCTGCGTTTTCAGCCAATCGATGAATTTCAGATATTCTTCGATTTCTGGTGTGATTTGCTTGCCGAAAACGCGTTTGGGAAAATGCACTTTCCACAGAATGATCGGGCGGTCACCCGCCGCTGACGCAATCGATTCAGGCAGCGAGGGTTTTGGATAGCTCGCATGGAATGAGTCGAACTTCGGATGCCCCAGACTCCTAATGGCATCGTTGTTGGTAAGCATTCTGGAATTGTATTCTGAAATCATGAGAGGGCTGAAAGTAAAACCACGCCACAACGTTTGTACCGCTTTTCCGAGAAAATGGTCACTTCTGGCCTTGTCGGAGTCGGATATTTCTATGCCATACGTAATATAGACGGTTCGATAGCCGGCAGCCTTGAGTACATCACCATGCAAGAACCTTGGCCGGTGTCCGCCGTCATACGGCGTGTGCAGAACGACAATATGTGGATGCAGGTCCTTCAGATGGATATCATGTACGCCCCTAAACGGGATGTTTTTTTCGGTCAGAAATTCTCGCGCACGTGTGAATTGTACCTTTTCTTTTATTTCGTCATCGCAAACCAGCATATGCGCTTCGTATCTCGCGTCATTACTTACGGCGCTCCAAAGCGATTCCCATGACGGCCAAAAAGACGGAGATTGAAAGATAAAAACGATGACGATTTTTTCGCCTATCCTGTAATTTCTTCTTAGAATTCTGTGAGAATACTGAACTTGCCTATAAATAATTCCACGAATAAAAATAGAATTTACTGCTCTTGAAAAGACATATCTATAAACAAATGAACCTATTTCTTTAAAAGGAGGCTTTATTACGCGGATTGCAAATCGCTTTATTTGCAAGAGAAATCTCATCGTAAAAATTCCATCTGCAAGTCAATGGTCGCATGCATGTGGGAAGAGTGACCGGAAACGTGCAAGAAGCAATTGTCACATTATGTACACGAGTCTGTTACATCTTTTTTTATGATGGCTGTGTTTTTGTCAACCGGACGCTCGGCAGCGCTACAGGAGTTTTGGTTGCGCCGTTCACGAATGGGGAAACAAAGGCGATGTGATTGTGGCTCGTGCGTGAAATCCGAGATAAATAGGCATTTTCAACGTATCGATCCATCCGAGTTTCGAGCGGCTAGGATCGTTCGGCACTTGCCGACGACTGCAGTCGGCGAGCATTGGCATGAGGATCCGAGCTTGGCGTGGCACATAGTTCGACGCCCAAGAATACACCTGAGAAAAGCCCGGCAATGACAGCGGCGCCTACAGGACAGTAAGCAGTGTCAAATGCCGGTTGCGCTGCTTCAAAGACCGGAGAAGCGCGCCGGCCCGCGACGACGAACCCGCCAGTAACTTCCTTGCAGCTGCGCGCGCCGCCGCAACCATTAAATATCGGAGCACAGCGTCCGAACATTGGGCGATCGAAGAACTGAACGACAAGCTCAGGTGCGCCGTGTGGACGCGAGGGCGCTTCCCCCAATGACGATGCGGCAATGGAGCTTCTATACTTCGTTCTCAAACACGCTGCCGAGTCATTGTTTTTCGTCAACTCCGCCCAAATCTACCGTGTTATCCAGTTGGGACTTGATATTAGAAAGGAGACTTTGTCCGTATTAGAGATGGTTTCGCGACCAAGGTTCATCTGATCGCCAATGCCTGAGGCCTGCCGGTTAAGGTGGAGGATAATGGGGGCGAAGTTTCAGACTGCAAGGGTTATGACTACCTTGTCGATGCCGAACTGCCCACTGCCAAGGTCTTCATCGCGGACGTTAGTTATGATTCCGATCACATCTACAGCGACGTCGAAAAACGCGGCGGAACGCCTATCATTCTCGCCATAGCAAATCACAAACAACCGATCTCGATTGATGGGTGTATATGCCCTTCGAAACCAGATCGCGCTGCTTCAACAAGCACAAATGTTCCAGGCGCCTCGCTACCCGCTACAAAAACCGCCACAAGCTATCTTGCCATCGTCTACATCATCGCCGTCCGATTGTGGGTCCGCAGTATGTCAACATGACCTAGCACGAATGCTTCTCGAACGCGTCAATGTCTGGGAAGAAGTGGAGCACGCTTCCTTTGTCCAGCATCATAATCTTGTTGCAGGTATCGCGGAGAAGCTTGTGATTGTGACTGGCAAGAACAACTATGCCAGCGCGATTCGCAAGCTCACGCATGCGCTGCCGAGACTTTTCCTGAAACGGCGGGTCGCCGGCGCCGATCCATTCGTCCATCAAAAGTATTTCCGGCTTCAGACTGGTCGCAACCGAAAAGGCCAGCCGGGCAGCCATGCCCTGACTGTAGGCCTTGATCGGCATGTCGATGAAATCCTCAAGCTCGCTGAACGCGACGATCTCTTCCATGCGGGCATCGACTTCGCTTTGCGTCCAGCCGTTTATCAGCCCGCGCAACTCGATATTGCGACGTCCGGTCGCTTCGCGGCGAAATCCCAGATTGATGTTGAACAAGGCATCGATCCGGCCCTGCGCGGCGATCGTACCGTGACTGGGTGGATAGATGCCATACAGCACCTTCAGCAAGGTCGTCTTGCCCGCGCCGTTATTGCCGATAAGACCGAGCCGGTCCCCCGAGCTCAGGGAAAAGCTGACATCGTTCAGTGCCTTGACGAAGCGCAGGCGCCCTTGACCATTGATACGCTTGTCGCGACCGCCCACCCTGTGGTCTTTCGGTGCCAGTGAGAACTTGGTGCGCAACGGATAGATAAGGCTGACATTGCGCACATCCAGACTGATGTTCATAAGGCGAAAACCACTTCGTGGCGCAGCCGGCCTAGCAGGTAAAGCGCCAAGATCCAAGCGAATGCGCTTATGGCTATGCACGTCATCGCGTCACTAATATGCGGCGCGCCCGAAAGAATGGGCTCGCGCACGAGATTGATATAATAGGTGAACGGGTTCCAGTAGTACAACATGCCGCGCGCACCACCCTCACCCGGCGTATAAATCCAGAAGATGGGCGTCAGGAACATACCCACCCGCATCAGATTGCTGATGATGAACTGGCTGTCCGGAAAGAACGTGCCGAGCATGGCCAAAAGAATGATCGCAGCCGGAATGGTCGCGAGAATAACCAGGATCGCCAGCACGCTCCACAACCAGCCGAAGGTCGGAAAGAAACCTGAAATAAGGACAATGGCTAGACACCCCGTCAAGGTATAGACAGCACGGATCAGCGCTTGCATGCCTAGGCGCATGATATAGACTGAAAGCGGTAGCCGCGTGCCCTTGATGTAGCTTTCCTCGCGTGCGAACAGGGTGACGGCCTGATTGATATTGTCCATCAAATAGAACCAGATCATTAGGCCGATGGCGGCGTAAGGCGCGTAGATCGAGCCTTGTTCCGTATTGCTGGGATGAATTACGAAAATGAAGGTGCCGGCGAACATTAGATAGTTGATCGTCAGCCAGACTGGACCAAGCGTGGTTCGCCTGTGCTGATCGTCGATATCCTCCCGCGCCAGCGCTGTCCAAACCGGCCAAAGGCGCACACCCGAAACAAGGTCGACTAGCCCCACAAATATCGTGCTTACCATGAAGTTTCCGAAATGACTCCAAGCATCCGCTCGACGTCACTTTTTTTGCTGATATCGAGCCGTCCCGTTGGCGTTCAGCGGCCACATAACACAGGTTGCCGGGCCTGTCATGCGCTCTGCCTGTTATCTGAACTTCGCTATCATAATGGATATTCCTGAGCGTATGTCCCAGATTCGCGCGCCCAAGAGGCAAAAGGAATCCTCAATCAAGACTCTTCCGTCTCGGTCTATCCACTGGAATCCGGCTCGTTCCGTGGTAAGAACGATACTAAGTCTCAAGGGGTTCACCCAACCGACACACTGAGTGTGCGAGCGAGTGGATCATTGTAGCCGCAGACTCTGATGGCCACCCCGGAGATAGCGGTCTATACTGGCGTCTATTTTTGCGCTAACCGCAAATTTTTTCGGTCTCGTCGTCAGTTGATCTACTGTCAAATTCTGGTGGAAAATCGGTAGATACCAGATGCTGCTTTTTGCCATCATCCATTTGCTCATTACGACGCCGTTTCACCTGGTGGGTCCCACAGACCTCCATCCGATCGTTGTTGTTCTGTCTAAATGCGTTCCTAGTTTCCGACTCATTTTCGTAATTCGAGGGGCTGTGATGAGCCAGAAATCCTCCCTTATCAATTAATCACAAATTATCTCATTGGTGCTGAACTCAGGCACGCTTGAGCGTGGTTGAAGGTCGCAGGATCGTGGCGGCGTCGACATTGCTATCTGCTGTCGACGTGCCGGTTTGTCAGGCCTTGGTGAAGGCGTGTCCCTGAGTTCTGAAATGCACGACGACACCGAAAGAGCAGACCGTTGCCAAGACCGCCGCGAGCACAACCCCGACCGCATAGGTGGCATTGATGCTGAACCAGGCCGTCACTGCAAGCACCAGATTGACCAGGATAACGCGTCGCAGGACCCACCACTCGGACCGCCCGGCCTTTCGCGCCATCTGGTAGGCGTGTTGGCTGTGGGCTTGGAACAGGTTCTCGTGCCGGCCTACCCGCAGGGCGAGCGTTGAGCCAAAATCGATCAGGTAATAGCCGAAGGGCAGCAGGGCTGAAACGATATCGGCCTTGAGCGCAAGCGCCACACAGATGGTGCCGGCCGCGAGCCCGAGCGGCAGGCTGCCGCTGTCGCCCAGATAGAGTCTGGCCGGTGGCCGATTGAAGAAGGCGAATCCAAGGAGCGCGGCGGCGATTGCCAGCGTCGCAAAGCAGACCGGATCGCCGCGCGAGCCGTCCACCAGCAGAAGGACACACGCTGTAAGCGGCACGCCAAATCCGGCAACGGTCATCAAGTCCATGCCATCCATGAAATTGATCATGTTGATGAAGGCGGTTAGTCCGATGACAAGGAGGATACGTTCGAGCCACCAGGCGATTAGTCCTCCCGTTATCGTTGCCGAGGAGTCGACTGCCAGTGCCACTGCCGCGCTGGCGGACAAATGTGCGACCAGCCGTACGCTCGCCGGCAGGTGACGGCGGTCATCCAGAATACCGATGATCCACAATAGCGCCGTCGCCCCACCGAGCACGGCCGGCAGTCTAGTTTCATCGGGCGAATGCCAGACGGCAACGGCCATACCGATGAAAAAAAGTGGGACGACCACGAAGCCGCCGAGTTGACGTACCGCACCAGCCCCTGACGGCTGCTCGCGCATGTGCGCGAGCTGGAAATTGGCTGGCGCCACGCAAGTGGCGATGGACAGACCAATCAATGCGGCCGGCGCCGCGAGCAGGCTCCAGATCAGCGGAGTACCCGCGCTGGTCATTGCCGGTTCCTTCGGCGCAAGTTTGATAGTGCTAGTTCCTCATCGGGTACAGGCGGGGTGTCACCGGTCGCCCTGCCGACCCGGCCAAATACGAAATAGAGGCATAAAACAGTATTAGCGAGAAACTGTGCATCCAAGATGTCGTGATGAAGCATGATGTTCACCGAACCGCTCAGGAGGAATGCGATCTGCACGCAAATCAGCAGGCCGAATCCGATGGACGCAGTGCGGTCGCGCGTATGTCTTACCGCGGCAACAAGGGGAACGACCACCATCGCGACTAGCGCAAACGTGCCGACGAGGCCAGCCCGCACCAGCTCGTCGAGAATGACATTGTGGAAATGGCTGTAGATGATCGTGGTGCCACCGATCTGTGCCGAGCGCTCTTTCATCAGCCGACGAGGCGCGTCGGGCCCGTAACCCAGCAAAGGATGCTCGCCAATGGCGCCAATGGCCACCTTCCAGATCACCAGCCTCTTGCCGAGCGAGGTGTCATTGTTGCCTTGCTGCACTGCCGCGATATTTGCCTCGACCTGTGCGACCCGCCGAGACAGCGTGTCGGCAAATGTCATGCCGGCAGCGATAATGACAATCGTCGAAAATGCCATGATCCGGCGTTGCAGACGGCTTTCGCCGAGCTGTAGTGTAACCAGCCACAAAATGAGCGGAAAGATCGCCAGAGATGGCCAGAGCGCGCGCGTGCTCGAAAGGATGAGTGTGGCAGCAGCCGCGAACACACCGGCAAGGTCGATGGTCGAACCAAGAATGCCGCTTCTGGGGCGGTTTGCTTCCAAGGCATTCGCCAGCGCGTTTGCCAGCGTGAAGGCCATGAGGATGGCCGTGGTGACGGCAAAGACGCCGGCATTGCCGTCGCCGCCCTGCGGCCTGAAGTCCAAGACAAATTGCTGCAACGCGGCCAGCGCCAGCGCCGCCAGTGCACACCAAGGCGCCGCCATGAGAAGGTGGCGCAGCAGGCGCTCGCGTGACTGAACGATCAAGGCGTAGATCGGAAGGACGCCAAGAAAGGCGACATTAGCGCCGATCTGGCCAACCGTCGCGCTGCCATTCCAGTTGACCAATCCAGACACAAGTTCCGCGCCGAAAAACACGGCAAACGCTGTCGCGGTCCAACGGACGGCTATGGGCACTTCGGGTAGCCGCCCCCGGATCAGAATGCCCGCGCCGCCAAGGATAGCGACCGTGAAGACGATCGCCGATGCAAAGCTGCCGAGCATCGGCGCGAGTAGGATCGAGACGATTGCTATCGGCGCAGCGCAAGATACCAAGACAGCTGCGTTGGCGCCACGCCTTACCTGCGAGTCATTTTCACCGTGCATTCGTCATCGCCCCATTGAAAATCATGCTGCTCTTGAGGAACTGAAAAATCCAGAGCCTGTGTTGCCATTGCCTCCGTAAGCTCGTGTCCTTCTTGGTGCAGCTGCTTGATCTCGTCACAGGTCACTGTTGACGCCGGCAAAGCCTGTCGATGACAATGAACTGCTGATACTCCTGGATATTAATCAGCCGGCCGACTGCCAGCATATTCTCCGCCCTGACGTGCATCGTTTCCAGAATAGGCAAAGCCTGTATCCTGCTCCTTCAACAGCTTTGCCCCGGCGTCCTTTGTCGAAAGAATTGGGGTTTCGCCATCGAGTGGCCAGTCAATACCAATCTCTGGGTCGTTATAGTGTATCGCCCTGTCGTATTCCCCCGAATAGGGCGCCGTCGCTTTTATGATAACCTTGGTGTTGGGTTGCAGTGTTAGAAAACCGTGGGCAAAGCCGGTTGGAATGAGGAGCTGATTTCCCTTTTCTGCCGAGATAACGAGTCCTGTCCAGCTAGCACAGCTTGGCGATCCCTGTCGGACGTCAACTGCAACGTCGAAGATTGTTCCCGTGACAACCCTGATCAATTTTGCCTGTGCAAGAGGTGGACGCTGATAATGGAGTCCCCGCAGCGCACCTTTTTTTCTGGATAAAATTTGATTGCATTGAACCCAATCCGTTGGCAGTCCGCGCTCCTCGAAAGCCCGTTTCCTAAACACTTCCATATTAAGGCTGTGCTCATTCTCAACGTATCCGGGCACGATTTCGAACACGCCCGTCAATGCCGTTTCTATAAAATTTATCGACAAGACTTCGCCCCAATATTGCCCTGTCCAAGTTTTCAGTGGCCACCCATACATACCAAGAGTTGCTACCAAGGTAAGTATGCACGTTTGTCAGTTAATGTAAAATAGCTGACGTACTCCCCTGAGATGTTCCCGATTTTGGGTTAGCCTGTTCTTCAACGAAGGAGACGGGCAATAAAACGATCACGGTTCTCGGAAGAGCAGATCATCGGCATTTTGAAGGAGCATCAGGCTGGCATGGTGCCAGCCGAGATTTGCCGCAAGCACGGAATCAGTGATACGACTTTCTACACGTGGCGCAAGAAGTATGGCGGCATGGAAGTGTCAGACGCCAAGCGGCTGAAGTCGCTTGGGGAAGAGAATGCGAAGCTGAAGAAGCTTCTGGCGGAGCAGATGATGGATGTCTCGACGCTGCGCGAGACGCTGACAAAAACTTCTGACGCCCGCTTCAAGGAGGAAAGCCGTGAGTTGGGCAATCGAGATGAAGGACTATTCGCAGCGCCACGCCTGTGCCCCGGTCGGCATGGCGCCGCGTGTCTTCCGTTACCAGTCGAGCAGGCCGGACGATGCCGGCCTGCGATAGCGCTTGCGGGAGCTATCGTCGGAGCGGCGGCGCTTCGGCTAGGACGTCATGCCAAACACGCCGGGCGCCATAAGTGCGATCACTGCTCCTGAAGCTCCGGTCGAACCCATGAAGAGGCCGTTCGATCCGCCATGCATATGGACTTCAGAGCTAAATATTGGTTGTATTTAGGAGCCGAGCCGCCGGTTCGAGAAAAATATTGGATAATAATAAATTAATACATAATCTTACAGATTGTTATCAATTCCGCCCCTGATATGCGCTCGTTCGAAAATTGTCCACCAAATCCGCCCATTCCTGCATGAGCTTCACCCGCTGGTCCCAATAGATCGAGCGATTATAAGTCCGCCGAATGGCATTCTTGTCCTGATGCGCAAGCGCCGCTTCAATCACGTCCGGATCGTAGCCTCTTGAATTGAGAATAGTGCTCGCGGTTACCCGGAAGCCATGAGCGGTGACCTCCTCCTTGGCGTAGCCCATCCGGCGCAGGGCGGAATTGAAGGCATTTTCGGACAACCATTTGCGGTTGGATACCAATGACGGAAAAAGCAGTTCCACGCCATCAATAGCGGGCCAATACGCCTGCACTATTTCCATGGCCTGCCGCGAAAGTGGCACCTGATGCTCCCTGCGCATCTTCATGCGATCGGGCGACAAGGTCCACACCCGTCGCTTGAGATCGAATTCGGCCTTCTTTGCTCCTCGGGTCTCACCCGGACGAGTCAAGGTCAGTATCTGGAACTTCATTGCCGCGACGATCACTGGCCAGCCGGTGAATTCATCGAAGGATCGGAGCAGCGCGCCGAACTGTTTTTCGTCGGTAATCGCTGCGCGGCCGATAACCTTCGGTGGCACCAGGGCATCTTTAAGCGGAGTCGTCGGATCGGCCTCGGCACGTTGTGTGACCACCGCCAGCCTGAACACTGCCGACAGGGCGCTGCGCATTTTCTTGGCTGTCTCCCGTCGGCCGCTCTTTTCGATGCTCTTAAGGAGATAAAGTACCTCGGCGGGTGCTATCTCGCTGATCGATCGATTGTGCAGTGGCGCGGCGAGATCGAGCAAGTACCAGCGTTTCTTTTTCATGGTGGCCGGAGCCAAGCCACGCTGCTCCGATCCTTCGATGTATTCCTCGGCGACCAGCTTGAAGGTGGTACGCGCCTGCGTCTCGGCCGCGATTTGTGCGAGCCTTTTCTGAACCGCCGGGTCACGACCCTCGGCAAGTGTAGTGCGCGCGTCGTCTCGCTTTTGGCGAGCCTGTGCCAGCGATACGTCTGGATATTGACCATGCGACAACAGCCGCTCCTTGCCTAGGAAGCGGTATTTCTGCTGCCAGAGCTTCGAGCCGTTCGGTTTGACGAACAGGAACAATCCACCGCCGTCAGACAGCTTGTATGCTTTTTCGCGCGGCCGAGCTTTCGTGATAGCAAGAGCGGTAAGCGGCATCTGGGGGTATCGCCTCTGGTCCTCTTGGGGTGTTACCCCCACGAATACCCCCTATATCGTGCGATTTGGGGGTATCGCATGTTCTGCGATGAGAACTATAAGGCCACAAATTCTAAGAAAAATCAACGATTTCTGACCATTATGAGAAGCTATGAGAAGAATGGATGGTGCCCAGGAGAGGACTCGAACCTCCACGGCTTGCACCACACGGACCTGAACCGTGCGCGTCTACCAATTCCGCCACCTGGGCCCAGACGATCAATGCCGTCGGGTATGCTGCCCGCCGCATTGCAATTCCAAGACGGGCAGGCGCGGTGACGTTTAAGGCCGGCGGCCATGACTGTCAACGATAGATAATCGTGTTTGTCACACGTCGAGAGGCGGCCGCGCCGCATGTCGAACGCGACGCTCGCGCGCGGCAACTGCGAAGCGGTGGTGGTAATGGCAATTGTATCGTGTGCTGCACCCGGCGCCGGGTCACGGCATGATGCGCAAACGGTATTTGTCGCAGCCTGGCACGGGTTCCAAACCCACGCCAAAAGGGCTATGGAAACGAAAACAATCGGCCCGTTCGAGCGTGCCTGCAATTGGCGATGAACGGGTTCGTTTCAAGCTATCGCAACAGCAAAGAGCTTCGGAATTGCAATGGAAAATTACGGTTCGCCCGGTCTGGTGACGGTTTTCGGCGGTTCGGGTTTCGTCGGACGCCATGTCGTGCGCGCGCTTGCCGCAAGGGGTTACCGGGTTCGCGTCGCGGTGCGGCGGCCCGACCTAGCCTTTCACCTGCAGCCGCTCGGCAATCTCGGCCAGATCAAGGCGGTGCAGGCGAATCTGCGCTACCGCTGGTCGGTCGACCGGGCCTGCGAGGGGGCGGACCATGTCGTCAACCTGACCGGCATCCTGAAGGAGAGCGGTCGCCAGACCTTCTCGGCGGTGCAGGATTTCGGCGCACGCGCCGTGGCCGAAGCCGCGCGCGGAGCCGGCGCAAGCCTCATCCACATGAGCGCGCTTGGCGCCGACGCGGATTCGCCCTCGGCCTATGGCCGCACCAAGGCAGCCGGTGAAGCGGCAGCTTTGGAGACCATCAAGAGCGCGATCGTGCTGCGTCCCTCGATCATCTTCGGACCGGAAGACGATTTCTTCAACCGCTTCGCCGAAATGGCGCGGCTGTCGCCCGTGCTTCCGCTGATCGGCGGCGGACACACAAAATTCCAGCCGGTCTTCGTCGGCGACGTCGCAGAAACGGTCGCGCGGGCGGTCGACGGCAAGCTCAACGGCGGCAAGATCCACGAACTCGGCGGGCCGGAGGTCGCGAGCTTCCGCGAACTGATGGAACTCATGCTGCGCGAGATCGACCGCAACCGCCTGCTGGTGACGATCCCCTGGTTCATCGCAAAGGGCATCGCCAAGGCAACCGGTTGGGCGCCCGGCGCGCCGATCACCATCGATCAGGTGCGCATGCTCGAAACCGACAATGTCGTTTCGCCGGAAGCACAGAAAAGCGGGCGGACGCTGGAAGGCGCCGGCATCACGCCGCATTCCATGGCGGTCGAGCTTTCCTCCTATCTGTGGCGTTTCCGCCCGCAGGGTCAGTTCACGCGCAAGGGCGCGGCCTAGGGCTCACACAGGCAGGCGGTGCGCATTTGGAGTTTCTGCCGCCTGATCTGACTTGGACCGGCGCCGGCCTGCTTGTGGCGGCGAGTTTCGCCACATCCTGGCTGACGGCGGCCTTCGGCATCGGCGGCGGACTGGTGCTGCTGGCGCTGCTCGGCTACGTGCTGCCGGTTGCTGCCCTCATTCCCGTCCACGGCGTGGCGCAGTTCGGTTCCAATGCCGGCAGGGTCATCGTCCAGCGCGCCCACATTCGCTGGGACGCGGTGCTCCCCTTTATCGCCGGTGCGGCCGTGGGTGCTGCGGCGGGTGCGCCATTCGTCACCGCGTTCGACGATCCGCCCCTGAAGATCGCGCTGGGCGTTTTCATCATCGCCGTCACATGGATCAGACTTCCGGCGCTGGCGCGCGGCGGCGCGGCCATGTTCGCCACCGGCGGGCTGGTGACAACCTTCGCGACGATGTTCTTCGGCGCGACGGGTCCGCTGACGGCAGCATTTCTGGAGAAGGCGCTGCCCGAACGGCGGCAATATTCAGGAACCCACGCCGCGGCAATGACCATCTCGCACGGCTTCAAGATCGTCGCCTTCGGCTTCGCCGGCTTTGCCTTCGGTACATGGCTGCCGCTGCTCGCGGCGATGATCGCGTCGGGCTTCCTTGGCACAATCGCCGGCGCGCGCATGCTGATGCGCATGCCGGAAACGCGTTTCCGCCTCGTTTTCCGTATTCTTCTGACCGTGCTGGCGCTCGATCTGATGCGGCGCGGCGTCTCGGCGATGGGCTGGCTCCAGTAGCGCGGCCCCGAGACTTCGCCTATTGCTTCTTCGTCTTCTTGTCCTCGGCCTTGAGCTGGCTCCAGGCGTTCTGCTGGGTCAGCATCTTGCGCAGATACTGGATGTTGTCCTGGGCCTCGGCGGCGGGCAGTTCGGCGGAGGCGATCTGTTCGGCTTCGTCGAACCGGCCCTGCAGGCCGACCACCAAAGCAAGGTTCTGGCGGATGCGGCTGTCGGCGCCGGCCTGTGCATTGGCCTTGCGCAGATAGGTTTCGGCCGCGCCCAGATCGTTCGACAGCAGATAGGACATGCCGAGATTGGAAAGGATCGAGGGTTCGTTCGGCACGATGTCTAGCGCCCTGCGATACATCTCGCGCGCTTCGTCCGTCTTGCCGAGCTGGTCGAGAATCGCACCCTTTGCCGACATCAGCCGCCAATCAGGGCGGTCCGGCCGTTGCGCGCGTTCGATGGCGTCCAGCGCCTGGACGAAATTGCCGGTTGCGGCAAGCGCCTTGCCATAGGCCGACAGCACTTCATTGTCCTTGGGATGGAAGATCACCATCTGGCGCATGACGGCGAGCGCCTGCTCGTCGCGCCCGATCATGCGCAACAGCGAGGCATAGGAAAGCCCCACGGCCTTGTCCTTGGGGTTGGCCTGGTATTTCGCGCCCTGGGCTGCGACCATGCCATTGAGTTCGCTGGCCGACATGTTCTCCAGCGAGGTGGCGGAACCCTTCGAGACCGAACCGGTGGTCGTTGTGTCCTTGGCGCAGCCGGCGACCGCAAGCGAGGCGGCGACCAGCACGATTGCTGGCAGCGTACGCAGTCCGGGTACAAGCTTCATGTCACGCAATCCCGTTTGACAATCGCTCCGGCCACCAAACAAATAAGCGACGAATCGCCATGGCGTGCCGGATGCTCAACATCGCCAATTGGTAAACAGTTATGGCTAATGGAAGGTTAACCGGCGCACCGCCGGCCAATCGCCAACCTCGAACGCCATAAGGCAAAACCCCGGAGACGCCGACGCACGCCCGGGCCGATCATGAACGTGGAGAACGCGATGACACGACTGGCGCTTGCAAGCCAAGGAACCGGGGGCATCCCCGTCCATGCACTGACGCGCGAGAGCGCCAAGACGCTGGAGGACAGGGTTCCCGCCGAGGCCGCGCGCTGGGCAAGGGCAACAGGCTTCGACGGATCGGCCGGCAAATTGTGTCTGGTGCCGGACGCGAGCGGTGCGATTGCCTGCGCCCTCTACGGGCTCGACAAGGCGCCGCAGGCGATGGATGTCGGCAAACTGCCACGCCTGCTGCCGGGCGGCGATTATCGCCTCGAGGGCGATATCGGCGATGCAGGCATTGCAGCGCTTGGCTGGCTGCTCGGCGCCTATCGCTTCGAGCGCTACCGAAAGAGCGCTTCGAGCCCGGCCAATCTCGTCATCGACGAAACGGTGGACCGCGCCTGGCTGGAAAGCATGGCGCAAGCCGTCTTCCTTGCGCGCGATCTCGTCAATACGCCGACCAACGATCTGGGCCCCGCCGAACTCGAACAGGCCGTTCGCGATCTGGCCGGCCGGTTCGACGCCGGCGTGACGTCGATCGTCGGCGACGCCCTTCTCGAACGCAACTTCCCGATGGTGCATGCCGTCGGCCGTGCCTCAAACAGCGCGCCGCGCATCGTCGACCTGACATGGGGAAACGAAGGCGACCCGAAGGTAACGCTGGTCGGCAAGGGCGTATGCTTCGACACTGGCGGGCTCAACATCAAGCCCGGCGATTCCATGTCGTTGATGAAGAAGGACATGGGCGGAGCGGCCAACGTGCTCGGACTGGCGCGGCTGATCATGACGGCCGGGCTGAGGGTCAGACTGCGCGTCATCGTCGGCGCGGTCGAAAACTCGATTGCCGGCAACGCATTCAGGCCGGGCGACATCCTCGCCTCGCGCAAGGGCATGACGGTCGAGATCGGCAATACCGACGCCGAGGGGCGGCTGGTGCTCGCCGATGCGCTGGCATGGGCGGACGAGGAAGCACCGCAGGTGATGGTCGACATGGCAACGCTGACCGGTGCGGCGCGGGTTGCGCTCGGTCCCGACCTGCCGGCGATGTTCACGACCGATGACGGATTTGCCGATGCGCTGGCCAAGGCCGGCATGCGCGTCGAAGACCCCATGTGGCGGTTGCCGCTGTGGCCGGGTTACGTGCGCAACCTCTCCTCGGGCGTCGCCGATGTGAACCACATCTCGAAGGGCGGTCATGCCGGCGCAATCACGGCAGCGCTGTTCCTGCAGAAATTCGTCGAGAAGACCGCCAATTGGGCGCATTTCGACATTTTCGCCTGGGTTCCCAGCGAGAAGCCCTGGGCGCCGGTCGGCGGCGAGGCGCAGTGCATCCGCGCCATCTTCGACGTGCTGTCTCGACGCTATCCGGCAAGCTGATCGCCGCCGCGCAAGCCGGCGCCTCCCCCCTGCCCTTGCGGCAATTCGCAAGGCATGGCTAAATGGAACGGTTGCGTAACGAACGTGCGATGCCTGCATCCCGCCCGAGCGGTTGCGGCGTCACTGCGCAGGGGAACAAAAAAAGGCATTGAATACCCATGAGCGTCGACCTCAGGGCCGAAGAGGCCTTGAAGCTGTGGCAGGCGGTTTCGATGGGCCTCGTACATGACGACAAGCCCGATCTGACGCTGCGCCAGATGACGATCCTGCTGACGGTCTATCTCGAACCGCCGCCGCATACCGTGCGCGGTCTGGCGGCGCGGCTTCATGTCACCAAGCCGGTGATCACGCGCGCGCTCGACACGATGGGGCGCATGAGACTGATCAAGCGCCGGCGCGACGAGGCAGACCGGCGCAACGTCGTCATCCAGCGTACGCTGGAAGGGTCGCTGTTCCTCGAACATGTCGGCGACCTGATCCGGCTGAAGGCGCGGGAACTCATATGAGCCGATTGCCGAGTCTCGATCCGAAGGACCGCCGCCTCAACGCGGCCGGGCATGACACCGCCCGGGCGCGGGCGGGAAGGGTAAACGCAAGCCTGGCCGATCTGCGCGCCGAGCCTCTCGACGAGTGTCCGCTCGACCACCAGATCGTCTGCGGCGACGAAATCGTCGTCTTCGAGACGCGCGCGGGCTGGGCGCTGGTCCAGTCCGTTTACGACCGCTATGTCGGCTGGACATCGGCGCAAGCGCTGTCCTTCGAAGTCACCGGCCCCACCCATGTCGTGCACGTACCGCGCACCTTCGCCTATCCCGGACCCGACCTGAAACTGCCGGCAAGCCGCGCGCTGTCGATGGGATCTTCCGTTACCGTGATCGGCGAGACGGAGACGCGCGGATCGACCTATGCCCTGCTCGACACGGGCGAGGCGCTTTTCGCCCGCCATCTGCGGCTCGCCGGCGAAGCCGACACCGATTATGTCGCCGTCGGGCGCAAGCTGCTCGGCACGCCCTATCTGTGGGGCGGGAGCAGCGGTTTCGGCATCGACTGTTCCGGCTTCGTGCAACTCGCCATGCGCATGTGCGCACGCGCGGTGCTGCGCGATTCCGACATGCAGGCGGCGACCATCGGCGTGGAGATCGACCCGGGCGAGGACTTGGCCGGCCTCCGGCGCGGCGATCTCGTCTTCTGGCGCGGCCATGTCGGCATCGTCGAGGGCGACGGCAACCTGCTGCATGCCAGCGGTTATTCGATGGATGTCACCAGCGAGCCGCTCGGCGAGGCGATCGCGCGCATCGAGCGGTTCTTCGAGCGCCCGATCGGCTACCGGCGGCCGCCAGCGGGAGTTGTGGGATAGAACCCCTCATCAAACACCCGAAGCGGGATGGCATTTTGAATCGAGACAGAAACCCTCCCGGTTCGAGCAATCGTCCGGGGCGTCCACTGCGGTACATTCCAAACTGATTCGCGCGTCCGCGTCGCCGTTACGCCGGGGCGGGCGCAAAGCCAGCCCTGCGAGGCAACCGGGTGTGCGATCAGACGCCCGCTTCCCGTCTCGCGGCAAGGTTTCGGCATTCATTGCAGCGAACCGCCCCAATCCGGAAACGGATCCGGCAGGTCACGCCAGCGATCGGGCACATAGTCGACTTCGGGTACCAGGCAGGCGTCGAGTTCGGCGCGGATCGCAGCCTCGTCCATCGGGTCGCAGCCGATGAAGACGATCTCCTGGCGCCGGTCTCCCCAGACGTTATCCAGATAGGGTTCCATGGCGGCATGCCATTCGGGATGGTCCGGCCAGCGATCCTTCGGCACGGCAGCCCACCAAAAACCGGCCTTGCCCGTTCTGACCAGCGCGCCGGCCTGACTGATGTCACCGACATAATGCGGGCGCGTCGCCAGCCAGAAGAAACCCTTTGTTCTGACGACTCCCGGCCAGGATTTGTCGACGAAGGCTTTGAACCTTGGCGGATCGAAAGGTCGCCGTGCCCGATAGACAAAGGAGCGGATACCGTATTCCTCGGTTTCCGGCACGTGATCGGCGAACCCGTTGAGTTCCTTGAACCAGAGCGGATGGCGCATCGCCTTTTCGAAATCGAAAAGGTGGGTGTCGAGCACCTTGTCGAGTGGCACGCGGCCGAAATCGGTTTCCAGCACTTCCGCATCCGGGTTCAGCGAACGGATGATCTTGCGCGCCAGATCGATTTCATCCGGCGATGTGTCGGAGACCTTGTTGAGCACAATTACATCGGCGAACTCGATCTGTTCGACCAGCAAATCGACCAGTGCGCGATCGTCTTCTTCGCCTGCCGTTTCGCCACGGTCGCGCAGGAAGTCCTGCGAACCGTAGTCCTTCAGCAGGTTCGCGGCATCGACAACGGTCACCATGGTGTCGAGACGAGCAATGTCGGACAGGCTCTCGCCGTTTTCGTCGCGAAAATCGAAGGTGGTGGCGACAGGAAGCGGTTCGGCAATGCCCGTTCCCTCGATCAGCAGGTAGTCGAAACGTTTTTCCGAGGACAGTCTGCGAACCTCTTCCAGCAAGTCGTCGCGCAGCGTGCAGCAAATGCAGCCATTGGTCATTTCGACAAGCTGCTCCTGCGTGCGCGACAGATCGGCGCCACCGTCGCGTACAAGCGCGGCATCTATGTTCACCTCGCTCATATCGTTCACGATTACCGCGACACGACGGCCTTCACGATTGTTGAGCACATGGTTGAGAAGCGTCGTCTTGCCGGCGCCGAGGAAACCGGAAAGCACGGTGACGGGCAATCGGTCGGGAGATCGCGATGTTGGCATGGAGAATCAATTTCACTGATGGTTATACGGGAAGGCATCATGAGGTGATGTAACTTTATAACGTTACTATTTCAAGCCTGTTTTCATACCCTGCGATCATGCGAGCGATTTGCATCGGCCATGTCGGCATCGTCGAGGGCTACGGCAATCTGCTGGATGCCAACGGCTATTCGATGGACCTCACCAGCGAACCGCTCGACGAGGCGATTGCCCGCATTGAGCGGTTCTTCGAACGCCCGATCGGTTGCTGGCGGCCGCCAGCAGGAATTGCGGGACAAGCGGACTCAGTTTTCTCGCAAAGGTCCGAGCCTCGAGGCCTGCGTCAGGCGGCATTGCTCTTCGACTGGCGCCAGGCAATCGCATCGAATGCCCATTTCGCAGCGGCCTTGGCATCGGGAGCCAGAAGCGTGCCTGATCCGGCAACGAATTCATGCCAGCCAGGCTCATAGGCCTCGCGCACCGCCAGCAAAACCGGCACGCCAAGCTCGCAAGCCTTTGCGATCACGTCGCGCATGCCCTGCCCGTCGGATTCTCCCTTGCCGAACCGGTTCAGGATGAGGAATTGCGTCGAGGCGTCCAGCTTCGCGAACAGGCGCGCGCTGGCATCGGCCAGTGCACGAGGGTCGAGCCGGCATCCGCGCGAACCCGGTCCGAGCGCCTGGGTAATGCGCAATCGCTCACCGTCCGAAAGATCCTCCAGGAAGGTGGCCTGACAGCAGCCGGGACCATCCGGCTCTTCACGCTGAAGGTAGCCAACCACCGGCAAACCGCGCGAACGAATTGCGTGCGCGACCGCCTCGAGCAATCCGTCAATATGGTCGTCTTTGGCAAAACGAATGGCTGCAATGGTGTAGTCGAGATCGGTCATGCGTGCTGTTCCCTGCCGGGTGTGCAGTTTCCCGGCGTCCCCTTCATGAAGATTCACGGTGCCCGTGTCCACCGGCGCAACCGCATTCAAGGTCGCGGATCAGGCCGTCGTTCAAGCCATATACCCAGCCATGGATCGCAAGTCGCCGTCCTTGCTTCCACGCGGATTGAATGATGGGCGTACGCGACAGGCCCTCCACCTGCGCGGCAATCGACAATTCGCAAAGGCGGTTCAGCCTCGTGTCGGCGTCGTCCGACCCGGCCAGTTCCCGGTCATGCGAATCGGCGATGTCGCGGATCGGCTGCAGCCAGTGATCGATGATGCCGTGACGATGGCCGTCCATTGCCGCGCGCACGCCACCACAACCATAATGGCCACAGACGATGATGTGCTTGACTTCCAGCGTCTCCACCGCGAATTCCAGCACGGAGAGCAGGTTCAGGTCGCCGCGATGGACCAGATTGGCGACGTTGCGGTGGACGAAGACCTCGCCGGGTTCGAGCCCGGTGATGACATTGGCCGGCACGCGGCTGTCCGAACAGCCGATCCAGAGATATTCCGGACGTTGCAAGGCCGAAAGGCGGTGAAAATAGTCCGGGTCCTCCCGAACCTTGCCCTTCGCCCATCGCACATTGTGTTCGAGCAGGTCAGACAGCATGGGGCGTTCCCGGATAATCGAGGCCACGGCGCGCCGCCATGCGGCGCCCGAGATTGCGCAGGTCGTCGACGGTCAGCAGCGCGCGCGCCAATGGCAGGACGATGGCGTTCTCGATGAGCAGATGCCGCCGTTCATTGGCGGCGAAACGCTCCAGCAACCTGCGGAAGCCGCGCGTGGGCGAACGTTTCGCCATGCCATCAATCAGTCCCGTCAGGCCATCGATGATCTCGCGTGCGTCCTTGCGGTCGGCATCGTGTTCCTGACACAATTCGTCAAGCGTGTCTTCGATGCGATCCTCCGGTGCGGTGCGCCGGCGAAGTAGCGGAAACAGGTCTTCCTCCTCGTCGCGAACATGCAGGCCGAACTCGTCGCGCATGAAGCGCAGCGCCTCGGCCGCGAGTTCGCAATCGACGTTTCGTTGCGAGGCGATACGGTCGAGCGCGGCGCAAAGCGTGCGCTGCCGGAAATGATCCGCAAAGATGTAGTCGAGGGGAGAGAGCAATTGCGCGGCGGGCGGCATGGCGGCCATCGCC
>JAGRLL010000170.1:0-234 GCA_020441855.1 Nitratireductor sp.
TCGAGACCAATGAAGGCATCATCCTGATCGCTGCGACCAACCGGCCCGACGTGCTGGATCCGGCGCTGCTGCGTCCCGGCCGCTTCGACCGTCAGGTCGTTGTGCCGAACCCGGATATCACCGGCCGCGAGAAGATCCTCAAGGTTCATGCCAAGAAAGTGCCGCTGGCGCCGAATGTCGATCTCAAGGTTGTCGCGCGCGGCACGCCCGGCTTTTCCGGTGCCGATCTCGCCA
>JAGRLL010000170.1:301-17553 GCA_020441855.1 Nitratireductor sp.
CCAAGGACAAGGTGATGATGGGCGCCGAGCGCCGCTCCACCGCGATGACGCAGGAGGAGAAGGAACTGACCGCCTATCACGAGGCCGGTCACGCCATCGTTGCGCTCAATGTCCCCGCCGCCGATCCGGTGCACAAGGCGACAATCATTCCGCGCGGCCGCGCACTCGGCATGGTCATGCAATTGCCCGAAGGCGACCGCTATTCGATGAGCTACAAGTGGATGGTCTCGCGCCTTGCCATCATGATGGGCGGCCGCGTCGCCGAGGAACTCAAGTTCGGCAAGGAGAACATCACCTCGGGTGCGGCCTCCGATATCGAGCAGGCGACGAAGCTGGCGCGCGCCATGATCACGCAATGGGGCTTTTCCGACGAACTCGGTCGGGTCGCCTATGGCGAGAACCAGCAGGAGGTCTTCCTCGGCCATTCGGTGGCGCAGCAAAAGAATGTCTCCGAGACGACGGCGCAGAAGATCGACAACGAAATTCGTCGCCTGATCGACGAGGCCTACAAGTCGGCAACCACGATCCTGACCAAGAAGAAGAAGGATTGGGAGACGCTGGCCCAGGGCCTGCTCGAATACGAGACGCTTTCGGGCGAGGAGATCGCCGGCCTGATCGCCGGACGCAAGCCTTCGCGCGATCAGGGCGACGACACGCCGCCTTCGCGCGGCTCGGCCGTGCCGGCTGCCGGCGCGCACAAGAAAAAGCCCGGCAAGGGCGAGCCCGATGCCGGCGGCATGGAGCCGCAGCCGGGCTGATGCATCCGGTCGCGCTATTGCTATTCCAGCAAGGCCCCGCTCGATTTGCGGGGCCTTTTTTTCTGCAGCCTTGAAAAGGCGAACATCGCGTAGGCCAGCAGATCGTCCCGGATGTTGGCGCGCGCCTCGGCGCATTCGGTAATGAGATAAAGGTCGACAAGCGTCGACATCACGGTCTGGACAACCGCCAGATGGCCGGGTCCGAGATTGGCGTTGCCAATGCCGTAACGGCGCAGGAATGGCGTCAGGATGCCTTCCGACATTTCGCTGGCATCCAGGGCTCGATCGTCCGCGATCGGGCGCAGGCGCTGCATTTCACGCAGCAGCGGCGCGTGGGCGGGAATGGCTTCGGCGGCGGCCAGGTAGCAATCGATCAGTGAGAGGATTGCCTCCTCCGGGTCGAGCATCGGCTCCATGGTCTGGAGATGCGACACGCAATGGCGGGTGATCCGCGCGACCGTCGCATCGTAGGCGGCAAGCAGCAGAGCCTCGCGATTGGGGAAGTAGCGGTAGATCGTTCCAACGGACACGCCGCTTTCGTTTGCGATGCGCGTCGTGGTCACGGCATCGCAACCCCCGGCGGCGGCCAGCGCCTCGGTGGTATCCAGCAATACCTCGCGCGTGCGTACCGCCCGGCGTTGCAGCGGTTTGGAGGGAGCTTGCCTGTGTTCGGGTGCTGTTTGGGCCATCGAAAATGAAACTATTTCATTTTTCTTGACATGGTTAACCCTGCAAAGCAAGTTGTTCTCTCAGTATGACGGGGAGAGGACCATGCGTAAACCAGTGACCGCTTGCATGCTGACCGTTTCCACAATGCTCGCGGCGGTTGCAGTTTCAGGACCGGCAATTGCCGCCGATATCGCGGTCAGGCCGGGGCCCAACGCGGCCGAGGAACTTGCCGAAGCTCTGATCGGGGCACAGAAGGGCGACACGATCTGGCTCGGGTTCGGCCGGTACGAACTGACCGACGGGCTTTCGCTCTATGTCGATGACGTGTCGGTGCGCGGCATGGGCCCCGATTCCTCAATTCTCTCCTTCAAGGAGCAGCAGGGCAGCGGCGAAGGACTTCTCGTCACTTCGAACCGGGTGATCCTGGACGGTTTCGCGGTGGAGGACGCCAGGGGCGATGGCATCAAGTCGAAGGGGTCCGACCAGATCACCTTCACCAATCTTCGTGTGGAATGGACGAACGGGCCGGACGAGAAGAACGGCGCCTATGGCGTCTATCCGGTGTCGTCCAAGAATGTGCTGATCGACAATGTCACGGTTCGCGGGGCGTCGGACGCGGGCATCTATGTCGGCCAGAGCGATGGTATCGTCGTGCGCAACAGCCTTGCCGAGTACAATGTGGCGGGCATCGAGATCGAGAATTCCTTCCACGCGGACGTCTACAAGAATGTTGCCCGCCACAACACCGGAGGCATCCTGGTTTTCGACCTGCCGAACCTGCCGCAGCAAGGCGGCCGCGATATCCGCGTCTTCGACAATGAGGTGACCGAGAACGATACGGCCAATTTCGCGCCGAAGGGCAATACGGTCGCAATGGTGCCCAAGGGCATGGGCATCATGGTGATGGCCAATCGCAACGTGCACGTTTTCGGCAATCGGCTGGACAAGAACGACACGGCCCATGTGCTGATCGCCGCCTATCCCGAAGACTACAAGGACGACAATTACATGTTCGTGCCGCGCGGGGTTTACGTCCACGATAATACCTATGGCGAAGGCGGTGGCGCGCCCGACGGCGAAGTCGGCGAAACGATCTCGAAATATTCCGGCATACCGGTGCCAGACATCGTCTGGGACGGGGTGACGCGCATTCCGGAATGGCTGTCGTGGACGGCGCCTGAAAACCGTATCTATATCTCCGAGGAAGCCGGCACCACGTTCGTCAATCTGAAGATGCTGTCGCAGCTGATCCTGCCCTGGTCGACAACGCCGGACACCGATATCTCCGCCTACAAGGGCAGCCTGCCCGAGCCTGCGCCGGTGGAATTGCCGCAGGACAAGACGTCCTAGGAGACCGCGATGCGTCTTGCAGGAATGGCCGGGATTGGCGCCTTTGTCGCGGCATTCCTGGTCGCCGCCACGCAGGCCGCGGGTGCCGATTATCCGGCCATTCTTGCCGAAAAGCCGCCGCGATTGCTCAGCGCCTATGGCTTTTTCGAAGGCATCAAGGCCGGATCGGGCATTTCGAAGCCGGCACAAGGTGTCGTCGAATACGATCTGGCGACGCCCCTGTTTTCCGATTTTGCGGTCAAGATCCGGCATGTGCATGTGCCGGAGGGCAAGCCGGCGAAGTACACTGTCAGCGAGGCGCTCGACTTTCCTGTCGGTGCGGCGCTGGTCAAGACTTTCGCCTTTCCCGCCGATTTTCGCCACCCGCAGGAAAATGTCCGGCTGATCGAGACGCGCGTCCTGCTGCACCAGGCGGACGGCTGGAAGGCGATGGCCTATGTCTGGAACGAGGAGCAGAGCGACGCGGAACTGAAGATCGCCGGCAAACGCCTCGACCTGTCCTTCGTCGACACGAAGGGCGAAGAAGTGTCGTTTTCCTATGCCGTGCCGAACAGGAACCAGTGCAAGGGCTGTCATGCGATCAGTGGCGAGATCGCGCCGATCGGCCCGAAGGCGCGCAATCTGAACCGCGATTTCGATCATGGCGCGGATCAGGCAGGAAACATGGGAGCGGGTCCTCGGAATCAGCTTCAATGGTGGGCCGCGAACGGATTGCTCGCCGGACTGCCGGATGAAGGCGTCGAGAAGGCGGTGGACTGGCTGGACGAAAAAGCCCCTCTCGATGCGCGGGCTCGCGCCTGGCTCGACGTCAATTGTGCGCATTGCCATCGCGCGGAGGGGCCGGCTTCCAATTCCGGTCTGTTCCTGACATGGGGCGAGAACAGTGAGGTTGCGCGCGGTGTCCTGAAGCGGCCTGTCGCGGCGGGTCGTGGGGCCGGCGACAACCAGTTCGACATCGTGCCCGGTCGTCCCGAGCAATCCATCCTGATCACGCGCGTGGCCAGCACCGAACCGGGCGTGATGATGCCGGAACTGGGCCGGGCGCTGACGGATGAACGTGCCGTGGAAATGCTGCGCCAGTGGATTTTGACACTGCGTTAAGCATGAAACGCCGATTGGCGGCGTTAACGACGGTGCAAGAGCCGCGATTGCGCTCGTTTCAAGGCTTTTGTAACACAATAGAACATTAATTGACGTCCTGGCCCGGCCGTGTTGTGGCAATGGTCAATTACCATTTGCGGTGTCCGGGTTGGGGCCCGTCAATCGGGCGGTAGCATTCTTGACATGGGTAGTCTGGCATGAGCACGGCCAAGCGGGGATATTTCGGAACCGACGGTATCCGGGGCAGGGCGAATACTGCGCCGATGACCGCGGAAATCGCGATGAAGGTCGGCATGGCCGCAGGCGTCGCGTTCCGCCGCGGTGATCACCGTCATCGTGTGGTGATCGGCAAGGACACGCGTCTTTCCGGTTACATGATCGAGAACGCGCTGGTGGCGGGACTGACGGCGGCCGGCATGGACGTATTCCAGCTCGGTCCTGTTCCGACGCCTGCCGTCGCCATGCTGACGCGCTCGATGCGCGCTGATATCGGCGTGATGATCTCGGCTTCGCACAATGCCTATCAGGACAACGGCATCAAGCTCTTCGGTCCCGACGGCTACAAGCTTTCCGACGAGATCGAAGCCAATATCGAAGAGCTCATGAATTGCGACTTGTCGACGGACATGGCCGTTCCCGACATGATCGGCCGTGCCAAGCGCGTCGATGGCGTGCGCGATCGCTATATCGAATACGCCAAGCGCACCCTGCCCAAGGAATTGTCGCTGGAAGGTCTGCGCGTGGTGATCGATTGCGCAAATGGCGCAGCCTACAAGGTGGCGCCTGAGGTGCTGTGGGAACTGGGCGCGGAAGTGATCGCGATCGGCGACGAGCCCAACGGTTTCAACATCAACCGCGATTGCGGATCAACCAGTACCGCGCTGCTCAAGCGCAAGGTGCACGAAACGCGCGCCGATGTCGGTATTGCGCTCGATGGCGACGCGGACCGCGTTATCATCGTCGACGAGGCGGCCAATACGATCGACGGCGACCAGATCATGGCGGTCATCGCCGAGTATTGGCAGTCGATGTCGAAGCTCGCCGGCGGCGGTATCGTCGCAACGGTGATGTCCAATCTGGGTCTGGAGCGCTTTCTCACCGAACACGGTCTGGCGCTGGAGCGCACCAAGGTGGGCGACCGGTATGTGGTCGAACAGATGCGCGCCAGGGGTTTCAATGTCGGCGGAGAGCAATCCGGCCACGTCGTGCTGTCGGATTTCTCGACGACGGGCGACGGACTTGTCGCCGCGCTGCAGGTATTGGCGGTGGTCAGGACCTGGGACCGCCCGGTCAGCGAGGTCTGCCGAAAGTTCGAGCCGGTGCCGCAGATCCTCAAGAACGTGCGCTATGCCAACGGAACACCACTCGACAACGATGTTGTCCGGCAGGCGATCAGCGAGGGTGAAAACCGGCTCGGCAAGACCGGCCGTCTGGTCATCCGTCCTTCCGGCACCGAGCCGCTGATCCGCATCATGGCGGAAGGCGACGACGAAAGCCTGATCGCATCGGTGGTGGACGACATTGCCGGCGCCGTTTCGCGTTCGGCTGCCTGAACACCCGAACGCCCGAAATCCAGAGCCGTATCATCTCGGGCTTCGCGAAGTATTCGTGCAGGCATCACAAGAAAAATTTGCGTTCAACTTTCGTTAACTATTTTTGTTAGGGTTAAGAATTACGGTTAAGCGCGCCTTAACCTTTGAAGCGCACTATCCCCGACAACTGAATGTCCAATCGCCCCAAGGGTGTTTCCCCCAGGGCATCGAAGGGAAGGAAGTTGTCATGGGAAACCTCGGAAAGTTCTCGCTGGCGGTCGCGGGGCTGTGCCTCTCGGCGTCGGCGGCACTGGCGGCTGATATCATCGAACCGCCTTACAGCCCGCCGGAAGTCATTCCGCCGGCAATCGGCGGCTGGTATCTGCGCGGCGATATCGGCATGAGCAACCANNAAGCTTCATGGCGACATGTACAACGTGCTCTACGACAGCACCGATATTGTCGAGCACATCAATCCGGGCAGCTTCGACAGCGCGCCGACCTTCCAGATCGGTGTCGGTTACCAGTTCAGCGACTGGCTGCGCGCCGATGTGACCGCGCAATATCGTGGTGCCGCAAGCTTCTCCGGTCTCGACCGTTACGAGACGACGGACGACAGCAACCCGCTGACCTTCGACGGCACCGACGAATATACCGCCAAGAAAACCGAGCTCCTGTTCATGGCCAATGCTTACTGGGACATGGGCACCTGGAGCGGAATCACGCCCTATGTCGGTGCCGGTATCGGCGCCGCGAAAGTCACGATTTCGGACTTCATGGATGTCAACACGCCGACAGCCGGCGTTGCTTACGGCGGGACCCACTCTGAGTGGAACCTCGCCTGGGCACTTCATGCTGGTCTCGGCTTTCAGATCAGCGACAGGCTGACCATGGATCTGGGATATTCCTACCTGCATCTGGGCGACGGCAGGAGCGGCGATCTGGTGCCCTTTGCCGGCGCCAATACGATCGACAATCCGATGATCCTGAACGATATCGTGTCGCACGACTTCAAGTTCGGCCTGCGTTACGCGTTCAACTAGTCCGGTCTCCGGGAGCGCTGGAGCGGTATCCGCCGCGCATCGTGTCCGGACCTTTCTCGAGGCTGCTTGCTTTGAAAGGCGGCGGGAACCCATCCCGCCGCCTTTCCCGTCATGCGCCATCGCGCCGCACCTGGCGGTCGGGCGCGCCATTCATCGAAAAGTCGCTTGACGCCAAAAGTCGCCGGGCGTAATCCCGCCAGTGGGACACCCCTCCCAACGAGGGAAGGTGTTCATCGTGCTTTTCTCCTTGTTTTTCCGTTGCTTACGGCCTTGCGCGATTTGCGCTGTGTCACTGGTGTGTCAAAAAGGGCGTCGGTGACAGTCTTGTCCTCGACGGCATGGGCATAGGTGCGCAGCACCGTCGTCGCGTCTTTCCAGCCGCCGCTCTCTGCCACCGTCTTCACGTCGAACCCTCTCTGGAGCATGGATGTCGCGAAGCCATGCCGGCAGCAATGCGGCGTCAGCCGCTCGATCTTCGCGCGCTTGGCGATGTTGTTCCACGCACCGCGCACGCTACCCCGCTCCGAATAGCCAAACACCCGATCATCGGGATTGCGGTTCGATGGGATGTTGGCGAGCGCAACGACGACGTCCTTCGGCAGGTGGGCAACCCGGCTCCAGGGTGTCGGCTTGAACAGGTAGAGCGTTGCCGTGCCGGCCGACAGATCGACATCGGCCCATCTCATCCGGCAGGACTCACCAATGCGTGCTGCCGTGCCGAACATGAAGACGCACAACGCGCCGAGATGGGGCAATTCGTCTTTCAGGGCCTGTTCATGGAACTTGCGGACCCACTCGACCGTGGCGGGCGTCTTGATCTCCGGGTTCTCGGAGAAACGCTTGACCGAGATGCGCGAGCACCAGCCCAGCCCGGCCGCGTAGTTGATTGCCGCCTGCGTCGGCTTGATCACCTGCCGGTTCCAGGTCGGTTCGTTCGCGTCGGGATAGATTTTCTTCGCCGCGCGGCGCACCGTTTCGGCGTGCACGTCTTCGACCGGCGTGTCCTTCCAGTGCGCGGCCAGCTTCAACAGGAAGCGGTCTGACCTGCCGGCGTCGAGATA
This sequence comes from Nitratireductor sp., assembly GCA_020441855.1. Lineage (GTDB taxonomy): Bacteria > Pseudomonadota > Alphaproteobacteria > Rhizobiales > Rhizobiaceae > BOKV01. The sequence continues at coordinate 7,816 of JAGRLL010000170.1, forward strand.
GGCATTGAAGACTTGCGCCATCGTCAGCCCCGCAGACGGTCCATCGAAATGACGTTGCCAGGCGCGTCTTTCGACTTCCGCCTTGACCCTCTCGGCGATTTTGCGGTCAGCCGTTTTTGCAGAGCCGCGTAGTCGTCGCCCGTTAACGCTGCCTCGATAGTGCCAGATCGCGCCGCGCTTGTAGATTTCGAGGGGCATGGCCGTGTCGCCTCCATGATCTGAACTACGTCACTCTCGGTCAGGATCATTCGTTTGCCGATTTCGGAGCAAGCCCCAATCGACCGGGCAATCTCCCGCAACGTCCGCTCCGACACCTGCAGGTGCGTCGCCAGTTCTGCCGGCGTGGTGTAGACGGGGAGAAGGGTCGGGTGAATTGCCATAGATTATTTGATTTCGACCACATCGTCAGTCGGACGAGACCATAGGTTTCGCATGACCTGAAAACCCTCAGAACTCAAAGCAAAAGTCCGCTTTGTGTATCCGCCCCATTTGGGGTTTCGAAAAAACGACAGTAGGATTTCCGATTCCTGTCCTGTGGAACTTGCAAGCTCACACCAGAGCGATGCCACGTAACCATTTCGAGTGGCGGACAATTCCATGCGACACGATTTGTAGGAGTGCATTTCCAGGGCATTTTCGAAATAGAGGCCGGGTCCGCCCTCACCAATTAGTTTATCACCAACAGCCAGAGGAAGGTCTCGGAAGGCTAGTGCAACATTCGGTGCGTCCGCGCGCCTATCTGAAAAGGCGGAGCACGCAATTATGAGAAATAGTTGCTCTGCATTGAGAAGAGCTATTTGCTTACCTTTACTCTTGGGCAGGATTCCAGCATCAATTAATGCACGAGTCCTTTGGTCCACGTGTGAGCGCGGGAAGCCGCATACGCTTGCTGCGATATCGACGCATTCTTTTGCTGGGTGCATTTCTTGTCTCCTGTTTTTGGATTTTAGAAATAAAAAACCAAATGTCAATGCCGACGGGGAGTAAAATGGCAGATTCAACAAAGCGCCCAATGGAGGGTTGGTATCTTCGGGATGGCCTAAAAAAGCTGGCTGAGATTTGTGTCCTTGCAGATAGTCTGCGGCTCGATTTGGAACCACTCAGCGCAGACGACATTGCCGCTGGAGCGGAAGCTCTGGAACCAGATCAGATTAAGCCGGTCCTGGAACGTATTGCTCGGCTTGCCACATCGGTTGCGCTGGAGGAAATGCAGGCCACACGAGAAGAGTGGTACGCAGCAAACGATGCAATTGAATGAAGCCCGCCACGTTTCCGCAGCGGGCTTGAATATTCGTGCCGATAGTTCAACGCCGGAACCGTTCGGCTTCATCCTCGACAATGGCCGTCCCGTGGATTTTCAGCCACAGTGCAAGGCGTAGCATGGCCAGGGCGAGGTAAAGGCGCATGAGGGTCAATTCTGTGCCTCCTGCAGTTCCACAATTAGGTTTGCGGTTTGGTCAGCCATGTTGCGCGAGTAGCCGAGTGCAAATTCAATTGCAGACCGTGCGGTTTCACGAGGAGACGCGCCGCCACCCTCTGGAGTATCTGGTGACATTTCGTTCAGAGACGCCGCGGCGACGGAACACAAGGTCAGGAGGTTGGCGACGTGAAAAGCCGTATCGATATCGGCCTGGGTCACTTTGCGAGTGTTCATGAATGCGCCTCACTTTGAAGCAGCGTCGAACCGGCGACCAAGATACGCGCTTCTGCACCTTTGATCAGCGTGGACAAAGTTTCTAGGGATTCCGTTGCGTCGAAGAAGCTTCGCATCAGAGTCTCTCCAATTTCGTCAGGCCAGCCATCAACCTCCGTCATCATCTCCGACTTTGACATGTACATCAGCCTGTAGCTGACGCAGGCGACGGTATGGAGAATCCTCAGTTTGTGTGAGATTTCCCTGGCGAACTGATCGTTTGAGACGGCTTCGTCTTTCTTCCAAGGCAAGAAATCTAGAGCCGCAAATTCTTCCTCAGTAGCCGGTCGGATGGCTGACCCGGCGGACTTGCAATGGTCATTTTTCGACATGCCGATATCTCCCATTGGTTTGAAGCCATGGGGCGACAGTGCGCTGAATCGTGATAGATACCTGATCGGTCATCGCAAAGCCCTCCACGGCTTTCGGTGTCAAGTGCCGGTCGAGTGTTGGTAGCACTCGACCGGTGCGCTGATAGTGCGCTCATTCAATAAGGATGGCAAGATAAGTGTGAACGCTCGCAAGGAGTTCATGCAATGACGGAAACCATCACATTCGACGTCGAAGATTGGCGACAGCTTTCGGGCAGTGACAAACGTGCGATTCGTCATCTTCAGAAAGCCCTGAATGATTTCGAACCGTTGGCAAAGTTTGCCGGCCTTGGACAAACAGGCGTCGACAACTTGATCGTCAAAGGACTTGCTGAACAAGGCGGCAGCTGCCGACCGTCTGTTGCTCCGATTGGATATCGGCTCACTAAAAAAGGCTGGCTTGCTGCTGAGTGGTGCGCCGGCCGGCGACCTCGTGAATACCCTGCGAATTGAACTACGATGATGACAATAGGCCGGGAGCATCCACCCCCGGCCTATCCTCAACTCCAATCACCAGGTGCCACGCGGGACGAAAGGAAACCGCTGCACCCTGTCGCGGTTTTTCGGGCACTCACGACTAACCCCAGCCTTTCGCGCCCCTGACGTTGCGCGGGGTGGCCAGCCCTATGCCGCCTTGTCGCCTTCGCCCCAATTGACCAGCGTCAGCGCGTCATTCACTGCACCCGGTGCCAGACCGGCTTCCTTGGCCTTTGCCAGCGCCTCGACAATGGTGGACAGCGCCCTTGCCCTGCCGCCTGCATCGAACGCCTGCACCGGCCGCAGCGTATCGATCATGACTTCGCCACCGAGCTTGTCGGAACATTCTTCTGCCGCGAGCATCGCAATGGGCTGGAGTGTCCACCCCGCCAGATGGCGCTGCGCTTCCCTGACAAGCGGCCCCTGCGCATTGGAGGCGAAGAGCGCCGGCAGGACACCGAACGCGGTACAGACCGATTCGCGGGCCGCTGCCAGCGTTTCCGCCGTCATCGCGTTGGCCAGGTCAGGAGACACGTTCGCAGGCTTCCAGTCCGACTGTGGCGTCGGGCCGCCGGCCGCCGAGACGGCCACCGATTCGCGCAACAGCACCCGGCCGCGCCTGCCACGAAAACCACGGCCAAGCGCCTCCAGATCGGTTTCCGGACTTTCGGGGAACGGCACGATTAAGCTGCCAAGCGGGGCGTTTTCGAAAACTTCCGCCAAGGCTGTCTCCACCGCATTCAACATGCCCGCCGTAAGGCTGGCCCGCTTTAGCGGTGCGGTGCCGTAATAGGGTGCAACGGGATCACAGCCGATGCGGATATGCAGCACCTCGCCGGCCAATGCGGTTTCTGTCCGGCCGCCACCGGCTTCGGAGACAGAGACACGGTATGCGGTCGGCCGGCCGTCGCGAGTTCGCAAATCCCAGTCCGCGCATGGCACAAGTCCCGTTTCCCTGATCAGGAATACCGCCTCGCCTCTCAGGGCCACCGAACGGGCCATCAGCGCGAGGGAACGGCGGTCAAGCAGATCGGTGCCCGAAACATCGGCAAGGGCGAACGCGCCTTCCCACATCGAGACACAAGCCTGAGCCGTGGCGGTCAATTCGGCAATGCCGCGACGGCCGCTGACATAGCTCTCCCGCGCGGCGATGATTTCTGCCGTGAACCCGGATGCCGCAGAGCGGGTTTCCTCTTTGGGCTTTCGATTGAATGGCCACATGGTCAGGCCCTCCTGTATGGCCGCAGGAGATCGCCCGCGCCGCTGTTTTGCATCGCTTGCGCCATCCATGAAGGGGAACGGCGGTGTGACAGAGAGATGGAACCGGCACCGATGCTTTCCGACGATGCGCCGGGCTTGCCCGCCTTCCCGGCCATGTATTCCGCAAGGCGTCTGAACGCCTCGGTGATCGCAGCCGGTATGTCGGCGTCGTCATCGCCGGCGGTGCCAGTGAAGCGGTACGTGCCGCCCGGCAGGCAATAGCCGCCCAATGGCGAAGCGTCCGGCGTGACGGTGCTCCAGGCATTGCTTTCCCAGATCTCCACCGTGGATACGGTTGCGGGTGTCAAGGGCGGGGTCCACTCGCCACAACCCTCGACAATCCAGGTCACGGCCCGTTCCGTCGAGCGCCACGCGACATAGGTTTCAATCCGCTGCCAGATCATGTCTTGCGACAACGCCGCAGCCCCCGTGCTCCAGCCTGTTGTGGCAACAGTCGGATAGCTTTCGGGTGCGGCTTCGGTCTGTTTGATCGTGGTTGCCGTCATCATGGCCTCCAGCGATTGAGCGTGCGGCGCAAGCCCGCGTCCGGTTTTTCTGGCACCACAACGCCGCCCGCATTCGGAGACCAATTTCGGGACTCAACCTGCGCCTCGGGATAGGCCGGCCGAGTGACAAGGCTCAATTCGTAGAGCAGTGCCGCCCAGATCGTGCGGATGATGGCGTTGTGCATCCCCCTTGCCGGATCGTTGCCCTCATCCTCGACCGTCTCCGCGTTCTTGACCGCGCGTGCGGGCGGAATGCGGAAACCCGGTGAGATGCCGAGAATCAAGCCAGCCGAAATGGCGGTGAGCGCGTCCTGAACATAGGACACGCGCTGCATTTCCTCGGTGATCGTCGCATCGAAGATCAACGCTTCGGTCGTGTCCTTGAAGTCGAGAGTGCCCGCCTTGCGGCTGGCAAGCGGTCGATCGTACGAATGCCCGACAAGCAGATGAATATCCTCATCCGGCATATCGAGCCGGTAGGAGAATGCCCCAGGCGCGATTACCTCTTTGCGAGGCCGCCCGGTGCGCCCACCGTCCGATAGGACGGCAGGCTTGTTGTAAGGGAAGCGGCCGCGAAGGCGTGACCCGCCGTCGCGTGCGCGCCGCAGTTCAAGTTCGCCTTCGAAGCCACCCCAGAGCATTAGGAACCCGCCTCCAGTTCAAGGCCGGTGATCAGTTCCAACTGAGCCGGGCGCGCGACCGTCACGTCCGCCGTGGTCAAGGCAGTGAGCCGTAGTCCACCGGACTGTGCATCGCTGTAGGGATCGCGGATCAGGTCCACACCGCCCCAGACGCCAACGAAGATCGGCGCGACGCCGCCGGCATTTGTGGTCAGCAGCGCCTGCGTCTCCAGCGGATCGCCGGAAGGGGCGGCAAGCGCATTCGAGGTCATGGCGATGTTGGCTGCGGGAATGTTGCGCAGGAGCCGGTCCCATTCGGTGATGCCCGTTCCCGTGTCGATATAGGCGCCGTCGAGATAGTCCCACAGTTCCGGCCGGATCAGACCGCGCACGGCGGAAGGCGAGCCGGCCGCATTGGCGGTCATGAAGCGCACCACGGCAGCCCGCAGCGCCGCCCAGGACGCCAGCGCCCCCGCATCGGTAGCGGTAATGCCGTAGGTGGACTGCCCGGTGATCACGCCCAAGGGCTGGCCATTGGAGCCGGTGCCCAGGAAGATCGCCGCGTCCATCGCCTTGGCAATGGCGCTGTTCATGTCCCGGCGCACGGCTTGCTCCAAGGCGTCTCCCGACTGCTTCATCGTCTTGCGCGTGATCTTCATCTGAATGCCCAGGTTCTGTTCGGGCTTCAGTGCCTTGTCGGTCGTGGCGAAAGCCGTGGGGCCGGCGACGTTGGCGGTTTCGCCGTCCGCCCACCCGGCCGATACGCTGGAGGTCACAACCGGCCATTCGATCGCGCCGGAATCGATATTGATCATCTGCGCACCCATGCGGGCCGCAACGCTGTCCGGGAACAGCCGGTCGATGATCGGGCGCGTGGTAATCGGGTCGGGCGTGCCGCTGGCCACGGTTTCGCCGGCACGGCGTTCGAGGGCGAGCCACGGAACAGGGATACCGCGATAGCCGCCCTGCGAGCGCATTTCCTCGACTACCTCGGCGGTCGGGCCATCGAGCGTGCGACCTTCATCGAGCGCCAACGCGACCTGCCGCAGTTCGAACTTGTCGACCAGCTCGGCGTATTCCTTTTCCGAACGGGTCTCCAGTTCGCCCTTGGCTTCCTCGCGTTCCTGATCTTCGGTGATCAAAGCCGCGCGATAGCGGGTCTCATTGAGCCGATATTCCGAGTCCAGCGATTCCATCGACCGCGTTTCTTCTTCGGTCGGCTCACTCTTGCCGACGATGGTTGCCAGCGACTGCCGGATTTCCGACTGGCGACGGGCAATTTTTGCAGATTCAAGCATGGGGGGTGTCCTTTGCTGCTTGGAGGGTTTTCGGTTGCAACTCGGCAACCAGTCTTTTCCACGCCTCGCGGGCGGGGTTCTCTTGGCCAAGGCCAATCTCGATGCGCGTCCTGCGGCTGTGGCAGGACGGACAGAGCGATTTCAGATTTGAGAGTTCGAAGGCGAGTTCGGGGTGGGTGCGCACCGGCTGAACATGATGCACCTCGAGCCGGCCGGCCTTGCCGCATTCAACGCATTTCCAGCCGTCGCGACGCTTCACAGCGAGCCGGACGGCTTTCCAGCGGGCCGAACGGATAACCGCTTGCGAGTGACGATCATGGCGTTTCATGCCCATACCGCAGCCCTCGCTTTTTTTGCCGGCCGCGCCATCATGCGTGCACCCTCGGCCACTGCGAGCACCGTTGCTGCCGCAGGGTCGATTCGGCCCGTTGACCGGGCTTTGGCCAGTTTCAGATTGTTCGCCGGGTCGCGCAGCGTCACAGCATCCGCGAACGCCGAGCGCAGCAGCAGTGAGGGAAGGGACTTTACGCTGCCATCAAAGCAGGCGCGCCGGAAGCGTTCGCAATCCTCGCCACCGTCACGGAAACCTTGGCCGCGCCATACAATGGGAACGCGGATGCCGCTGCGGTCGATTCCCTCGCCCAGTTCGGCCTGCTTGTAGCGGTCGGCAGTAATCGCCGCGATATTCTCCCCGTCCACATGCCGGATGACTTCGACAAGCCAAGCCGCGACCGGAACAGTCAGCCCGCCAAGTGTCGAGAGTTCGCCCCGGCGTTCCATTTCGACATAGCGGTCGGACACACCGTCCGCCTGCCCGCGATCCAGCAACGAAGGACGGGCCGGGAAGGTGCCCAGGCATTCCAGCCGGGAAGTCTCGGGCCAATAGAAAGCCGCCGCCGACATCGATGCCGAGCCGCCCAGGTCGATGCCAATGACGCATGGACCTTCACGCGCCGGCAGTTCGCCCGTCTCGCAGGCCAGCCATTCGTCCACCGTGATCAGCAGATCGCGGGTTTCGGCCGAGACGCGCTCATTGCGGTTGTAGAGCCGGAAGCTCGTCAGTGCCGAGCCGCCGCGGGCGATGGCACGTTGCGCCTGCCCCGCAAGCCATTCGTAGCTGGACCCGATGCCATAGGGTGCACCGGGATTGGCAAGCAGCAGGCTTTCCCGATCATCGGGCGGCAGGCCGGGTGCGGGCCGGTGTTCCTGCACATAGGTTCCCGGAAGCGGCTCGTCTATCCATTTGCTGAACGGATGCGCGTCATCGGGCGCGGACGTGGAAATGATCAGCGCCTTGCCGCCACGCTTGCCCAGACCGGACAGCAGCGCGTGTTCCAGCGCGTCGCCCTTGTCGCGTTCCCAGTGCCCGCGTTCGTCCATGACAACCAGTGTCGGAGCACCGCCAAGGGCAGACTTGCCATCGGCTGCAATGGCCCTGACAAAGTGCCCGCCACCGTCGCCCTCATATTCGATTTCGAGCCGTGGCGAGCGCCGGAAGGTCAGCGCCTTTTGCGTTTCCTCCGGCAGTGAACGGACGAAGCCGGCGACGAAATCCCAGGCGATGCGAGCCTGATCGCGGGTACGTGCCGCCAGCACGATTTCCCGGTGCGGCTGATCATCCCATTCGCCGAGCAACGCACCGAGTGCCAGCCCTGCCGATAGCGCCGTCTTGGCGTTGCCGCGTCCGATGGACAGGACCGCGATGCTCGTTTCCGGTGGCAGCGCGCCCTTCACGAATTGCTTCTGGAACGGTGCCAGCTTCAGAGACTCGCCGGCCTTCGGCCCCTCCGGGATAAGCAGGGTTTCCAGGAAACGGACCGCCTTCGTGCTCGCCAGCATCACAGCACCCCCGCAATGAACAGGGCGAGGAAGCCCAGGGAGGCTGCAAAACCGCACAGCGCGAAAGAAGAGGCCCGCTCCGCGTAGGCTGGTTCCCCCAACTTGCCGGGCATTGGGACCATTTTCTGCTCGCGAACCGTCATGAGCGCACCTGCAACGCGATGGTGGCAAGGGCCGGGTCGGGCATGACGCGGATGATGGTGTAGGTCTGGCCTCGAACCGTCACGGTATCGGTCAGCGACGGCGTGATCTCCAGTGTAGGGGCAAGGATCACGACCTTGAGGTCGTTGGCTTGCACCAAACCGCCTGAGATGTAGTCGGCCTCGAATGTCTCGGTGAAGCCTTGGCACGCGTAGTTTGTGACAACAGGCTCGCCCGGTATCCAAGGCGTCTCGGGGTCGGGTTCTCCCGGAACGGTGCGTGTGATTGTGACGTCGTACGGGATATCCGCATCCGTGAGCGCATCCGCTATGGTCTGGGCAAGCTCGCCTTCGAGGATCGAGGTCATATCACAGCCCTCCAATCCCTATCGTCTGGGCTATGAGCGTGTGGTGACGCTCGGTCTTGCCTGTTTCGCCCGTTCAAGAGCCAATTTCGGCTTGTCGGCCTATTCTGACTATCGTTTAAGAACTCCCTTTTCTTCGTGCCGTGCACTTCTTTGCACCCTATCCCCTCGTTGATGGTATCGAGGGACGGGCCGCGCTTGAGCCAGGTCAGCCACGCGGCGGCCTTGATCTTGATGATGTTGGTCAGGTTGCGGCGTCCCTTTACAGGGCGGCGGTCCACAGACAGGTGACGGCGTGCCAGCCCGGTTGCCGTGGCCAGCGCGTACTGCACCGTGCGCCGGCAAACGCCAGCCATCGCTGCGATCTTGTCGATAGGCCAGTCACAGAAACCGCGCCGCTTACATTCCAGCGCAATGACAGTGAGCACCGAACGCTCGCCCTCGGTGTAGTCGGCGCGGATGGAATGCGGCAGTACGCCAGCACCGCCCATGGTGCGCTTTCGGCCGCGAGATTTGGCGCGATTGTAGACGTGGCGCTGTCGGGCCGTCTCGCCATACTGGCCGTAGCGACCGCTCGTCATCGATTTGAACCATGACGCCTTGCCGGCGGGCTGTGTCCCGAGCAGGCCAGGACGGTTGACCTTTACCCAGTTCTCCATGGCCACCGTGTCGCCGGCCTCGACAGCCTGTAGCAGGGCGTCATCGGGCTTGCGTCGCATCAAGCTGGAATTGAGCAGGGCGTCGGAAACTTGAAAGGTGCTCATCGCGCACCCCCAGTCGCTTCCATGACGGCCCACACCGCCTCGGCAGAGGAAAGGCCGAACATCGTCCGCAAGGTCGGTACGATCGGGCGCGGGCAAGTCTCGCGATTTTCCGCGTACCAGCGAGCCGCAAGCGTTGCCGCGTCGGTCTGGCCGTGGTAGAAATTCTCATCGGTATTCGAGACCCGATATTCAATTGCTCCGCCGTTCCCGATTGCAGTCGGGGCGGCGGTTTCTTTTTGCGCATCTACCGGAACAAACGAGGAATCGCGTGTGTCAGTTTTGTGCCACTTTTCCGAGCGCGTTCCCGCTCCGTTCTGCACGGACCTGCGACATTCTGCACGGCAACTATCTTTGATACTTGCGGAATTTCGGGGCTTGGAGTAATCCCGCCAGTGGGACACCCCT
>JAGRLL010000171.1:0-1476 GCA_020441855.1 Nitratireductor sp.
CTCCAACCGCATGGGCGACACCGCCATCGCGATGAGCAAGCTCATCTGACGAAATCCGGCTGACGACCGGGGGCGGCGAGATGGACCATAATCTCCTCGTCGCCCCGGTTGCGCCATCGTGGCGGGTGTGATCGTCTGCGCGATCCACTGCGCCGCCGGCACCGGGCCGGGCAGTGATCCCGGCGGCACCTTCGATAGCGACGACTGCGGCGGAGACCGGGTTTCCCCCGCCGGACGTACCGGATGTTCACATGGAAACCGCCATTCTGATCGCACTGGGTTTCGCCGTCGCCATTATCGTGCTGGCAATCCTGCTGACGCGCCTCGTCTCCCATCGTGGCGGCAGCGATCCCAACGCCTCGCGTGCCGACGGCCGCGCGACCGCTACCTGGGTCGGCATTCGAAGCGCGCGGGGAGACGCAAACGACGACATCTGATCGTCCGCGAAGCGTCTGCGTTTCTTTCAACAAAGCCGTTGCATTTGCCCACGCCAGTTGAAATCGTCTCGCACGCCTCATGGATACGGCGCCGGTTTGATCGACCCGCCAGAGAACCCTCAGCGGCATTGGGAGTGAAGCGATGATCGATTTGAAGTTCCCGCTACGCATCGCAACCGCGCAAGACGCAGCGGTTCTCGCCGAACTCGTCAATCATGCCGGCGAAGGCATGCCCGAATATCTGTGGACCTCGATGGCGGCAGCGGACGAAGACCCCTGGGAAATCGGCCGCAAGCGCCAGGAGAAGAAGGCCGAGGAAGGCCAGATCTTCGTCGTCGACGAGGGGAAGGGCGCGATTGCCGGCCTCACCGGTTACGCGATTTCCGCCGATCCCGACCCGTTGCCCGACGACATGCCCGCCATGTTCCGTCCCTTGCAGGAACTGGAAAACCTCGCGCCCGCCACATGGTACGTCAACGTGCTGGCCGCCCTGCCCGACCATCGCGGACAAGGGTGGGGTACGCGCCTGCTCGATCTGGCCGAGGCGATCGCGCGCGATGAAGACCTGTCGGGCCTCTCCCTGGTCGTTGCCGACAACAATGACAATGCGCGCCGTCTCTACGAGCGCGTGGGTTATCGCGAGCGGGCGCGACGCACGATGATCAAGGAAGGCTGGCGGTCCGAGGGCGATGAATGGATATTGCTGGTCAGGGACTTCGCCTGAGCACATGCCTGCCCCGGAGAGCCGCATGCCCGTGACAACCCGTCTGCTTGTCTACGCAGCGCCAGCCGTTAGTTTCGACCGACAACGTTCGACCAGCGAGGGAAATTGACCATGGCCGCGTTCAAGACGCTTGACGATTTCAATCCGAAGGGAAAACGCGTCCTGTTGCGCGTCGACCTGAACGTGCCGATGGATGCCGGCAAGGTCACCGACACGACGCGCATCGAGCGCGTTCTGCCGACCATCAGGGAATTGTCCAGCAAGGGCGGCAAGGTCGTCCTGCTCGCCCATTTCGGCCGTCCCAAGGGCAAGCCC
>JAGRLL010000171.1:1553-2412 GCA_020441855.1 Nitratireductor sp.
CCTTCGCCGCCGACTGTATCGGGGAGAAGGCGGTGCAGGCCGTCGCCGGGATGGCGGACGGCGACGTACTGATGCTTGAAAACACCCGCTTCCACGCAGAAGAGGAAAAGAACGACCCGGATTTCGTCAACGCGCTGGCGGCCAATGGCGACGTCTATGTCAACGACGCCTTTTCCGCCGCTCACCGCGCGCACGCCTCCACCGAAGGGCTGGCGCACCACATGCCTGCTTTTGCCGGCCGCGCCATGCAGGCCGAACTCGAGGCACTCGAAAAAGGCCTCGGTAATCCCTCCCGCCCGGTCATCGCCATTGTCGGCGGCGCCAAGGTTTCGACCAAGATCGACCTTCTCGAACATCTCATCGACAAGGTCGACGCGCTGGTCATCGGTGGCGGCATGGCCAACACCTTCCTGCACGCGCAGGGCCATGGCGTCGGCCAGTCGCTTTGCGAAAAGGACCTCGCCGACACCGCAAGGCGCATCATGGCCAAGGCCGAGCAGGGTTCGTGCGCCATCATTCTGCCCGTCGACGCCGTCGTCGCCTGGCACTTCGAGGCAAACGCGCCGCATCGCACCTATGGGGTCGACGCCATTCCCGACGACGGCATGATCCTTGATGCGGGCCAGCAATCCTTCGAGCGCATTCGTACCGCGATCGAGGATGCCGCCACGCTGGTCTGGAACGGTCCGCTCGGCGCCTTCGAAATGAAGCCCTTCGACGAAGCGACGATGAATGCCGCCCATTTTGCCGCCACGCTGACAAAGGCCGGCAATCTGGTGTCCGTTGCCGGCGGCGGCGACACGGTCGCGGCCCTCAATCAGGCCGGGATCGCCGACGATTTCACCTATGTCTCGACCGC
>JAGRLL010000171.1:2481-7635 GCA_020441855.1 Nitratireductor sp.
ACTGACCGTCGCCGATTCACGCTCATGATCGAGTTGACAAGCGCCTCGCAGCGGCCTGTCTCGGGCCCGTTTCGATTTCTTTGGTGGTCCCCGGTTTTTCAACCGATTAGAGACGATTGACCCTGTTTCGCTGCGCCAAAGCCTCTGCTATCAAAATCGGCAACGCCAGGGTGCGAAGGCATGCCAGTTTCAAGCCATGTCCGCGTCCGGCCCTTCAAGGGAGACACGAGATGACGGAACGCCTCGAAGACATCGCCATTGCCATGACCGCCGAAGGCCAGGGCATTCTTGCCGCCGACGAATCGACCGGAACGATCAAGAAGCGCTTCGACTCGATCAACACCGAATCGACCGAGGATAGCCGTCGCGACTATCGCGAGATGCTGTTCCGCTCCGACGAGGCGATGAAGAACTACATTTCCGGCGTCATTCTGTTTGAGGAAACCCTGTTTCAGAAGGCCGCCGACGGCACGCCCCTGGTCGACCTCATCAAGGCCGCCGGCGCCGTTCCGGGCATCAAGGTCGACAAGGGCGCCAAGCTCATTCCCGGCTCCGAGGTGGAGACCGTCACCGAGGGCCTCGACGGCCTGCGCGAACGCCTCGTCAAATATTACGAGGCCGGCGCACGCTTCGCCAAATGGCGCGCCGTCATTGCCATCACCGAAGACACGCCGTCATGGAACTGCGTCAAGGCCAACACCCATGCACTGGCGCGCTATGCCGCACTTTGCCAGGAAGCCGGCATCGTGCCGATCGTCGAACCCGAAGTGCTGATGGATGGCCCCCATTCGCACCATTCCATCGAGCGTTGCTACGAGGTCACCGAATGGGTGTTGAAGACCCAGTTCTCCGAACTCTATGACGCCGGCATCAATCTGGAAGGCATGGTGCTGAAGCCCAACATGGTGGTGCCGGGCCAGAAATCCGGGCAGAAGGCCTCCGTCGAGGAAGTCGCCGAATGGACCGTGCGCTGCCTCAAGAATACCGTTCCCTCCTCGGTCCCCGGGATCGCATTCCTTTCCGGCGGTCAGTCGGATGAGGTCGCAACCGCGCATCTGTCCGCCATGAATGCAATGTATGACATGCCCTGGCGGCTGACCTATTCCTATGGCCGGGCGCTGCAGCACGCCGCGCTGATGGCCTGGCAGGGCAAGGCGGAGAACGTCGCCGCCGCCCAGCGCGCCTTCACGCATCGCGCCAGGATGAACGGCCTCGCCGCACAGGGCGCATGGAAACGCGAGATGGAAGACGCCGCCTGAGATCTCAAAATCCGCTGACGAACGACAAGGCCGCCCGCTCCTCGGGCGGCTTTTTCTTTGCGCCGCGTCTGTTGCACGATAGGAACTTGTCGCATTCGTCGGCTAAGGCGTATCCTTCCCCAATTGGAGCGGCAAAATCCGCCAGTATCCTCCAATCCGTTCAAACGCCAATCCGTTCAAACGCCAATCCGTTCAAACGAAAGACCTTCATGATCCATTTTCAAAGCCTTAGATTGTTCCTTGGCGTCATCTTCCTCGTCACGCCACTGATGGCCCGCGCCGAGATCGTGGATCTGCCGGAAGCCGCCATGACCGCAAACGGTCTCTATCGCGTCGAACTCAAGGCGCAGGACATGAAAATGGGCGTCGGCCCGATCCATGTCTGGATCGCGACCGTGACGGACAAGGATGGCAACCCGGTCGAGGGCGCGAAGATCGCGGTGGACGGCGGCATGGCTGCTCACGGCCATGGCTTGCCCACGGCCCCGGAGATGACGCAGGTCATGGCGCCGGGCGTCTACAAGATCGACGGGGTCAAATTCTCCATGATGGGCGAATGGCAGCTCCGCCTGAAGATCGAGGCTGCAGCCGGCACCGACAACGTGGAGTTTCAGTTCAAGGTGAAATGACGGAATCGGAACGCAGGGCGTCATGCTCGCCAAATCGCGCACGCTCATCACGAATGTCCTGCTGCCGGCCCTGATCCTTGCGGCCGTAACCGCGATCGTGCTCCCCCGATACGCCGCCCGTGCGAGCAATGACGATGCGTCACTGCTGACACCGGACGAAATGGAAATGGCGAAATCGCTGACGCTCGCCTCCCTGCCTTCGCTATCCCCCGATCCGTCCAACCGTTTCGCCGAAAATGCAGCCGCCGCCGAACTCGGCCGGGAACTTTTCTTCGACACGCGTTTGAGCGCCAACGCCCAGATCGCCTGTGCGACCTGCCATCAGCCCGGCGCGCAATTCCAGGACGGGCTGCCGCTGGCCGAGGGCATCGACCGCAATTTCCGCCGCACCATGCCGATTGCCGGCACCCAATGGGGGGCCTGGTTCTTCTGGGATGGCCGCAAGGACAGTCAGTGGAGTCAGGCGCTGGGCCCGCTCGAAAACCCGATCGAGCACGGCCTGACCCGCGCCGACGTCGTGAAACGGGTCGTCACCCATCACGGCGAGGCCTATGAGAAGGTCTTCGGCGAACTGCCCGATGTCCGCGGCTGGCCGAACAATGCAAGCCCCGTCATCGCCGGCAAGCCGCTGGAAAACTGGCAGGCGGCAGCGCAAACCGTCCGCGACGCGATCGACCGCGCCTTTGCCAATATCGGCAAGGCGATCGCCGCATTCGAGCGCACGCTGATGCCTGAGGAAAATCGCTTCGACCGCTTCGTCGCCGCCAGGCTGAGCGACAGTCAACCTTCTCCGGAAGCCGAACTGGACAACGACGAGCTGGCCGGTTTTCGTCTGTTCGTCGGCAAGGCCGGCTGCAATCATTGCCATTCGGGCCCCCGCCTCACCGACGATTTCTTCCACAATACAGGTGTGCCGTTCTCGCCCGATGTCCAGGGCGTCGACTGGGGCCGTGCCGCCGTCGTCGAATGGCTCGCCAACGACGAATTCTCCTGCCTGGGACCGCATTCCGATGCACCCGCCGACACCTGCCGCGAGTTGCGCTTCATGTCGAAGGATCAGGCCGTGTTCGAAGGGGCGTTCAAGACGCCCACCTTGCGCGGCGTGGCGGAACGGCCGCCCTACATGCATGCCGGTCAGTTCGCCACACTCGAGGAGGTGGTCGACCATTACGACGAAGCGCCCGATCCCTTCTCCGGCCTGCCCGACATCAATGGCCAGATCGTGCCGCATGGCCGCCATAACGAGACCATACCGCTCGGTCTGGATGTACGGGAAAAGGCGCGACTGGTCGCTTTCCTGAAGACGCTCTAGCCGGCAGACCGCTGCGGCCAGCAGACACCTTTTCTTCGCGCCGCGGCCCTGTATAGAGAAAGCATGGCTTCAAGACCTTCCCCCGCGCAAGCCCTCCTAAGCTGGTTCGCCTTGCCCGTCTATGTGTGGCAGGGACTTGGCGTGCGCCGCCGCATCGACCGCATGCTTCCGCCGCCACATCGAGGCGAACTGCGCTTTGCAGGCGAGGGCGATCCGCTGAAACTGCTGATCGTCGGCGATTCCTCGGCCGCCGGCGTCGGCGTCGATGCGATCGAGAAATGCTTCGCCGGCTTGCTGCCGCGCCTCCTCGCCGAAACAACCGGCAGGCCGGTCACCGCGCGCATCGCCGGCATGAATTCGGCGACGTCGGCGCAGATCCGCGATCATGTCGTACCGCATGTCGAGCCTCGCGATTTCAACTATGTCATGCTGAACATCGGCACCAACGACGCCAAGAACTTTCATTCCGTGCGCGCCTTCAAGCGCGATTTCGGCACGCTCATCTATGCGCTGAAGGCCCGGTTTCCCGCCGCAACCATCATCTGGGCCGGCGTGCTCGATCTGGAGCAAGTGCCCGCCCTGCCCCGTCCGTTAAGCCGCATCCTCGGCATTCGCGCCCGGCTGATCGATCACAAGGGCAAGTTGCTGTGCAACGAACGCGGCGCGCTGGCGCCCGAATCCGACTGGCGCATTGTCCCGGAAAATTTCTCGGACGACGGATTTCACGCTTCCGAAGCCGGCTATTGCGAATGGGCGGAGAAGGCCGCCCTGTACATTGCCGGGCTCGAAGCGGCGCATGGCGGCAAGTAATCGGACCGTTTTGATACCAACGTCTTGGGTGCGGCCGGCTGCCATGTGATGCAGATCAAACCGGCGCGCGCACCGCGCCTTGTATATGATCCGGGAAATAGCCTGGCCGGCCTTCCCAGATGGACTTGCGGCGGCCTGCTGAACTACATTCCCGCCACGCGTTGACGGCATCGAGAATTGCAGGAGGAAAGCATGGCCTCGACCTATCATCAGATCTACCAGTCCTGGAAGAACGATCCCGAGGGCTTCTGGGCCGAGGCAGCCCGCGAGATCGACTGGTTCGAGCCGGCAACCAGGGTTTTCGATCCCGACGCCGGCGTCTATGGCCGCTGGTTCGCGGGAGCGACCTGCAACACCTGCTACAATTGCGTCGACCGCCATGTCGAGCACGGCCGCAAGGGACAGCCGGCCATCATCTACGACAGCCCCATCACCGGAACCAGGCGCACCATCACCTTCGAGCAATTGCAGGCAGAAGTCTCCGCGCTGGCTCACATATTGCGCAAGAAAGGCGTCGAAAAGGGCGACCGCGTGATCGTCTACATGCCGATGGTTCCCGAAGCGGCGGTTGCCATGCTGGCCTGCGCGCGCATTGGCGCCGTTCATTCCGTGGTCTTCGGCGGTTTTGCCGCGGCCGAACTGGCGACCCGCGTCGAGGACGCCGAGCCCAAGGTCATCATCTCGGCTTCCTGCGGCATCGAGCCGGGCCGGGTGGTCGCCTACAAGCCCCTGCTCGACCGGGCGATCGAATTGTCCTCGCACAAGCCGGTCGCCAACATCATCCTGCAGCGCGACCAATTGCAGTGCGACATGATCGAGGGCCGCGATTTCGACTATGCCGAGCTTGTCGGCGAGGCGATGGCTTCCGGCGTCGAGGAACCGTGCGTACCCGTTGCCGCCACCGATCCGCTCTACGTCCTCTACACCTCCGGCACGACCGGTCAGCCAAAGGGCGTCGTGCGCGACAATGGCGGCCACATGGTTGCGCTCAAATGGTCGATGAAGGCGGTCTACGGCATCGATCCGGGCGAGGTATTCTGGGCGGCTTCCGATGTCGGCTGGGTCGTCGGCCATTCCTACATCGTCTATGGGCCGCTGCTGCACGGCTGCACCACGGTGCTGTTCGAGGGCAAGCCGGTCGGCA
>JAGRLL010000171.1:7646-15323 GCA_020441855.1 Nitratireductor sp.
CCTTCTGGCGCGTCATCTCCGAGCATTCCGTCGCCGCGTTGTTCACCGCGCCAACCGCCTTCCGTGCGATCAAGAAGGAAGATCCCGAGGGTACTTTCATCGACAAATACGATCTGTCGGGCTTCCGAACCCTGTTTCTGGCGGGCGAGCGCGCCGATCCGGACACCATCCAGTGGGCCGAGAAGATGCTCGACGTTCCGGTGATCGACCATTGGTGGCAGACCGAAACCGGCTGGGCGATCGCCGCCAATCCGGTGGGCCTTGGCCAGATGGAGGTCAAATACGGTTCGCCTACCGTCCCGATGCCGGGCTACGACGTGCAGGTCCTTGACGATGCCGGCCACCCGCTCGAAGCCGGCAATCTCGGCAACATCGTCGTCAAGCTGCCGATGCCGCCGGGCTGCCTGCCTACCCTTTGGGAAGCCGACAAACGCTTCCGCGAGGCCTATCTCGAGGAGTTTCCCGGCTATTACAAGACGGCCGACGCCGGCTTCATGGACGAGGACGGCTATCTCTACATCATGGCGAGAACCGACGATATCATCAACGTCGCCGGGCACCGCCTGTCGACCGGCGCGATGGAGGAAGTCGTCTCCGGCCATCCCGATGTCGCCGAATGCGCCGTCGTCGGCATCGCCGACAAGCTGAAGGGCCAGATTCCGGCTGGCTTCATCATCCTGAAATCGGGAGTGAAGAAGGACCCGGCCGACATCGAAAAGGAAGTCGTCGCACTCGTGCGCCAGCAGATCGGCCCGGTCGCCGCATTCAAGACGGTCGTTACCGTCGACCGGCTGCCCAAGACGCGTTCCGGAAAGATTCTGCGCGGCACCATGCAGAAGATCGCCGACGGCCTCGAATGGAAGATGCCGGCAACCATCGACGATCCTGCGATTCTCGACGAAATCGCCGACAAGCTGAAAGGCCGCGGCATAACGGACTGACCTTTCGAGACATCGACTTGCATCGACCCCGTGCGGCCACCGAACCGGCCGAGTGAGGGCAAGGACGTTCGACGGCCAGCAGCACGGACCGGGCGGCCAGCGGCCCGGACGCGAAGACCGGCACGGATTATCCTAGCCTGCCGGCCGCTGCCTTCGGTTGACGACGCCAATCCCGGCCTTGACCTGACACCTTCTTTCGGCACAGTGAGCCCGCCGAAGACAAAAGGAGGCGTCCATGGCCGAAGGCAGGCTCGAAAACAAGGTCGCGATCGTTACCGGCGGCGCACAGGGAATCGGCTATGCGATTGCCGAACGTTTCGCCCGCGAAAAGGCCAAGGTCGTCATCGCCGATATCGACGATGAAATCGGCGAGGCCAGCGAAGATGCGCTGCGCCGTATCAACACCGCCCGCTACAAACGCTGCGACGTCTCCGGCAAGCTCGATGTCCACAATCTGGTCGCCTCGACGC
The DNA here is from genome assembly GCA_020441855.1 of Nitratireductor sp. Lineage (GTDB taxonomy): Bacteria > Pseudomonadota > Alphaproteobacteria > Rhizobiales > Rhizobiaceae > BOKV01. Next base: position 9,058 of record JAGRLL010000171.1, read on the forward strand.
TCGACGAGTTCGGAAGCATCGATATTCTCGTAAACAATGCCGGCATCGTCGCCGCCGGCGATTTCCTCGATATTTCGGAGGAGGATTTCGACCGGGTCATTGACATCAATCTCAAGGGCGCCTTCCTTTGCGGCCAGGCCGTGGCGCGCATCATGGTCGAGCGCGTCAAGGAAGGGCACGAACCGGGCACCATCATCAACATGTCCTCGGTCAACGCCGTCTTCGCGATCGCCAACCAGGTGCCCTATTCGGTCTCCAAGGGCGGCATCAACCAGCTCACCAAGGTCATGGCCCTGTCGCTGGCGCCCTACAACATCCGCGTCAACGCCATCGGTCCCGGCTCGATCATGACCAAGATCCTGCGCTCGGTCGCCGACGACAAGGCCGCGATGGATCGTATCATGAGCCGAACGCCACTTGGGCGAATCGGCGACACGTCCGAAATCGCATCCATCGCCGCCTTCCTCGCCTCCCAGGACGCCAGCTACATCACCGGCCAGACCATCTATGCCGATGGCGGCCGCCTTCCGCTCAACTACACCGTCCCGGTCAAGGGCTAGGGCGCGCGCGAACCGGACAAACCTCCTGACAGAAGGCTGTCAGGAGGGCTGTGCAATAACAACGCTGTCACTTCCAGCCACTTACTTTAGATGGAGACAGCGATCATGGACACGCAAGCGCTAGAGGCGAAATTCAAACCACCGGTCAACGCCGCGGTTTGGTTCGAAATCCCGGTATCCGATCTTGCCAAGGCGAAGACCTTCTACTCGAAGGTGCTGATGACGGAATTCGTCGACCAGAACGACGGCCCCAATCCGATGGCAATCTTCGCCTATTCCGGCACCGAAAACGGTGTTTCCGGGCACCTCTATCCGGGCCGTCCCGCCGCCCACGGCACGGGTCCGACCGTTCATCTGCCGGTACCCGATTCGGTCGAGGAAGGTCTGGCGAGGGTAACAGCCTGCGGCGGCAAGGTACTGTCGCCGGTGATCGAGATTCCGGCCGGACGTTTTGCCTATTGTCTGGATCCCGATGGCAATTCCATCGGCATCTTTTCCAATTGATGCTATCGGGTGAAACGGACGCAATTCCGGGAGTACGGCGAAGCCGGACAGGAGCCGGCTTTGCGCCCGGGATTGCGCAGCAGGAAGTTCCGGCCCGCTATCTCGCCGACACCGGGCCGGCCCGAAGGCCGGGCGGAAGAAGGAAAGCAAGCTATATGCGACGCGCCGACCGTCTCTTCCAGATCGTGCAATATTTGCGCGCCGGCCGCCTGCTGACCGCGCGCACGCTGGGCGAACGCCTGGAAGTGTCCGAACGCACGATCTATCGCGACATCGCCGACCTTCAGGCTTCCGGCGTGCCGATCGATGGCGAGGCGGGCATCGGCTATCTGATGCGCGCCGGCTACGACTTGCCTCCACTGATGTTTTCCCGGGAAGAAATGGAAGCGCTGACACTCGGCGCACGCATCGTGCGCGCCTGGGGAGGCGCGCGCATGGCGCTCGCCGCAGAAGAAGCGCTGGTCAAGATCGCCGCCGTCCTACCCGAACAGCAAAAGCGTCAGGCCGATGACATGCCGGTCTATGCCTTCGACAACCGCATGTCCGATGTCGAGCGCAACAATCTCGACCGACTGAACGCCGCGGCGAGCGCCAGCGCCCTGATCGAGATCGAATACGAGGATGTCAACGGCGAGGCGACGAAGCGGCGTGTCGAACCGCTCGGCCTGTTTTACTGGGGCAGGGTCTGGACGCTGGTCGGCTGGTGTCGGCTACGCAACGATTTTCGGATGTTCCGCGTCGACCGGATCGTGAGCCTCGACCTGACCGGCGAGACGGTCAAACCGGAAGCCGGCCACACATTGCAGGACTTCCTGGCGCAGACCGCCGCCGAACAGGGCCGCAGCCTGCCGATCGAGATGCGCTAGAGCAATTCCAGGAAAATGCCTGCCCCGGATACGATCGGGGGTGGAAACCGGTTTTCCGTCTGGAATTGCGACAAGACAAAAGGTCAGATCGTTTCGTCGATACGCAGAAAAGATGAAACGATTCAGCCATTCCCGGTACCAGGCACGGACCGGAAAAAAGCCGGGGTGTCGTTCCCCGGCTTTTTGTTTCGCGCGCTGGCGAAGCTTATTCTTCTTCCTCGTCCTCGCTGGCTTTGCCGGAGAACTTCGAGAAGACCGAAGCCGCGTCGACCGCCCCGCCGCGATGCGGCTCTTCCTCTTCCATCGCATTCTGGGTTTCGGCAGCCGGCAGCAGCGTATCGCCGGCGGCTTCCTCGACTTCCGGTTGGGGCCGGTTGCGATTGGCCTTCTGGACTTCCATGTCGAGCGCGATCTGGGTGCACAGGCCGAGCGTGACCGGATCCATCGGGGTCAAATTGGCCGCATTCCAGTGCGAACCCTCGCGGATCGATTCGATCGTGGTCTTGGTCGTCCCGACCAGGCGGATGATCTGCGAATCCTTCAGTTCCGGATGGTTGCGCAGCAACCAGCGGATGGCATTCGGCCGATCCTGGCGCTTGGAGACCGGCGTATAGCGCGGACCGCGACGCTTGACGGTCGGCACCTTCACCTTGGTTTCGGCGAGCCTGAGCTTGTAGTTGGAATCCTTCTGCGCCTTTTCCAGTTCATCGCGCGTAAGCTGGCCCGACGTGATCGGGTCCATGCCCTTGATTCCCTGGGCGCTCTCGCCATCGGCAATCGCCTTGACCTCGAGCGGATGAAGTCGGCAGAAGGTCGCGATCTGGTCGAAGGTCAGCGAGGTATTGTCGACCAGCCAGACGGCAGTGGCTTTCGGCATGAGAGGCGCATCGGCCATGGCGAGATAATCCTTCCTTGTTGCCCGCCCGGCTTTTCGGGCGAGCCCCTCCCGGCGCCTTGCCGAAAGGGTGGTTCATGACACATGTCAGGAGATGGTCCGCATATAGCCTTTCGGCCGTTGAAGCGCAACAGCCGCCCATACACCTTTGAGATGTGTTTCACACCGCCTTCAACACGATCTTGCCGATATGGCCGCTTTCCTCGATCCTTTCATGCGCCAGCGCGGCATCGTGAAGCGCAAAGGTCGAATCCATCACGGGACGTACCTTGCCGCCCTCGATCAGCGGCCAGACCTGTTCTTGCAACTCGTCGGCGATCTTCGCCTTGAACTCGACCGTGCGGGGCCGAAGCGTCGACCCGGTATGCGTCAGGCGCTTCATCATCAGCTTGGCGAAGTTCACTTCTACCCTGGGCCCTTCCAGGAAGGCGATCTGCACGATCCGCCCATCCTGCGCCGCCGCGTCCCAGTTCCGCTCGATATAGGGGCCGCCGACCATGTCGAGAATGAGATCGACACCCGCGCCGAAAGTGAATTCACCGCTTGCCTTGACGAAATCCTCGCTGCGGTAATCGATCGCCCGGTCCGCGCCCAAGGTCACGCAGGCGGCGCATTTTTCCGCCGAACCGGCGGTTGCGATCACGACCGCGCCGAATGCCTTGGCAAGCTGGATCGCCGTGGTGCCGATACCGCTGGTGCCGCCATGCACCATGAAGCGCTCGCCGGCCCTCAATCCGCCACGCTGGAACACATTGTGCCAGACGGTGAAGAAGGTCTCGGGAATGGCCGCCGCCTCTTCCATGCTGAGCCCGGCCGGTATGGGAAGCGTGTTGGTCACATGCGCCGCGCAATAGCCCGCATAGCCCCCGCCCGGCACCAGCGCCATGACGCTGCGTCCGAGCATGTCCTGCCCGACACCCTCGCCGAGCGCCACGATCTCGCCGGCGACTTCCAGCCCGGGTATGTCGGACGCTCCAGGCGGCGGCGGATAGCCGCCCTGGCGCTGCAGGCAGTCGGGACGGTTCACGCCGGCGGCATGAACCCGGATCAGCACCTCGCCCGCCTTCAGCGTCGGCAGGGGACGTTCCTCGGCAACCAGAACCTTGGGCCCGCCCGGCTTCGTTATGGCAACTGCCGTCATCGTCTGCGGTAGCGCGTCCATGGGCATTACTCCTCTCGTTCTTTCCATCAGGGCGATTGCACGCCTCTCGTTCACGACGCTTCGGCTTTCGCGAGCGCTTTTCAATCGACTATAATGCTTGTGTCCATCGTTCAGACGCCAAAGCAAGGGGAGGATCGGACAATGTTCGACGAGGACGCCCAACCGGCCAGGACGCCAGCATACATGATCGGTCAGATACTCGATTCCATGTCGGTCGAGGAGCTGGATCACACCATTCAGCGCCTGAAAGAGGAAATCGAGCGCCTTGAACGGGCGCGCGCCGACAAGAGCGGCCACCTGGCCGCCGCCGAATCGCTGTTTTTCAAGAAATAAACCCCGCACAAGTCGTGACTGCCAGCGCCGGAGGCGGCGAGCTCAATTCGAGGAAACACGTTAACCAAGAATTAAGCTTTATGGGACATTAATGTCTCTATCCAGATTTTCTGGATCATGCCGGGTGGCCCTGTCCACCCTGTTTGACGCCTCCCTGTTAACTCTTCAGAGCCGCGCTTCGCGGCTCTTTTTTTTACCCTTTTCAAAGGCTTGGTGAGTATTCTCGGGTCGCGTGAAACACCATCGTTGAGCGCTTGCCTCACCGGTGCAGGCCCGAAAGCCGGCCGGTGGCATCGCTTTACCGGTCGTGCGGGCGGGGTTAAAACACTTCGCGTAGCGGCCGAGGGGAAATCTGTCCGACCATGACCAGCGAGAACAAAGTCGATCCCGTCATCCTTGCCGAGCGGTTCGCCTATTCGGACAGGTTCAAGCACCTGTTCGGCGACGGCATGGGCCTTGTCGAGGAAAGCGCGAACTATCTGGACAGTGCCGGGCGCGAGGCGGCGAAGAGCCTGTCGCGTCAGGCAGCGCTGCTCTATGGCGCCGAATCGATGCGGCTGACCACGCGTCTGATGCAGCTTGCTTCATGGCTTCTGCTGCAGCGCGCCGCCAACGAGGGCGAAATGAGCCGCGAGCAATTGCTCGACGAGAAGAAGAAGGTACGGCTCGATTCGCTGCCGCGTTCCAATCATGGGCCGGGCTGGGAAATGCTGCCCGCCACCTTCGTCGACCTGGTGGCGCGGTCCATCGCGCTGGAAAACCGTATCGTCACGCTCGACCGGGAACTTTACGGCGAGCGCTCGAATATCGACACGCCTGTTGAAAACCCGGTTGGCCAACAGATCGAACTTCTGTCGACCGCGCTCGGCGCCATGCGCAAGGGCTGAATCCAGCCTCCCGTGGACAGCAAGAATTAGCCAAACAAAAAGCCCGGCAAGGCCGGGCTTTCAGCATTCTCGGGTTAGGCGTCCGGAACCGGTCGCCCCACAGCGTCAGACGCCGAGACCCTTGTACTTGTTCTTGAAGCGCGAGACGCGACCGCCGCGATCGACGAGCTGCTGGTTGCCGCCCGTCCAGGCCGGATGCGCCTTGGGGTCGATGTCGAGGTTCAGCGTGTCGCCTTCCTGACCCCAGGTCGAGCGGGTCTGGTATTCGGTGCCATCAGTCATGACCACGTTGATCATGTGATAGTCGGGATGGATGTCTTTCTTCATCGGTCTGTCCTGAATGTTGCACCGGAAGGCGTATGCCGCTCTTTCCCGCGCCCTGTTCAACTGCCTTATTCAACGATTGAGCCGCCGGCGCGACATATGCTACCCGCGGCTCGAAATTCGGTTGGCCAGCCTATACATGACTGTTAAACGGGAAACAAGTCTGCCCGTCTGATCCGGGACGGACCTATCAACCGCATGTCCCAGCAACCGATTGCGACCGGCCGATGACTGATATTTCCCAGGAAGAACAGCGCCGGCGCCGTTCGCTGAGACCCCTCGCACGCCTCTTCCCCTATGTTGGCAAATATCGCGCCCACGTCGCGGCAGCGCTTTTCTTCCTGCTTTTGGCGACGGCGACCACGCTGACCCTGCCGATGGCCGTGCGCCGCATGATCGATCACGGGTTCTCGGCCAGCAACGCGACCTTTGTCGACAATTATTTCGGCATGCTGGTGGCCATCGCCGCCGTGCTCGCGCTGGCCAGCGCCTGCCGATACTATTTCGTGATCTGGCTTGGCGAGCGGGTCATCGCCGATATCCGCAGCGACGTGTTCGCCCATGTCACGCGGCTTTCGCCGGAATTCTTCGACACGGCCCAGTCCGGCGAGATCGTCTCGCGGCTGACCGCCGATACCACACAGGTGAAGTCCGCGCTCGGTGCCACCGCCTCGATGGCGCTACGCAACACGCTGCTCGGCATCGGCGCGGTGATCATGATGGTCTACACCGCGC
>JAGRLL010000172.1 GCA_020441855.1 Nitratireductor sp.
GGCCCGTCGGGCTGCGGCAAATCCACGCTTCTGCGGGTGATCGCTGGCCTGGAGGACGTGTCGGGGGGAACCATCCTGATCGACGGCCAGGACGCGACGGCGGTGCCGCCGGCCAAGCGCGGACTTGCGATGGTGTTCCAGTCCTACGNNTACGCGCTCTATCCGCATATGAGCGTGCGCAAGAACATCGCCTTTCCGCTGCGCATGGCCAAGCTTCCCAAGGAAGAGCAGGACAAGCGCGTGGAACAGGCCGCGTCGGTTCTCAACCTCACCGACTATCTGGAGCGGCGTCCGGGGCAATTGTCGGGCGGCCAGCGCCAGCGTGTGGCGATCGGGCGCGCAATCGTGCGCGAACCCTCGGCCTTCCTGTTCGACGAGCCGCTTTCCAACCTCGACGCGGCACTGCGCGTCGGCATGCGGCTGGAAATCACCGAACTGCACGAACGGCTCGAAACCACCATGATCTACGTCACCCACGATCAGGTCGAGGCGATGACCATGGCAGACAAGATCGTCGTGCTTCAGGCCGGCGTGATCGAACAGGTCGGTTCGCCGCTCGAACTTTACCGCACGCCGCGCAACAAGTTCGTCGCCGGCTTCATCGGCTCGCCGAAGATGAACTTCATTGAGGGCGAGGAAGCAGGGAAGCAGGGCGCACACACGATCGGCATCAGGCCCGAGCACATCGACATATCGGACAGGAAGGGTGCGTGGTCGGGCACCGTCGCGATCTCCGAACATCTTGGGTCCGACACCTTCTTCCACGTCCACAAGACCGGACTTGCAGATTCGATCACCGTGCGCGCGGACGGCGAGGTGGATATCCGCAACGGACAAGAGATCTTCCTTACGCCTCGTTCCGATTTCATTCACAAGTTCGACGGGAACGGTTTGAGAATCGCATGAACCGGCTTGGCGGCAAGACTGCACTGATCACCGGTGCGGCGCGCGGCATCGGCCTTGCATTCGCCCGGGCCTATGTCCGGGAGGGGGCAAAGGTGGCGATCGCCGACATCAATTTCGACGGCGCGCGTCAAGCGGTCGCGGAATTCGGCGAGGAAGCGATCGCCGTGGAAATGGATGTGACCCGGCAGGACAGCATCGACCGCGCGGTCGGCGAGACCGTCGATGCGCTCGGCCGGATCGACATTCTCGTCAACAATGCGGCGATCTTCACCGCCGCGCCGATCGTCGAGATCGAGCGCGCCGACTATGTCCGGACCTTCGAAATCAATGTCGGCGGCACCCTGTTCACGATGCAGGCGGTCGCACGACACATGGTCGAGCATGGCGGCGGCAAGATCATCAACATGGCTAGCCAGGCCGGGCGGCGTGGAGAGGCTCTCGTGGGCGTCTACTGCGCCACCAAGGCAGCGGTGATCAGCCTCACGCAATCGGCCGGTCTCGACCTGATCCGGCACGGCATCAATGTAAACGCCATCGCACCCGGCGTCGTCGACGGCGAGCACTGGGACGGGGTGGATGCGTTTTTCGCAAAATACGAGAACAAGGCTCCCGGCCAGAAAAAAAGGGAAGTCGGCGAGGCCGTGCCCTACGGGCGCATGGGCAAGCCGGAAGACCTCACCGGAATGGCAATTTTCCTCGCGAGCGACGAGGCGAACTACATTGTCGCGCAAACCTACAATGTCGACGGTGGGCAATGGATGAGTTGATCCCACTTTCGGACGCCACGCTCGACAAGCTGCCGGTCTCAGTCAGGCGTCCGCGCTATGATCGCACCGCCCTGAAGCCCGGCATGGTCCATATCGGCCTGGGCAATTTCCATCGCGCGCATCAGGCATGGTACCTGCACCGGCTTTTCGACCAGGGTCTTTGCCACGACTGGGCGATTGTCGGGGCAAGTGTTCGCGCCAGCGACGAGGCGCAGCGCGAAAAGCTCCTGAAGCAGGATTGCCTGACGACCCTGATCGAACTCGATCCTTCGGGCGCGTCGGCGGAGGTCATCGGCCCGATGATCGACTATTTGCCGATCGAGGCGGATAACGCGGCGCTGATCGCGAAGATGGCCGAACCGGCGATCCGGATCGTTTCGCTTACCGTCACCGAGGGCGGCTATTTCATCGACCCGGCGACTGGCGGGTTCGATGCCCAACATTCCGATATCCGCCACGACGCGGCCAATCCCGGCAGGCCGAGAACGGCATTCGGCGCAATGGTCGAGGCGCTGCGGATTCGAAGGACCGAAGGGCGCGGACCTTTTACCGGCCTTTGCTGCGACAACCTCCAGCACAATGGCGCGGTGCTGCGCCAGACTGTCGTCTCGCTGGCGCGCCTCTCCGACCCGGCGCTCGCCGCATGGATCGATGCCAATTGCAGCTTTCCCGATTCGATGGTCGATTGCATCGTTCCGGCCACCGGTCTCAAGGAGATCGCGATGGCCAGGCAATTCGGCATCGACGACAGGGCGCCGGTCACGCACGAGAACTTTCGCCAATGGGTGATCGAGGACAATTTCTGTGCCGGCCGGCCGGATTGGGAGCGCGCTGGGGCCACGCTCACCGGCAATGTCCGCGATCATGAAGCGATGAAAATCGGGATGCTGAATGCCGGACACCAGATCATCGCCAACCCGGGCGAGATCCTCTCGATCGCAACCATTTCGGATTGCATGTCCCATCCCCTGATCCGGGCCTTCTTCGAAAAGGTACAGGCCGGGGAAATCGTGCCGCACGTCAAGCCGGTGCCCGACATGCAACCCTCCGATTATCTGAAGCTTATCGAACGCCGTTTTGCCAATCCGGCGATTGTCGACACCACCCGCCGGGTCGCTTTCGACGGATCGTCGCGGCATACGGGGTTTGTCCTGCCGGTGCTTCGCCGCGGATTGAACGCGGGAACGCCAGTGGAAGGCCTCGCGCTCGCCGAGGCGCTGTGGGCCAGAATGTGCGAGGGAAGCCGCGAGGACGGGACGCGGATCGAGCCGAACGACCCCTTCTGGGACCAGCTTCAGAAATCGGCAAGAGCGGCGCGCGAACGCCCCATGGCATGGCTGGAGCAAGCTCACCTTTATGGCGACCTGGCCATCGAGCCACGATTTACCGGCCCCTTCGCACGCTGGCTTTCGCTGATCTGGTCGCATGGATGCGCCCATGCGCTAGCGGTCTATGTTGAAAGCTAAAATCCGGCGTGGGGACCCGAGCGGAATGGTATGTATCGACGCAACGAAATCGCAGGGCCGATATTCCGTCGGGAATGAACACCTCAACATGGCGGAAGGCACCCGCCGATCATGGAGAGCGTCCGGCATGATCCTTTGTTGTGGCGAGGCGCTGATCGACATGCTGCCGCGGCAATTGCCGGGCGGGGAGAAAGTCTATCTGCCGGTTGCCGGCGGCGCCATCTTCAATACCGCCATCACACTGGGCCGGCTTGGCGCGAAGACCGGTTTTCTTTCCGGCCTGTCGAGCGACATGTTCGGCGACGTTCTGCTTGAAAGCCTGAAGGCCTCGGACGTCGACACCTCGCTCTGCGTCCTTTCCGAACGTCCGACAACGCTCGCCTTCGTCAAGCTTCGCGCCGGCAATGCCGAATACAGGTTCTACGACGAAGGCTCGGCTGGCCGGATGCTGTCGCCCGAAACCACGCCGGATATCCCGAACGACGTCCTTGCGATGCATTTCGGCGCCATCAGCCTGATATCCGAGCCCTGCGGCTCGGCCTACGAAAGTCTGGCGATCAGGGAGGCGCCCCGCCGTCTCATCTCGCTCGACCCGAACATCCGCCCGGGCTTCATCAGCGACCAGGAAGCCCACCGCGCAAGGATCGGGCGCATGGCCGCCATCGCCGATATCGTGAAGGTCTCGCACGAGGATCTGGGCTGGCTTGCCGGCGACGCTATACAGGCTGCGACGATCGAGCGATGGCTGGGAGGCGCGACATCCGTCGTCATCGTGACCCGCGGCAACGAGGGCGCCAGTCTTCACACCCGCCATGGAACGCTCTTGGTTGCGGCGAAGGAGACCCGGGTCGTCGACACGGTTGGCGCCGGCGATTCCTTCAATGGCGGTTTTCTGCATGGCCTTTCGTGCGATGGCCTCTTGAACAAGGACGCGCTCTCGAACGCCTCGCCGGAAATGCTGCGCAATGCCGCGGAACTCGCCGCAAGCGTTGCCGCCATCACCATTTCTCGCCCGGGCGCCAATCCACCCTGGGCCGAGGAAATCGCCTGACAAGGTGTTGGCCGCGCATTCGGGAAAATCCGGGCGAGTCTCTCGAACCATTTCTCGGAAGTCGGGCGGCCATTGCGCAAAGGCTAATGGTGCCCAGGGGCGGATTCGAACCACCGACACGCGGATTTTCAATCAGCTGCTATAAGAACTGAGCTACCTAGGCCTTTTTATGAAGGTGATCGCGATATCACGGAAAAAGGAGCGGCGTTGGCGGCCGCCCGGAAGCGCGTGGGTTATAGCACGAGATTTTCGC
>JAGRLL010000173.1:0-1672 GCA_020441855.1 Nitratireductor sp.
CTGACGATCTTCACCGTCACCGTCGTCATCGCCTCGAAAGGATTGAGATTGAGCCGCGCGGCCGCGCCGGCGCCCATGACGACGATCATGGTTTCGCCGATGGCCCGGCTGGCGGCGAGCAGGATCGCGCCGACAATACCCGGCAGGGCCGCCGGCAGGATCACCTTCTTGATGGTTTCGGACTGGGTAGCGCCGAGACCGTAGGAACCGTCGCGCATGGACTGCGGCACGGCGTTGATGATGTCATCCGACAGCGAGGAGACGAAGGGGATCAGCATGATGCCCATGACGAGACCTGCGGTCATGACCGAGGACGACGAGGTGCCGATGCCGAGCGGCTGTGCGATCCAGTCGCGCAGCAGCGGGCCGACGGTGATCAGGGCGAACAGACCGTAGACGATCGTCGGGATGCCGGCGAGGATCTCGATGGCGGGCTTGGCGAAACTGCGCAGCGCCCTGCCCGAATATTCGGCGAGGTAGATCGCGATCATCAGGCCGACCGGCACGGCGAGCAGCAGCGCGACGAGCGAGACATAGAACGTGCCCCAGAGCAGCGGCAGGATGCCGAGGTCGGAGCCGCCACGGAATTGCGGGTTCCAGACGGAGGAGAAGAAGAAGTCGACGGCCGGATACAGCCGGAAGAAATGGATCGACTCGAACAGCAAGGACAAGACGATGCCGAATGTCGTCAGAATGGCCACGAACGAGGATGCCATCAGGAGCGAGCGGGTGAAGGTCTCGCTGACATTGCGCGCGCGCATCGCCGGCGTGATGCGGCTCCAGGAGCCGAAACCGAAACCAAGCGCGGCGGCCAGCACGGCGATGTTTCTCAACAACGTGCCGGTATTGCCGATCTTGCGGTAGGACTTGGCCGCCTCGAAGGCGACCGGCGAGACGTCGGAGCCGAGCGCCACGCCAACATCGGCCAGGCGGCCGCGGATATTGGAAAAGTCGACGCGCATGGTGGCGAGATCGTCTTCGGACATGCCGCCTTGAGAAACGATCAGGTTGAGGCCGTCGGCGATGCGGCGCACATCCGCCATGACGAGGCTGCGCGCGCTTCCCTCGGGTATTGCGCTTTCGGGAATGCGGCTGCTGATCTGGCTTTCGATAAGGACCGGCTGAAGGAACATCCACGCGGCCATGAGAACGAAGGCGGGTACCGCGACGAACAGGGCGACCGTCTGACCGTAATAGCCGGGAAGCGAATGGAGCTTCACCTTCTGACGCGCAGCCAGGGCCAGTGCCCGCTGCCGGCCGAGGAAGAAGCCCAGAGCCGTCAAGCCGAGCACGATGAGTGAAAGGATGCCTGGGGTCATGTCACGTCAGCCACAAGGGAGTGCCACAAGGAAGGAAGAGGCGGCGGCCGCAAAGTGCCGCCGCCTCGCAGTCTATCCGTAAGGGGATTAGTTCAGCGCACCCATCGGGACGCGGTTCTTGACCATTTCCTGGGTCTTGGCGAGTTCCGGATCGGGAACCAGACCATAGGCGGCCAGCGGACCGTCGGGACCGGCCATATCGTCGGAGACGAAGAACTCGACGTATTCCTGCAGGCCGGGGATGACGTCCAGATGCGCGTTCTTCACGTAGAAGTACAGCGGACGCGAGACCGGGTATTCGCCAGCGGCAATCGACTCGACCGAGGGAACGACGCCGTTCATCGTGGCGACGC
>JAGRLL010000173.1:1703-16345 GCA_020441855.1 Nitratireductor sp.
ACACGCCGATGCCGTTCTTGTTGGCATCGATGCGCGCCAGCGTCTCGGTGTAATCGCCGTCGATGTCGATGGAGACGCCGTCGGTGCGAAGCGCCATGCAGGCCTTCTCAGCCTTTTTCTTGTCGTCGCCATTGGCGGCGAGCTGGGCTTCGAACGTGCCGTCTTCCTCGCAACCGTCGAGAATGACCTTCTCGTCGAAGACTTCGCGGNNGGGTGCCGTGCTTGGTGCCCGGAACGAAAGCGAGGATGGCCTGATCCGGGAATTCCGGATTGATTTCCTTCCAGCTCTTGTGGGGATTGTCGACCAGCTTGCCGTCCACGACGACCTTGGCGGCCAGCGCCTTGTGCCAGTCGGCCGGCGTGAAGGCGAATTCCGCACCGTTGATGTCGGAGGCAAAGACGATGCCGTCATAGCCGATGCGCACTTCCTGGATCTCGGTCACGCCATTGGAGGCGCAAAGGTCGATGTCCGACTGCTTGATGCGTGAGGAAGAGTCGGCGATGTCGATGGTGTTTTCGCCAACGCCTTCACAAAGCGCCTTGCGGCCTGCGCCCGAGCCGCCGCCCTCGACGACCGGGGTCGGGAACTCGAAGTTTTCGCCGAATGCTTCGGCGACGATGGATGCATAGGGCAGTACCGTCGAGGAGCCTTTGATCTGGATCTGGTCGCGCGCCTGCGCCTGGCCGGCGGCAGCGAGCATGAGGGCGCCTGCAGCGACGCCTGCAAGATGGGTGAATTTCACGGGTGATCTCCCTGTTTCGCGTAAACGAAGGTTCGTTTTCAAGACGAAGGGGCGTAGGGACGCTGAGATCGCGTAATGGCGCTGCCTTCGACGCTGGCAAACTAGTGCCGCGACATCTTCGTTTTATGACAGGGAATTATCGTTTTGATGACAGTATAACTTGTTGAATTTAATAATTGTTTTTACTCTTTCCACCGGCTTCGCCTTCAAATGGAAGACGAAACGAGAAGGTCGCGCCCTCCCCGGGCACCGAGGTGACGGCAAGCCGGCTGGAATGCCGGTTGAGGATATGCTTGACGATGGCCAGTCCCAGGCCTGTGCCCTGTTTTTCACGGCTGGAGGCGATATCGACGCGATAGAAGCGTTCGGTCAGCCTGGGCAGGTGCTCGGCGGCGATGCCCGGGCCGAAATCGCGAATGGAAACCTCCACCTGGCCGTGCTCGGCCGGGGGAGCCGAAGGCAGGATCTTCGCGTTCACTTCGACACGCTTGCCCGACTGTCCATATTTGCAGGCGTTTTCGACCAGATTTTCGGCAACCTGGATCAGTTCGTCGCGGTCTCCACGCACAGGAAGGTTCTTTGCGGACACACTCAGTTCGATCGATACGCCGAGATTGGCGGCAAGCGGTTCGAGCATGTTGACGACCTGACGCAGCAATTCGGCGAGATCGACAATTGTCTGCGGTCGCATGTGCGACTTCATCTCGATACGGCTCAGCGAAAGCAGGTCGTCGATCAGCCTCGACATGCGTTCGGCCTGTTCGAGCATCAGGCCAAGAAACCGCGCGATGTTTTCGGGGTCTTTGGCGGCCGGGCCCTGAATGGTCTCGATGAAACCGCGCAGCGAGGCGAGCGGCGTGCGCAATTCGTGGCTGGCATTGGCGATGAAGTCGGAACGCATCTGTTCGGAACGTTTCGCCTCGGTCAGATCGAAAAAGGACAGCAGAAAGAATTGCGGCTGTCTGGCGGCGGGCGCCAGCGGTATCGGCGAGACGGAAACGGCATACCAGCGTTCCTGCGGCACCTGTTCGCGATATTCCAGTTCGGCGCGCGCGCCCGACGACACCGCATCTTCGATGAGGCGCATGATCTCGGGTCGGCGGAACTTGTAGCTTATCGGATCGCCGGCCCGCGCCGGGCCGAACGCGGCCTCGGCGCGGGCATTGGCGTAGCGAAGCACCGCGTCCGCATCGAGAACGTAAGCGGGATAGCCGAGTGCCTCGGTAATCGCCTTGATGGAAGTGCCCGGCCATATCTGGCGCCGCACGGAAATCGCGCCGCGCACCGGCGGCGCCAAGGTTCGCCGCGGGAAAAACAGCGCGACGCCGACGAGCGCTGCAAATCCGGCGAAGGCGAGGGATGCGCGTTCGGGTTCGAGCCAGGCGAACAGGGCACACAGAAGCCCCGAGCCGATCAGCAGCCAGCGCGCCTGGAACAGCCGGCTCAGTCTACTGCTCTCGTTGTCGCTTGCGGCATTGAAGTCCGCCATGGCGTCTACCTTGCTCCTGTCGCGGCCCGCTCTTCTCACGCCGCGCACCGCTGGCGTGCATAGCACAGCGGTTTGCCGGTTTTGCAACAAATCGAAAAACGCTATGCCTCCAGCTCGCTTTGCAACCGTTGCGGTCTGTACTAGGCTCGCACAGCCTGTCTGAGGCGATTTGAACTCGGATGAAGGCTATGAGGCCCGGCGCGGGCCGGCATGAAGAATGGATCGCATCGCATGGATATTCCGGACGCACCTGTCGTGGAACTGGAGATCGACGGGAAGAAGCGCACTTTCGACCTTGACGATCCCAAGCTGCCCGACTGGGTCAAGAAGAACAAACTTGCCAGCGGCGACTTCCCTTATGACAGGCGGCTGGATCGGGACGATTACTACACGCAACTCGCCGATCTGCAGCGTGAACTGGTGAAGGTGCAGTACTGGATCCAGCGCACGGGCGAGCGCATCATGATCGTGTTCGAAGGACGCGACGCGGCGGGAAAGGGCGGCACGATCGCCCGGTTTCGCGAAAACCTCAATCCCCGCCAGGTGCGCACCGTGGCGCTGTCCAAGCCATCCGACGTCGAACGCGGCCAGTGGTATTTCCAGCGCTATGTCGAGCATTTCCCCACCGCCGGGGAAATGGTGCTGTTCGACCGGTCCTGGTACAACCGGGCAGGCGTCGAGCCCGTGATGGGCTTCTGCACGGATGACGAACACCACGCCTTTCTCGAGGAGGTGCCGCGTTTCGAGCGGATGATCGTCAATGGCGGAACACGCTTCTTCAAGTTCTGGCTCAATATCGGCCGCGAGATGCAGCTGGAGCGCTTCCACGAGCGCCGGCACGATCAGTTGAAGGTGTGGAAGCTTTCTCCGATCGACATCAAGGCGCTGCAGAAATGGGACGAATACACGTCCGCGCGCGACAGGATGTTCACCGCCACCGACACGACCTATGCGCCGTGGACGGTGCTGCGGTCCAACGACAAGCGGCGCGCCCGCCTCAACGCCATCCGTATCGTGCTGCACGCGATCGACTATGACGGCAAGGACGGGGACAAGATCGGCGAGATCGACGACAAGATCGTGCGTCAGGTGGACGGTTTCGGCGACTAGTCCCTATTCGGTTGGAAGGCGCAGCCTCGCATAGAGCAGATCGAGGGGATCGCCTTCCCCGGTCAGTTCGGCGTCCTGCGAAATGTCGGTGCTGATCGCCAGATAGGCCGAAGACGCGCGGGCGAGATCCGGACCAATATTGATGGTGAAGACGATCGCTTCGGGCTGGATACCGATCCGGAATCGCTTCCTGCCGCAAAGATCCTGTCCGCCGATATCGCAACCCACGGCAAAATTTGCAGGCCCGGTGCTTCCCGACTTCGCCAGAATTTCAACGGTGACGCGGTTTCCGGCGATACGGGGCAACACGCCTTCCTGGAGCCTGATGAGGATGGGCGGAGCGGGTTGTTCGCGCGCACCGGCCGGGCGCAGCGAGACCAGCCGGACCATTTCCAGGTTGGACTGGCTGACGATCTCGGCCCTGCCGCGACCGGCGGTTTCGAGCGCCGTGGTGTCGCTTGGCGAAAGTATCGTGATGTAACTCGCGTCGGTGGCCTCATCCTGCGTGGCGGGATCGGCCTCGCGCGTGGTTTCGACGCTCGGCGCCGGGGTGCTCGAACTCGACGACTGCCAGCTTCCAAGCAGGGAGGAAGCCAGCGAAAAGCCCAGCCAGCCGATTACGCCCAGGATCGCGACGAGCGCGAGAATGGCAATGATGCGACGAAACAGGGTGGATTCGGGTTCGTCGCCTTCATATTGATAATCGTCGTCGCGATAATATTCGCCGCCGTCGGAATCGACATAGGCCGGCTCGTGGCGCACCGGATTGTGCGGCGGGGACGAAACCTGCACGCGCGGCAGTTCCGGCCCGCCTTCCCGGGGGGGCACGACGATCCGTTCCGCACCGGGGGGCACGCCCGTGGCAAGGTTTTGCGGTGCAGCCGGCCTGGCGCGCGGCGGCGCCGGATTCGGGTCGCTGGCCGGGCGGCGCGGCGCAACCCGGCTGCCATAGCCGGCCTCGATGCGCCGGATGGATTCTTCCAGCGCGGCACGCTGACGGTTGATGACATCGGGCGGCTGCACCCCGGCAGACGCGATCATGCGCGCCAGGGCCTTGCGCGAAGACTGGTACACCTTTTCGCGTATGGCAGGATCGGCATCGTTCTGTCGTGCCAGAGCCTGACGGATCAGCCCCTCGAAATCAGCCAATGTCCATGCACCCCGAATACCGCATCGCTTCGCCGGAAGCGCCCTAGAATAACGTGTTTTGCAGTCACGGGCGCATATTTCTTTTTGACACCTCGAATTGTCGGTGCCGATCAATCGCAACGGCTGACATCTTCATCAACCGATTCTTCTTTCTAGCGTTTCGCTGCGCGATTGCAACGCGGCGATCCACACCTCTGCGCAGGCATATTCGGCAATTGATCGGCGCAAGCGGGGTCCGTATAAAGACGACGCTTCCGTAAACGTCAAACAAGTGGGGCCGACCTTGCCTATACCCGACATCATTAAAGACAGGCTGTCCGTACCGGTCGTAGCCGCGCCTTTGTTCATCATCTCGCATCCCGAACTCACGCTGGCGCAGTGCAAGGCAGGCATTGTCGGTTCGTTTCCCGCGCTCAACGCGCGCCCGATCGAACAGCTCGAAGAATGGTTCGACAGGCTCACGACGGAACTCGCCGATCATGCCGCCGCCAATCCGCAGGCCAAGGTCGCTCCCTACGCCGTCAATCATATCGTGCACAAGTCCAACACGCGGCTTCAGGAGGATCTGGCGCTCACCGTCAAGTACAAGGCGCCGGTGGTCATCACCTCGCTTGGCGCGGTTCCGGAAGTCTACGACGCCGTGCATTCGTATGGCGGCATCGTGCTGCATGACGTCATCCATGACCGACATGCCCACAAGGCGATCGAAAAAGGCGCCGACGGCCTTATCGCGGTCGCGACGGGCGCGGGCGGGCACGCGGGCACTCTGTCGCCCTTCGCGCTGGTCCAGGAGATCCGGCAATGGTTCGACGGCCCGCTGCTGCTGTCGGGCGCCATCGCCAATGGCGGTGCCGTGCTCGCCGCACAGGCCATGGGCGCGGATCTGGCCTATATCGGCTCGCCCTTCATCGCCACGCAGGAGGCGCGCGCTTCCGACGCCTACAAACAGGGTATCGTGGAGGGCAAGGCCGCCGACATCGTCTACACCAACCTCTTCACCGGCGTGCACGGCAATTACCTGAAATCCTCGATCGTCGCGGCAGGCATGGACCCGGACAATCTGCCGGAAAGCGATCCCTCGAAGATGGATTTCGGGTCGGGCGGCGGCTCCAAGGCCAAGGCATGGCGCGACATCTGGGGCTCGGGCCAGGGCATCGGCCAGGTCGATGCGGTTGTTCCGGCGGCCGAACTCGTCGACCGGCTTGCGCGCGAATACGCAGCCGCGAAGCAAAAGATCTGCGGGTAGGGTCTGCCGGCATTCCGCATGGACATCCGTTCCGCTTTTCCGGCACAGGCTGACGCCTCGGCCGGTTCAGTCCGGACTGGCCTGCTATTGTCACTCCGATGCCAAAGCTTGCCCCGCCATGGGGAAATGCGGTGCCTGGTGCCGTCGCACCGGGTTCATTCGCCCCAGAAACCGGGAACGAACAGCAGCAGGATCGACATGATCTCGAGACGGCCGAGCATCATTTCGAAGGCAAGCACGATCTTGTCGAAATCCGGCAGGCCGGCGAAATTGGAAACCGGCCCGACCGTGGAACCGAAACCCGGACCGACATTGGCGATCGCCGTGGCGGAAGCGGTTATCGCGGTCAGCGCGTCCTGACCCGACAGGGCGAGCACCATGGCGCCGGCGCCGAAAGTCAATCCGTAAAGCAGGAAGAAGGCCGTGACCGCGATCACGGTCTCGTCGTCGACGATCTGGTTGCCGAATTTCATCGAGCGAACCGCGTTCGGCCACAACAGCCGGCCCACCGCCGCGCGGCAGATGGCAACGAGCACGACGAGCCGGAAAACCTTGAAGCCGCCCGCCGTGGAGCCCGAACAGCCGCCGAGCAGGGTGATCAGGAAGATCGCCAGCAACGCCGCCACGGGCCATGTGCCGTAATCCTGATAGACATAGCCCGTCGTGGTGATGATCGAGGTAACCGTGAAGACCACCGTGGTGAAGGTGGTCGCATTGACCGGATCGCCACGCAGATTGAGCGTGATCAGGATCAGCACCACACAGGCAAGGATGATGCCGACGAACCAGACGATCTGAACGTCGAAATAGCGCCTGCGCGAGGAGAACATGAACAGCAGCACCATGAAGGGAAGGCCGCCCAGGAACATGAAGACGGTCGCGACCCAAAGGATGGGCAGGGAATGGAAATTGGCCAGTGACAGATCGGAGGTCGAATAGCCGCCGGAGGAGACCGTCGTCATGGCGTGGTTGACCGCCTCGAAGAAGGTCATGCCGAGCGCATCGTAGCTGATCGTGCACGCCATGGTGAGCAACAGATACAGCAGCAGGATGCGCACCGCGTATTCCTCGAAGCGGGCAAAGCTCTTTTCGGCGGTGTCGGAGGATTCCAAAGCGAACAGATGCTGGCCGCCAAGCTTGAGGAAGGGGAACAGGAACACCGACAGGACGACGATGCCGACACCGCCGGTCCATTGCAGGATCGAGCGCCACATCAAGATGCCGTGCGGCAGGTCGTCGAGGCCGGTTATCACCGTCGAGCCCGTGGTCGTCAGCCCCGACACCGATTCGAAGAAGGCATCGGCCGCCGACATGCGAACCTCGGCGAAATAGAAAGGCAGCGCACCCGCGATCGACAGAACCAGCCAGCTTGCGGCAACAAAGACGAAGCCGTCGCGGCGGTTCCATGCGCCGGGGCGGCGATTGCGGAATCCGAGAAACAGGAAGGCGCCGATGCCGCCGGACAAAAAGGCGGATGTCAGAAAGACCTGCCAGTCGCGATTGGCCGTCGCCAGATCGACGATGGCAGGCACCAGCATGCCGAGACCGGCGAGACAGAGAAGAAGTCCCAGCGGGGGGACTATTCTTTCGTAGTGCATCCTTGCTACCGACTGTCCGCGGGCGAGCCGTCAATCCACGCCGATTTGAAGCCTGACGTTTGCCGGCAGGCTTATACGCCCTTCGCGGAGGCATTCCAACCGCCAATGATGCGATGCACCATGCCTGCCGCCAGAGCCCATCCGCAACAAAACAGGGACGGGAAGCAGGCTTCCCGTCCCTGAAAGTCGCGATGCACGCCGAGTTGGGCCTGCCCAGATCAGCTTGCCCAGATCAGCTTGCCGAGCCCAGCCTGCCGTGTTCAGCCCGCGGCGGCCACGGCGCGCTTGGCCATCACCTTGACGAGGTTGGCGCGATAGGCGGCATCGCCGTGGATGTCGGACAGCATCATGCCCTCGTCCACCGACACGCCATCGAGCGCGCCTGCGTTCCAGTCGCTGGTCAGCGCGTCTTCCATGCCCTTGTGGCGGAAAACGCCGTCGGAGCCCGCGCCGGTGACGCCAACGCGCACCGATCCGTCATCGAAGCGCGCCACGAAGACACCCGCCATGGCATAGCGCGAAGCGGGATTGGCGAACTTGGCATAGGCGCATTTGACCGGGGCAGAAAAGCTTACCGAGGTGATGATCTCGCCGTCCTCGAGCGCGGTCTCGAACAGGCCGGCGAAGAAATCGTCGGCGGCGATCGTGCGCTTGTTGGTCACGATGTCGGCGCCGAGCGCCATCATCGCAGCGGGATAGTCGGCGGCCGGGTCGTTGTTGGCGATGGAACCGCCGATCGTGCCCATGTGGCGCACCGCCGGATCGCCGATGTGCGAGGCAAGGCTGCAGATGCCGGGACAGACCCTGGCGATATCCGCCGAGCCGGCGACTTCGGCGTGCGTTGTCGCCGCGCCGATGGTGACCTTACCGCCTTCTACCCTGATCCCCTTCATCGAGGCGATGTGGCGCAGATCGATCAGGTCGGAGGGCGCCGCCAGGCGCTGCTTCATGGTCGGGATCAATGTCTGGCCGCCAGCGACGAACTTGCCGTCCTCGGCCCTGGACATCAGGGACGCGGCTTCCTCGACGGAAGAAGCGCGGTGATAGTTTACGTCGTACATTGTGGCTTCCTCCTCGGTCTCAGCCGTTCATCGCCGCCCAGACGCGGGCGGGCGTGGCAGGCATGGACAGGTTGTTGTTGCCGATGGCGTCGGTGATGGCGTTGATAACGGCCGGCGGCGAACCGATGGCGCCGGCCTCGCCGCAACCCTTCACGCCGAGCGGGTTGCTCGGGCAAAGCGTTTCGTGGGTCGACAGCTTGTAGCTCGGCACGTTGTCGGCGCGCGGCATGGCGTAGTCCATGTAGCTTGCCGTCACCAGCTGGCCGTCTTCGGTGTAGATGCCGTGTTCGAGCAGCGCCTGACCGATACCCTGGGTCACGCCGCCATGGACCTGACCCTCGACGATCATCGGATTGATGATGCGGCCGAAATCATCGGCTGCAACGAATTGCACAACCTCGGTGACGCCGGTTTCGGGGTCGACCTCGACCTCGCAGACATAAGAACCGGCGGGGAAGGTAAAGTTGGTCGGATCGTAGAAGGAGGTTTCCTTCAGACCGGGTTCCATGCCCTCCGGAAGATTGTGCGCGGTGTAGGCTGCAAGGCAGACCTCGTGCCAGCCGAGCTTCTTGTCGGTGCCGGCGACCTTGACTTCGCCATTCTCGATGACGATGTCGGCCTCGTCGGCTTCCATCAGATGCGCGGCGATCTTCCTGGCCTTGCCCTCGACCTTGTCGAGCGCCTTTACGACAGCGCTCATGCCGACCGCGCCGGAGCGCGAGCCATAGGTGCCCATGCCGAACTGGACCTTGTCGGTGTCGCCATGAACGATGGAGACATTGTCGGTCGGCAGCCCGAAGCGCTCGGCGATCAATTGCGAGAACGTCGTCTCGTGACCCTGGCCATGACTGTGGGCGCCGGTCAGGACCTCGACGGTGCCGACCGGGTTGACCCGGACCTCGGCCGATTCCCACAGGCCCACACCGGCGCCGAGCGAGCCGACCGCGGCGGAAGGCGCCAGGCCGCAGGCCTCGATGTAGCACGACAGCCCGATGCCACGCTTCTTGCCGCGTTTCTCCGCCTCCGCCCTGCGGGCAGGGAAGCCAGCATAGTCGGCCGCCTTCAATGCCGCGTCGAGCGTGGCGTCGTAGTCGCCGGCATCGTAGCAAAGGATAAGCGGCGTCTGGTGCGGGAAGGACCTGACGAAGTTCTTGCGCCGCAATTCGGCCGGATCGACGCCGAGTTCGCGCGCTGCCGTCTCCATGATGCGCTCGACCACATAGGTCGCTTCCGGGCGGCCGGCGCCGCGATAGGCATCGACCGGCGCAGTGTTGGTGTAGACCGCGCGCACATTGCAGTGGACATTGGCGATGTCGTACTGGCCCGACATCAGGATGGCGTAGAGATAGGTCGGCACGCTCGACGAGAACAGCGACATGTAGGCGCCGAGATTGGCGATCGTGTCGATCTTGAAGCCGGTGATCTTGTTGTCGGCGTCGAAGCCGATCCAGGCCTTGGTCACATGGTCGCGGCCATGGGCGTCGGCAAGGAAGGATTCTGTGCGCTCGGCGGTCCACTTGACCGGCACGCCGGTACGCTTGGATGCCCACAGGCAGACGATCTCTTCGGGATAGATGAAGATCTTGGATCCGAAACCGCCACCGACATCGGGCGCGATGACACGCAGCTTGTGCTCGGGAGCGACCTGATAGAACGCGGACAGGACGAGACGCGCGACGTGCGGATTCTGGCTCGTCGTGTAGAGCGTGAAATGGTCGTCGGCCATGTCGTAATTCGCCAGCGCGGCGCGCGGCTCGATGGCATTGGGGATCAGCCGGTTGTTGCGGATCTCCATCTCGGTGACATGGACCGAATTGGCCAATGCCTCGTCGACGGTCTTCACGTCGGTACCGACTTCCCAGTCGTAGATGAGATTGCCGGGCGCGTTGTCGTGCACCTGCGGCGCACCCGCATTCAGCGTGGCGGCGGGATCGACGATCGCCGGCAGAACCTCGTAGTCGACGTCGACCGCGCCTGCGGCGGCTCGCGCGTTTTCCTCGGTGTCGGCAATGACCACGGCGGCGGCGTCGCCGACATAGCGCACATATTCGGTAGCAAGCGCCGACCAGGCACCCATGTTCATCGGCGACCCGTCCTTGGAATGGATCATCCAGCCGCAGATGATGTTGCCGATGCCGTCGCCGGTAAGCTGCTTGCCGTCAAGCACGCCGACCACGCCGGGCATGGCCTCGGCGGCGGATTTGTCGATGCCCTTGATCCTGGCGTGTGCGTGCGGCGAACGCACGAAGGCGGCAAAATGCATGCCCGCCATCTTGAAATCGTCGGTGTAACGGCCCTTGCCGGTGATGAAGCGCTGGTCTTCCTTGCGCTTGACCCTGGCGCCAATACCTTCCATTCCCATCGGAAATTCCTCCCGTTATTCCTGCCCGTCCTGCAATTCGATCTTCCTGAACCCGGTTAGTCGGGCGGCCTTCAGCCAGCACCGACCTCCTCAAACCGTCGTTCAGGCCATGGCGGCAGCGGCTGCCTCGATCGCGCGGACGATGTTGTGATAGCCGGTGCAGCGGCAGATATTGCCCTCGAGCTCGGCGCGGATAGTCTTCTCGTCGAGCTTGCGGCCCGACGCCTTTGCGCGCTCGATCATGTCGACTGCCGTCATGATCATGCCAGGCGTGCAGAAACCGCATTGCAACCCGTGATGCTCGCGGAAAGCGGCCTGGACGGGATGCAGATCCGCGCCGTTGGCAAGCCCCTCGATCGTGGTGACGGACGTACCGTCCATCTGGGCCGCAAGCGTGGTGCAGGACTTGATCGCCTTGCCATCGACATGGACGACGCAGGCGCCGCATTGCGACGTGTCGCAACCGACATGGGTGCCGGTCAGGTTGAGATTTTCTCGCAGGAACTGGGAAAGCAACGTGCGGTCCGAGACCTCACCGGATACTTTCCTGCCGTTCACCGTCATGTTTACGGTCGTCATTCAACTCCTCCCTGGAACTGCTGCATCCCGCGGGGCCATGCCCACGGAACAACCGAGACGGAAAAGGGAAACGACAGGCCACAGCCGCCGGCCATTCAGGGCCCCTGGATCATGACGGTCGCTGTTTCTTTTCCGGAAACCTGCTGCCTCGAAAACGTGGCCGCAAAGAAATTCGGTATCTCAAGTTTGGCGCAGGAAAGGTTTTGCGGCAAGGGGGCGAAAAGCGAAAAACCATTTCAAATAATAGGACCAATTTAGTCCTGTTTGAAAAATTCCTTGCAATCCTGAGGCGCAGCCGATCCGCCGCTTATTATTTGAGCGTGCGTAGAATTTCGGCAGTCGGAAAACAGGCCGGCCTGGCGCCTGTCGATGCCTGCCACTCGCCGATCGAACGGCGCGTCTTGTAGCCCGGCAGGCCATCGGCGCCACCCACATCGTAGCCTTTCTGCTCAAGTTTGCGCTGCATGGCGGCGATGTCCGAGCGATAGAGCGAATCGACCTTGCCCCAAGCGCCGGCAAAGGGCCTGCCGCCATAGCGGATGCGGTCGCCGGCATGGCCGATGAACAACGCATAGAGGTCGCTCGTATTGTATTCCTTGAGCACGTAGAAATTCGGCGTCACGACAAAGGCGGGGCCGAAGCGACCGGCCGGCATGAGCAGGTAGCCCTCGGCGCCAAGCTCGTGTGCGGGAAATGGACGGCCGCTGACCCGCTCGACGCCGAGCTTCGCCCATTCGCCGATCGGCCTGCCGCGATCAGGCCCCTCGAGCGCACAGGAAACCGCCTCGGGCACCGCGACCTCGAAGCCCCAGTCGCGGCCCGCAACCCACCCCTTGTTCCGGAGGAAATTCGCAATGGAGGCGAGGGTGTCGGCATCCGATTTCCAGATGTCGGCGAAATTGTCGCCGTCGCCATCGGCGGCATGGGCCAGATACGAACTCGGCAGGAATTGCGGCTGGCCGAGCGCGCCGGCCCAGGAGCCCTTCATCGCCGCGACGTCGACATGGCCGCGTTCGACCATTACCAGGGCGGCGACGAGTTCCGCCTCGAAAAGGCCCCTGCGCGTCGACATGAATGCCTTGGTGCCCAGCACCTCGAAGGCGTTGTAGGGTATTTTCGCGCGGCCGAAACCTGATTCGCGTCCCCAGACCGCCAGCGCGATCTGGCCCGGCACGCCGGTTTCGCGCTCGATGCGCCCCAGCAGCGCGCCGTACTGCGTCAGCCGGGTCTGCCCGCCGGCAATGACAGCGCCAAGGGTCTTTTCGGAGAAATAGCCTGCCGGCGAACGAAACTCGGCCTGATGCTGCTCCCTGGGCAGTTTCTCGCCCGGCGGCACGAGGCCGGGCAGCTTCCAGTTCAGCGTCACGCCAGCGAATGCCGCGTTGAAGGTTCCCGCCGACACTCCCTGAGCAGCAGCCTTCGGCCAGATCTCCGCCTTCAGCCAGGCCTGGAACTGGCGTTCGATGGCGGCGCGGTCCAGCGCAAGAACCGGCTGGGCGCCGATGGTAATCAGCGCAACCAGCAGAACCAGAGACCGGCGCAGAAACGTCATCCCAGCGCGATGAACCTCTCGAGGTGATGGTCGGTGTCGCCGAACAGATGGTCGATCATGGTGATGCGCTTGGCATAGTGGCCGACCGGATATTCCCACGTCATGCCCATGCCGCCGTGGATCTGGATTGCCTCTTCCGCGACCTGGCGGCCGATGCGGCCGGCCAGATGCTTGGCCGCCGACACCTGGCGCTCGCGGACATCGCGCGCGGAATCCAGATGGGCCGCGGCGTTGATCAGGCCGGAGCGCATCTGTTCCAGCTCGATCAGCACGTCGGCCATGCGGTGTTGCAGCGCCTGGAACTTGCCGATGATGACGCCGAACTGCTTGCGCGTGTGCATGTATTCGACGGTCAGATCCTTGGCGATCTCCATGGCGCCGAGCGATTCCGCACTGATCGCGACGATGGCGCGCGCGATCGCCGCCTCGATCGCCGCAAACGCCCTGCCCTTGTCGCCGAGCAATTCGCCTTCGGCACCGTCAAAGGCGATCTCGGCGGACGGATAACCGTCGACCGTGCCGTAGGAACGCTTTGAGACTCCGGAAGCGCCGCCGTCCACCAGGAACAGCGAGATACCGTCGGCATCGCTCGTATCGCCCGACGTGCGAGCCGAGACGACCAGCAGGTCGGCGGCGCCACCGCCGAGCACGACGGATTTGTTGCCGGTGAGCTTCCACTTGCCGCCGGCTTCTTCAGCCTTCGTCGAGACCTGTTCAAGCTCGTAGCGGCTGTCCGGCTCCCCATGGGCGAAGGCGACGAGCTTCGTACCGGCGATGACTTCTTCCAGCACGGCTTTCTGTGCGTCGCTGCCCTGGCTCGCCAGCAGCGAGCCGCCGAGAAGCGTCGGCAGGAAGGGTTCGACCACCAGTGCGCAGCCGAGCGCCTCGAAGACGACGGTCAGATCGGTGCCGGAGCCGCCGAAGCCGCCGGAAGCTTCGTCGAACAGCGCGCCGATAACGCCGAGCTCGGCGAACTGCACCCACATCTCGCGCGAGAAGCCTTCCTCGGAGGCGGCGATCTCGTGGCGTTTCTCGATGGCGTAATGGTCGCGCAGGAAGCGCTGAAGCGTTTCGCCCAGCATGCGCTGGTCGTCGGAAAGACGGAAATCCATGTTCAGAGCCCCAGCTTGGTCTTGGTGATGATGCCGCGCTGGATTTCGTTGGAGCCGGCAAAGATCGAGAGCTTGCGATTGTTGAAATAATCGCTGGCGATCGCTTTGGCATCGTCGGGGCCGATGGGGGCCTCGTTGTAGCCCTCGTCCAGTGCCTCGGAGACGAAGGGCAGTGCCATGGGCCCCAGCGCGCGGCGCGCCAGATCGTTGATCTCCTGGCGGATGATCGTGCCCTTGACCTTCAGCATGGAAGCCTCCGGCCCGGGTGCGGCGCCGGAATCGGCTTCGACGAGGACGCGCAGATTGGTCGTCTTCATGGCTTCCAGATCGATCTCGACTCTGGCCATGCGCGCGGCGAAATAGGGATCGGCCGACAGCGGTTTGCCGCCCTTCTTCGTGCGTCTGGCGATCTGCTTCAGCTGCGCCAGCGCAGCGTTGGAATTGCCGATATTGGCGGTGCCGGTGCGCTCATGCGTCAGCAGGTACTTCGCGTAGGTCCAGCCCTTGTTCTCCTCGCCGACGAGGTTTTCGGCAGGCACCTTCACATTGTCGAAGAAGACCTCGTTCACCTCGTGCTCGCCGTCGAGCAGGATGATCGGGCGCACGGTGATGCCGGGCGTCTTCATGTCGATCAGCAGGAA
>JAGRLL010000173.1:16431-22384 GCA_020441855.1 Nitratireductor sp.
AGGTCTTCTGGCCGTTGACGATGTAATGGTCGCCCTCACGCTTGGCGCTGGTCTTCAGCGAGGCGAGATCGGAGCCGGAACCCGGTTCGGAATAGCCCTGGCACCACCAGTCGGTGCCGTCGAGGATGCGCGGCAGGTAATGACGCTTCTGCTCCTGCGACCCGAATTTCATCAGCACCGGCGCCAGCATGGAAAGGCCGAAGGGGATGATGCGCGGGGCACCGGCCTCGTTGGCCTCCTCGTCGAAGATGTGCTTCTGGACGGCGGTCCATTCGGCCCCGCCCCACTCCCTGGGCCAGTTCGGCGCCAGCCAGCCGCGCTCGTTCAGCAGCGCGTGCCAGGTTTCCATGTCTTCTTTCGTCAGGCGCTTGCCGAGCTTGACCTTGTCGGCAATACGGCCGGGAAGCTTGTCGCGCAGGAATGCGCGCACTTCCTCGCGGAATGCCTTTTCCTCTTGCGTGTAGTCGAGGTTCATCCGTTTCCTCCCTGTGGCCCTTTTGTCGCCGGGCCGGCCTTGCCTTGAGCGGCTTTGCGGGCCACTTTGGCCGAGTTCAATTCAACGCTCAAGCGATATGGTGCCGGGCTTGGCCGTCGACCCCCACGTAACCGCGAAGCTCGCCGACTGGCTGGCGAAAGGTGAACGCGTTGTCGTCGTTCGCGTGACATCCGTCAAGGGTTCCGCGCCGCGCGGCCATGATGCGGTCATGGGCGCAACCGAAACCGACATGGCCGGCACCATCGGCGGCGGGCAGCTGGAATGGCTGGCGCTGGATCACGCGCGCAAGATGCTCGCCGGCAAACCCGAAGCGCGGAAACTCGACATCCCGCTGGGGCCGGAAATCGGCCAGTGCTGCGGCGGGCGGGTCGAACTCGAATTCTCGCGGCTCGACGACAAGGTCATGGAGAGCCTCGCGGGAGAAGCGAACGAAGCGGAGCGCGGTATGAAGCAGGTGCTCGTCTTCGGCGCCGGGCATACCGGCAAGGCCTTGGCGAACGCGCTTGCGCCCCTGCCGCTGAAAGCCGTGCTGGTCGATTCGCGGGCAGAGGCCTTCGACGGGTTTGCCTCTCCGATTGCCACGAAACTGACGGCGCTGCCCGAGGAAATCGTGCGGAGCGCGGCGCCAGGCAGCGCCTTCGTCACCATGACGCACGACCATTCGCTCGATTTCCTGATCACGGCGGAGGCGCTTAGACGCGGCGAGGGGGCTTATGTCGGCATGATCGGCTCGGCCACCAAGCGTGCCTTGTTCATGAACTGGCTGGAGGACAATGGCCATGGCCGCGATCTCGGCGACAGCCTCACCTGCCCCATCGGCGGTTCGGCGGTGAAGGACAAGCGGCCCGAAGTGATCGCCGCATTGACGGCGGCGGAGATCCTTGGAGTGCTGGCGAAATGACGACGATTTATGTCGATGCCGATGCCTGCCCCGTGAAAGAGGAAGCCGAGCGTGTTGCCACGAGGCTGAACGTGGCGATGGTGCTGGTGTGCAATGGCGGCATCCGGCCGCCGCAAAATCCGCTCGTCTCGCTCAGGGTAGTCGCCGAGGGGCCGGATGTCGCCGACCAATGGATCGCCGACCAGTGCGGACCGGGCGATGTGGTGGTCACCGCCGACATTCCGCTGGCCGACCGCTGCGTCAAGGCCGGCTCGCACGTTCTGCAACATGACGGCCAGGTGCTCAATGCCGCCAATATCGGCGAACGGCTGGCGACCCGCGACCTGATGAAGGACATTCGTGCCGCCGATCCGTTCCATCAGGGAGGCGGAAGGAGCTTTTCGATAGCGGACCGCTCGCGCTTCCTGCAATCGCTCGACAGGCTGGTTCGGCTGGCGATGCGCGAGGGCCGGCCATAGCCGGGCATTCGGGCCGAATATCCCTTCTTGCGAACGTCACCCTTGCCGTAGTCTGGCCGCGGCAAGCGGAGATGGCCTGCTTCATTTGGCCCGGCTCTTCTTAATGTCCGGCTTTTCCGACGCGTTGACGGCGCGAGCCTGGGCGATGCCGATCAATCGCTTGAAGGTCGGGCACTCCATATGTGACGGCGCCGAACAGTCCGCAACATGGCGCAAGGTGTCTCGCAACGCGATCAATTCCCTGATCCGGCCATCGAGTTCATCGGCCTTGCGGTGAAGTACGTCGCGAGGCAGGTCGGGCAATCCGTCCTTGCCGAACATTCCGGCGATTTCATCCAGAGAGAAGCCGGCAGACTTGCCCATCGAGATGAGCGCGAGCTGCAACCTGACCTCTGGCGGGAATTGCCGCCTCAGCCCGTTTCGACCGACCGAAGTAATCAGCCCGACCTCTTCGTAATAACGCAGTGCCGAGGGACGCACGCCCGTGCTTCGCGACAGTTCTCCGATATCCAGCATTTTCATGCTTGACCTCAAGTTTACTTGAAGTTGTAGGGTGCCGGCAACAGAACCCGATTGCAAGGAAATTCCGTCATGGAAACCTCCATCTCACACAGCGAAAACACCGCAAGCCAAGGCATCACCGCCGTCCTCGCTCTGTCCATGCTGCTGGCCTCGCTCGGCACCAGCATCGCCAACATTGCGTTGCCGACGATCGCGGAAGCTTTCGACGCATCCTTTCATCAGGTGCGATGGGTCGTTGTCGCCTATCTCGCAAGCCTGACCCTTTCGGCGATCTTCGCCGGGCGGACCAGCGACACGTTCGGCCTCAAGCGCTCCTTCATGGCAGGCCTCTGCCTGTTTTCGGTCGCATCCCTATGCTGCGGCCTCGCACCCACATTGTGGGCGCTGGTCGTCGCAAGGGCGCTACAGGGCATTGGCGCGGCATTCCTGATGACACTCACCATCGCCCTGGTGCGAGAAACGTCTGCCATCAACCGCATGGGAAGCGCCATGGGCTTGCTTGGCACGGCGTCCGCCATCGGCACAACCCTGGGTCCTTCTCTCGGAGGTTTCCTGCTTCCGGTTTCAGGTTGGACGGGCATCTTCTTCGCTCTCGCCCCGATCGGTCTTATTGCGGCGGGTATGGCATCACGTTCATTGCCCGAAGACCAAATCGTGGCCGCCAGACCGCCGGTTAGCCTCGCAGTGTTGCGGCGGACGGCGCTCCTGGCGGGGCTGACGACAAACCTGCTCGTTGCATCCGTGATGATGACAACGCTTGTCGCAGGCCCGTTCTATCTCAGGATCGCACTGGGTCTGGGCACGGTCGCGACTGGCCTTGTCATGTCGGTCGGCCCCGTCATTTCGATCTTCGGGGGCGTGCTGTCCGGCAAGGCAGTCGACACCTGGGGTACGCGACGTATCCTCACCACCGGTCACATTCTGCTGGTCGCCGGCGCATTTGCGCTCGCTTTCCTGCCTCAGGCGCTCGGTACAGCCGGCTATGTCGCTGCAATCACGCTCCTTACTCCGGGCTACCAATTGTTCCAGGCGGCCAACAATACTGCCGTCATGTCGCAAGCACCCAAGGATCATCGCGGCACGATTTCGGGCGTTCTCAACCTGTCGCGCAACCTCGGCCTTGTCATGGGGGCCTGGGCGATGGCGGGCGTCTTCGCATTCGGTGTGCGGACGAACGACTTTGATCACGCAACGCCGGCCGCTCTTGGAGACGGAATGACGTTGGCCTTCTGTCTGGCCGGGACCATGATGTTGGCGGCGCTTTGGATCACGACGCGCTGCTCGCATGAAGGCCCTGCTGCGCGGGTGTCGTGACCGGCCTGCCCCGCGAGGGCGGTCCTGCAAGGCCCCCTGATCAGGTAGCCAGCGAATCGATCCTGCAAGCCTCCCCGAAGAAAAACTCCTCGAGATTGTTCCCCTCGCCGCCGCGGTCGACGATCAGGAACTCACTTGTCCCTTCGAGCGAAATCAGCGGGTGGTGCCAGACATTGCGGGCGTAGTTGACGCCGATCAGGCTTTCTCCCTCCGGCCTGACCAGGAAAACGCGCGGACATCCGGGCCTGCCGTCCTCGTCCCTCGCCACGGCAACGAGAAAGGGCCGCGGCGACAGCGGCATGAATGCCTGACTGCCAAGCGGGTGACGCTCCATCATCTTCAGCTCGATCGGCGGCGAAAAGGGCTGGCCGCGAAAGATGGACAACAGCGTGCGCGCTCCCTCGCCCGCCGTCTCGACCTTCGCCAGATCGTGGAAACGCTCCGTCGTGCCGTTGTTGATGAGGAAGGATTTCGCGCCCGCCGTGGCGATGACGTCGCCGAAGGGCGCGAAGGCTTCGCGCGTCAGCGGCTCGACGGCGAGGATTTTGCCGTGGGCGCTCATCTGGGCGGAATGGAATAGGTCGCGGTCGCCTGCGCGACCAGCGTGTCGGCGTCCGTCGCCGAATGGATGTGGATCTCGCAGACGGCGAGCCTCTTCCCCAGCTTGATCAGGCGGCCCTCCGCCATCAGATCGCCAAGCGGAGGTTTCGACAGGAAATTGATGTTGAGGCTGGTCGTGACCGCCAGCTCGACCTTGCCGATATGACCGAGGATGACGAGGTAGGCGGTGACGTCGGCCAGAAAGAACATGGTGGGGCCGGAAATCGTGCCGCCGGGACGCAGCGCGCTTTCCGAAACCCTCATGGTGACCGAGATCGTGCCCGGCCCCAGATCGTTGACCAGCCAGTTGTGGATTTCAGCCTGCGGAAAGACCTCGTCGACAAAGGAACGCAATTCGTCAACGGCCATGACGGGCTGCATCGTCATGGCATCACTTCCCGGCCTTGACCTTCGAGGCGAACTCGACCGCCTCTTCCAGCCGGTCGTTGCCCCAGAACAATTCGCTGCCGACGGTGAAGGAGGGCGCGCCGAAAATGCCCAGCGCGAAGGCGTGCTCGGTGTTGGCGCGCAGCTCCGCCTTGATCTCGTCGGTCTGGGTCGCGGCGAGCACGGCTTCGTCGTCGCCGCCAGCCGCCCGCACGCAGGCCGCGATCACCTGCGGATCGGCGATGTCGAACCATTTGCCGAACTCGGCCTGGTAGACCAGGCGCACGAAATCGCGCCCCCATGGCTCGCGCAGGGCGACGACGCTGGCGCGCGCGGCGAGCAGCGAATTACGCGGGAAGCCTTCGGCGGCGGCATCGCGCGGCACGGCAAAGGCAATCTCCAACTGGGCGCACTGGCGCTGCATGTCGCGCCACATGTAATTGCCCTTGACGGGAAAGAGATTGAACGGAGACGTGTCCATGCCCTGCGCCTTGAAGATCGGGCCGAGCAGGAAGGGCCGCCACAGGACGGCGACACCCGATACGGCAGCGACCCCGTCCACGCGCATGGCGGAGAGATAGGAATAGGAACTGGCCGGATCGAACCAGAAGGTGAATTCGTTTTTGGGTCTGGATTTTGCTTTCGCCATGGGCGGCAATGTAGCCGTGTCGCGATTCGACGCAACCGCTATTCGTGCGTTGGCTCCCCGCCTCTTGCCCTTTTCCCGGTCGCGCCGGCGGCGCTCCTCGCCTCTTGCCCTTTTCCCGGTCGCGCCGGCGGCGCTCCTCGCCTCTTGCCCTTTTCCCGGTCGCGCTGGCCGCGCTCCTCGCCTCTTGCCAGAAAAACAAGCGGCCCCGTTGCCGGGGCCGCTTGCGAAGTCTTCGACGGGTCGAAGCCTGTCAGATCACGTAGGTCGCCAGCGGCGGAAAGCCGTTGAACGCCACGGAGGAATAGGTCGAGGTGTAGGCGCCCGTGCCTTCGATCAGCACTTCGTCGCCCGCCTTGAGCGAAGCCGGCAGCGGATAGGGTGTCTTCTCGTAGAGTACGTCGGCGGAATCGCAGGTCGGGCCGGCGAGCACGCAGGGCACCCTTAAGTCGTCGTCGCGCTCGGTGACGATCGAATAGCGGATCGCCTCTTCCATGGTTTCTGCCAGGCCGCCGAACTTGCCGATGTCGAGATAGACCCAGCGCAGCGCATCGTCTTCGGACTTCTTCGAGACGAGCACGACTTCGGCGCGGATGACGCCGCAATCGCCGACCATGCCGCGGCCCGGC
>JAGRLL010000174.1:0-393 GCA_020441855.1 Nitratireductor sp.
CTAAAGCGTGGTTCAATGATTTCGTCGACCGGGCTCTGGAGCGTTTTGGCAAGATCTACATTATCCAGCCTTATCGTGAGCAGGAGATATGCGCGCGCGCCTGCCAAGAGGCCCGCGGCCATGAGTGTCAATGCTCGTGCATGGGAGCGAACCATGGAGCTGGCAACGATGGCAGCTGGTTCGAAGTCTCTGAGACCTTTTCGACACGTTGGGGTGACAGGGAGCTTGCCTGCCGGCTGCTGACCGCACGGTAGGGTGCAACTGACCAAAGTTTCGATATAAATTTTGGTCAGTCCGTTGCCGTGGTCTTGTCGCTTCTTTGTCGTAGCGGGCCCCGATACTCAAACATCCGCGAAGGTGCCATTGTAACTGAACGACGTCATCAAACGAAAT
>JAGRLL010000174.1:534-13880 GCA_020441855.1 Nitratireductor sp.
TAACCGAAATCGAAGGGATCAACCCGTCGCGTGGCCGGGTGTACGTCAGGCAATTTGGCGCGTTTTATTCCAAGCACGGAAAGAATTGTTTCCATCCGAAAGGCCAAACCTCGCTCGTGGTTCCAACGGCTGAGGTTCTTTCCTGGGCGGAGCAGCATCCTCACGGAGAATTCGGTTATAGATGCTATCGTACTGAAGAGTATCAATCGCAGTTCACAGGAAAAACTTGAACCGCCTCGGCGGATCTTGTGAATCACTGTGATTTTCTGCGCCAACCCATAAAGCGGGACAACCCCGGTTCCGCAGTTTATCGAGCGCTTCCGCGTTCAATGCCGAGCCGATCTTCATAGTCGTCTAGCACCTTCACAAATGCCGGCCGCTCCTCGCAACTCTGGCGATATCTTTCGACGTTGGGATATTTTTGCAGAATCTCGTTCTTGCGCAGTTCTCGCAGCACGCAAGTGAGAATGATATCGGCGACCGTGAATTCGCTGCCGACGACGAAGGGCTGTGTCTTCAGCATTTCGTCAATCTGTGGGAGGAAGCGATCGAGTATTTCGGCGTTCCAAGGACGCAGCCCTTGCATATGGGGATTTGAATTCCCCTGCATGTCGGCGAACAAAACCAGCAGCGCGAAAGGTTCGATATTGTTTAGCGAGGTGATCAACCAGCGATACACCTGCGCACGCTCCTTGAGATTTCGGGGAATTAGCTTTCCTGATTTTTCCGCGAGGTACAAAAGAATGGCGCCCGACTCGGCCAGAACGTAGCCGTCATCCGCGATCGCCGGTACCTGTTTGAATGGATTGATCTGTCCGTACTCGACCTCGTCCTGAAGGCCATTCGGCCCACAATCGAGGCCGACCGTTTCGTATGGA
This sequence comes from Nitratireductor sp., assembly GCA_020441855.1. Lineage (GTDB taxonomy): Bacteria > Pseudomonadota > Alphaproteobacteria > Rhizobiales > Rhizobiaceae > BOKV01. The sequence goes on from JAGRLL010000174.1 coordinate 1,413, forward strand.
ATGCCGCATTCCTCCAACGCCCACATTACCCGGATGTCGCGCGTATATCCCCAGAGTACCGGCGGAAGAGATTTGAAAACGTAGACCTTCATGAGGTCGTCGTTGGAACCGGACATTACGTCTCTCCAAGGAAAACGGGAAGCTTGTCGAGGAGGCCCTTCCAGCCATCCTCGTGACTTTTGCGGGCCTCTTCGTCGGGAAGGTGCTCGTGACGTAGCGTTAGCTCGGTCCCGCCGTTAAACGGCTTGAGCAGAAAGGTGACGAGCGACTCCCGTTCTTGCGCTTCGGGCAAGTCCCAGGTGAAAACGAGCTTCTTCTCTGGAATCACTTCCTGATAGACCCCAGTGGGGTTGTGCTCATCGCCGTTGAGCAATCGGAATACGACGCTGAACCGACCTCCCGGCCGAACGTCGGCTACAACGCTGAGCGTCGGTCCTGCATCAGGACCCCACCACTGCATCATCAATTCGGGCTGGGTGATCGCCGCCCAAACCTTCGCGGGCGGGGCCTTGATTGTGCGCACGATGGTCACGCTCGGGAGGCTTCCGGTCATTGTTCGTCCTCTTCCACGAGCGCGACGAGCCGATCAAGGCTCACTGTCCAGAACCGCTCATACTTCCGGAGCCATTCCATCGCCTCCAGCATTGGGTCGGCGGAGAGGCGAACTGCAACGGTGCGTCCGTTTTTGGTGCGCGTGATCAACCCCGCGTCGGACAAGACATCCAGATGCTTCATTAATCCTGGAAGCTTCAGTGATAACGGTCGGGCGAGTTCGCTGACCGACAGATCGGGTTCCTCTTTCAACCGTAGCAGGACACTTCGTCGAGTCGGGTCGGCGAGCGCCGAGAACGTACGGTCCAGTTGCGATGCTTGATACTTCACCATGTAGTGAAGTATTGTATGGGTTGCCTATGGAGTCAAGCCTGAGCATTTCCGCACCTGGTACGCGCGGCTACAGATGATCACTTGTTCCAGGATGCGGCGCTGTCCATTCTTCGCGACGAGAGATCATGCAGGAACATAGGCCAACCGGACCACATCCTCGCCAATCCGTTCGTGCGACAGCAGGCGCAACGGCGGCCGGGGTCCGGCGAAGTAGGGTGTGCCGCTGCCGAGCACGACTGGGTGAAGGTAGATTCGATATTCGTCGATCAGGCCAAGGTCGGTGAGGCTTCGCGCGAGGTTCGGACCGGCAATTTCGATCTCTCCGTCGCGTTCGGCCTTGAGCTTGCGGATCTCGCCTTCCAGATCGTCGCCGACAAGGCTTGCATTGGGGCCGACCGACGTCAGGGTTCGCGAGACGATCCATTTCGTCTGTTTCCGCCAAGCCGCAGCGAACGCCGCTCCTTCCGGCTCCCAGTCGGTCTGGTCCTCATCCCAGTACCGCATGATCTCGTACATGTTGCGGCCGTAGATGCTGCCCGCCTGTCCCTCAGCCTCGTCGATGAAATGGCGGAAGAGTCTCGGTTCGGGCGCGAACCGGTCGTGATCGACATAGCCGTCGAGCGACACATTCATACCGAATACGAGCTTTGCCATTTGCTTTCTCCCTTTGCGGTGATGAACGGCTATTTCAGAGGCCAGACTTCGACGACGCCGTGTGCCACCGCGCAGGGAACCTGCGAGACCTTGTCGATGGCCTCTTCCAGGCTTGCAGCCCCGATCACCGCGAAACCGGCGATCGGCAGATCGGAGGACATGAAGCGACCGTCCTGCGTTTTGACACCGGAAGCATCCGGATTGCGTACATGCACCGGCGCGCCGGCGATCCCGACCAAAGCGCCTTCCAAGACCAGTTTGGCGTCCTGCGCATGGGCTGCATCCCGCACGTCTTGAGGCGTGCGGTCATAGCCGGCCCGGTCGCCGTATCCGATGGTGACGAATTTCGGCATGATGTGAACTCCTTTCTCTATCGTGCGAGTACAATGTGGGTAGCCGCGTCGGTTGCGGCATGTTCGGTGACGGAAAAGCCAAGTGCCGGCAGGTCGATGCCTGCGAACAGCGCCTCGCCTTGGCCGAACACCACGGGCGAAATGGCGAGATGCATCTCGTCGACGACGCCGGCCTGAAGATATTGCCGTACCGTCGAGACACCGCCGCCGATTTTCACGTTCTTGTCCCCGGCCGCTGCCTTCGCTTGTTCGAGGGCGGCTTCGATTCCGTCGGTGACGAAGTGAAAGACCGTGCCGCCCTCCATCTCGATCGGATCGCGCGGATAGTGGGTGAGCACGAAAGTCGGGGCATGATAGGGTGGATTGTCGCCCCACCAGCCCTTCCAGTTATCGTCGCGCCAGTCGCCGCGGATTGGGCCGAACATGTTGCGGCCCAGGATGAAGGCGCCAAAACCGACCATTGAACGGGTCGCGTAGTCGTTGTCGATGCCCTTTGAGCCGCCGTCCTTGCCCAGCATCTCGTGGAACATGGCCGTTTCGACCATCCACGTATGCAGTTCCTCGCCGCGCTTGCCGAGCGGGTCCTCGAGGCTCTGGTCCGGCCCGGCGCCGTATCCGTCGATAGAGAGCGAGAAACCGGAAACGATTACCTTGGTCATGATTTCTTCCTTTCTTTCGTCTGCTGAGCGGACACACTTTTCACGCTGTCCGAATGCTCGATAATTCCGCCGATTATTCGATCCCAGTGAACCGGATGGAGCTCGTGGCCTCCGCCGTCGAGCTTCACCAGCCTCGCGCCGTCCACTGATTGCGCGAGCGCATCGCCGTGCCCGTGCGGGAACACAGGATCCGCCGTGCCGTGAATGACGAGGAGCGGCACGTTCAACAGCGAGAGCCGGTCGCGCCATTCCTGGTCGATATCGAACAGGATGCTGTGGTTAGCGCCGCTGAGATAGCCGTCGGATCGGTCGAAATCCCGTTCGATGAAGGCGCGCATCTCGATTGCATCGAATGGCGCGGCCACACCGGCGACCAGGCGCGAATCCTCGACCATGTAGTCGATCGTCGCCGCCCGGTCCGCGAGGTCTACCTCTTCATTCATGTGGTCCAGCCAGGCGTCGCCGCTCGGAGGCAGGCGCGTCTGGTCACCCCCGATCGGAGAGCTGCTGATCACCGTGAGTGAATTTACGCGTCGAGGGTCCTTGAGCGCGGCGACCTGGCCGATCATGCCGCCGAGGGAAAACCCGACAAAATGGGCGCGTGAAATCCCATAGGCGTCGAGCACGGCGAAGGCGTCGTCCACGACTTCCTCGATTCCATATCCCGGCTCGCCGGGGGGATACTTTGTCGAAAGTCCGGTATCGCGCTGGTCGTATCGGATCACAAAGCGACCGCGCTCAGCCAGACGGCCGCAGAAGGCCTCAGGCCACCACAACATCGATGCCGCACCGCCCATGATCAGGAGCACCGGTGGATGGGCGGGATCGCCGAACGCCTCTGTGGCGATCTCGGTTTCGCCAATGCGAACTGTTTTGACTGTCGACATGCGCCTGTCTCCCGTCCAACCGCACGTGATATGCGGGCTCCAATCTGTCTGCATTCTGCAATCAGTTGTGAATTATCAGAACTGTATGTATATTGCAAGCAGTTTACGGAGACCCCGCATGGACAAGCCAATCCGGTCCGGTTGCCCGATCAACCTGACGCTCGAAACGCTCGGCGACCGCTGGAGCCTGATCGTCATCCGCGACATCATGTTCGGAAATCGGCGGCACTATCGCGACTTGCTCAACAATTCCGAGGAAGGTATCGCCTCGAACATCTTGGCCGATCGGCTGAAGAAGCTGACGGAAGCAGGGCTGCTGTCGACCAGCCCCGATCCGGCGCACAAGCAGAAGACGGTCTATAGCCTCACCGAGCCGGCCATCCAGCTCGTGCCGCTGCTGGCCCAGATGGGTGCCTGGGGGCGGCGCTTCACGCCGGCGACACCGGAACTCTCGATCCGCGCACAGCTTCTCGAAGAGGGCGGTCCGCAGATGTGGGAGGCGTTCATGGCCGAGTTGCGCAGCCTGCATCTCGGTGCCGAGCCGCCGCAACGCTCGGTGATCAGGGAACTGACCGACGCCTATCTGGCGGTGGTGCAAGAAACGGCCGATGAGTAGTGTGCGGCATTGCCTTCCAATTCCTTGTGACCGCGGGCCACCAGCAAGGCTGTTCGTGAACTTTGCGCAAAGGCGCGGAAGGGAGTACCCCGCCCCGGATGACGAGTGCGAAAGCGTCACCTTCATGATCGAGGACATCGTGCTGACACCTGCGAACGGCAAGACGGAGATTGAAGTGGCGGTGATCTCGCGGGAAACCTTACGCTTCCCGTCCTCACTGGTCGGGCGAGATCAGTGCCTGAGACTCGGCGTCTTGCTTCGAGGGTTCCTGTCGATCATTCTCCGCCGACTACCGAAGGAGGCCACATGACACGACGCGACTTCGATCCTGCAACCGTCACCCCTGACGGTCGCCCGGCCTCCAAGGCGCGGCTCTTTGATGCCAGCGTTGACGGTCCCTATCGGGGATCTATCAACGGCGAAACACTGGCAACCCAGATCACGGTCCTCACCTACGGCAACGATGAGCCGGGTGTCGGCCCTGTGTTGCACGTGCATCCCTACGACGAGGTGTTCGTGGTCCAGCAGGGTCGCGCACGCTTTTTTGTTGGCGACCAGACGATCGATGCAGAGGCGGGAGATACGGTGATGGGGCCGGCGGGCGTGCCTCATCGGTTCATCAACCTCGGTCCCGGACGGATCCAAACGCTCGACATCCACCTGTCGCCCTGCTGGATCCAGACAAACCTCGAATAGGTATCGCGAACGGCAGTTTTCCGCGCTGCCGGAAGGCGCAGCGGCATTTTCGCTTGGTGATCCCGCGACCGTCACCGAACAATCGAGTGTGGCAGGCTTCAATCGATCGACTTCGCCGAAGTGCGGGAGCCAGTCTTTTATGAGCCGGATGTAGATTCGGCACTCGATGCGCTTACAGGCTTCGAGTTCGTCAGGACCGCGCTCGCGCGGGCAGATGTGCCAGACAATGCCATGCAGCGATTGCGCGGATTGCTGAAGGCACATGCGACCGCCGACGGCGTGTTTTCTTTGATTCCCGGGCGTGGATCGTTACCGCGCGCCGCCTCGCCTGAGCAGAAGCAGACCGGCCGCGACGATCAACGATGCGCCGATAATCGTCGAGCCGGATGGAATGTCACCGAAGACGAGGTAGCCGACGGCGGCCGAACCAAGCAGTTCCAGATAGACGAGCGGTGAAAGCGTGGACGCATCGGCGAAACTGAACGCCGCGATCGACAGGAAATGGCTGATCGCCGAGATGGCTCCGAGCGCAGCGAAAAAGGAGAGGGTGTCCCATCCCGGTGTCGACCATGTCAAAATAGCCTGCGGGGTCAGGATTACCGTACCGACAACGCACTGGAAGGCGAGGGTCTTGACCGGATCGCTGACCTGTGAAGCCTGCCGCGTCGCAATCAGGTAGAGCGCGAAGAACAGCCCGGCGCCGAGAGCCAGGAGGATTCCCGGTTCGACGTCGGCCCCCGGGCGCAGGATAACGATGGCGCCGGCGAAACCGAGGACGAGGCTTGCGATCTTTGTCGGCGTGATCCGTTCCTTCAGTACGACGGCCGCCAGCGCCACTGCAATGATCGGGCCGACGAAATAGGCGCTGACCGCCGTAGCTAGCGGGGTGACGGCGATCGCCAGGAAGTAGAGCGTCATTGCACTGACGAGAAAAACCGTCCGCAGAATATGGGACCCACGCCGTTCGGCAGGAAAGACCCGGGTCTTGAACCTGGCCGCCGCCACTGGCAGGACGACGGCGCTAGCCACCGCATAGCGTGCCCAGGCGATGAAAAGCGGCGAATGGCCGGCGCTCAGATATTTCGCGGTCCCGTCGACCAGTGGGATGGTGAGCATCGCGACCGCCATTAGCGCGATGCCGAGGGCCGGATGAGATTGATCGTCGGTGGCAGGTGACGGCATCGGCCGGTTCCTAGCGGTAGCCGGTCGCATCGGCTGGCTTGCCCAGATCCTGAACCTCGACGAGATAGCGCCATGCATCGGGGCGCGAGCGGTCGACGTCGGTGAACCCGTACACTTGCGCCAGACCGCCGCTCGACAGCGACTGTCCGTTCCAGCGCGCCCGCTCGGGATCGCAGGCCAGCGCGACCACGGCGCGGCCGACGAAGCGCGGCGTCTCGGAAATCGCGAAATGCGGCACCTTCTGCGTCGCGTCGCGCCAGGTTTCCTCGGTGACGCCGAAGGCTTCCAGCATCATTTCCGAACGCAGCCAGCCCGGCGTCAGGGAGACCGACGTCGCGCCATGTTTTTCCAGATCCTTCGCGTGCGCCCAGCCCATGCGGTTCACCGAGGTCTTGGCCAGGTCGTAGAACGGATTGTTGCGGTAGTTCGCGGCATTGTAGTCGGCCGTTCCGTCGGTCATCTCGACCAGCAATCCGCCCGGACGCCGGATCATCAGCGGCAGTGCGTGATGCGCGGTGATCAGATGGGTGCGTACGCCGAGATCGAGCAGGCGCAGCCCGTTGTCGAGGTCATGCTCCCAGACCGGCTTTTCCCATTCGAACAATTTCTCCCCACCCCAGATATCGTTGACCAGGATGTCGAGTCGGTCATGGTCTCTTGCAATGCGGGCAACCAGCGCCGCAACCTCTCCGGAAACAAGATGGTCGACCTGGACAGCGATGCCTTCTCCGCCGGCCGCGGTCACCAGTTCCGCCGTTTCCTCGATGGTTTCCGGACGGTCATATTCCGAGCGTTGCGAGCGGGTCGTGCGCCCGGTCACGTAAACAGTCGCTCCCGCAGCGCCGAGTTCGACAGCGATGCCACGGCCGGCGCCGCGCGTTGCGCCGGCAACGAGAGCTATTTTTCCTTCGAGCGACATGAAATCTCCCTTGGCGACGCGGCCGGATCTCCCGCCTATTGTTTATAACCAAATACTCGGTTATAAATTCGATGTCAAAGGTCTCCGATCTCACGCATGACGAAGGTGCGACATGCCCCGGCCCAAAAAACTGTCCGACGAGGACGTTCTCGATGCCGCGCTGCAGGTCATGCACGCACGCGGCCCGGACGCGCTGACATTCGCGGCGCTGTCCGAAATGTGCGGGCTCTCCTCGGCAACGCTCGTCCAGCGGTTCGCAAACAAGCCGAACCTGGTCAGGCAAACCGTTCTGCACGCCTGGGACGGGCTGGACGCCCGGACCGAGGCGCTTGCGTCCTCGATCCCGAGAACGCCTGCCGGAGCGATCGACCTGCTCGTCGGACTGTCGGCGCAATATGGCGGGATCGAAGAATACGCTCAGGGACTGCTGCTCTTGCGCGAGGATCTGCGCGACCCCCTTCTTCGCGCCCGCGGTGCCGAATGGAAGGCCCGTCTCTGCCCGGTGCTGGATGAGTGCTTCGCCGGAACATCCGGTATACCGCAAAGTATCGGGCTCTTAATGGCCGCGCAGTGGCAGGGGGCGCTGCTTTGGTGGGCTTTCGACCCCAGGGTTCCTGTCCAGGAGTTCGTCAAGGACGGGCTCGGCTGGTTCGTTGCAGCGATTCTCGGTCGCGATGGTGCAGGGCTTAGCATCGCTTCGGCGAATGGGCGCGGCAGCTTCGTTTGATCCGCAACCGAGGCAAAGGCCGTAATCCAGAAGGCCCTGCGCCTATTCCTCCTTTGGGCACGGCGCTCAGACAGGGTGGGAAGAAGGCGACAATCTCGCAGTCCAAGTCGCGCTTGAACCCAAGCGAGAGGCGTCGATGCGGTTACGTCTTACGATATTCCGAAGTGAAACGTGATCGCGCGTGTCATCAAAACTCCTGACTTGAATGCTTACCTCGTAGCCAGGAGGCAGAAACAATGACCAAAGAAATTTGCGAATTGAAGATCGTCTGTCCGCACTGCGGTGCTCGCAACGAGGTCACCTACCTCGCCGAGATCGAAACCTACCGGATCGACTGTTCTCATTGCAGCCGAGCAATCGGCTTTAATCCGTATCTGGCTTCCGGAGAAAGGCCGAGGGTCGTTCTGCAGGGCCAAAAGGTCGCTTGATCGGACACGCGCCGCTACGGCCGGCAATACCACGAAGTTGCCCAATGTCGGTTTCCTGCTCACATCAGGGCGAGAGTTTCAACGTTGTCCGCGCTGCTTTGGCCCGGTTGGGCGTGGAGCGAGCGCATTCCGCTGATACGTTGCTCGATAGTGCTCGTCCGGCATGATCCTTCCAGTCGTCATAATGTTTTGCGTCTGCATCGGTCTGCCGCTGTTCTATGCATGGCGCGTGTTCCGGCTTGATGCGCCGTCAATCCTGGCCTGGCTTCTCGTCGTTGCGGAGGCGGGCGCCGTTGTTTCGGTCGTATTCCTGGCAGGCCGCTGGGACATGGCCGGCTACCATGTCCGCTATCTGGTCGTCGTACTGTTTCTGTTTGCGACGCTGCGGTCCCTCTCAAGGCATCGCTCGCGTCCGTGGAACGCACCGGACGGACACGATTTGCGTGGCCGCTGGTCGACACTGATCTCGTTGCTCTTGTTGGCGACCGGTCTGGGATACATTCTTTCGGGGACCTTGCCGCCGGGCGACACGCGCGACGTTGCCTTTCCGCTTTATGATGGAGGGTTTGTGGTGGCTCAGGGTGGAGGCGTTGGCCTGCTCAACCATCATGCCGGACACGATGAACAGCACTTCGCCGCCGACATCACCGCGATCAACGGGCTTGGTTTCCGCGCGTCGGGTCTCGCGCCGCGAATTCTCGATAGCTACGAAATCTTCGGAGCACCGGTCGTCAGCCCCTGTGCCGGCGATGTGACGGCAGCGCGCGATGATCTTCCTGATCTCGTCCCCCCTGCCAGAGATCGCGAAAACCCGCGTGGTAACCACGCGATCATCGACTGCGGCGCATTCGACATCGAACTCGCACATCTGAAATCCGGTAGCGTGAGCGTTGCGGCCGGCGACCGGCTCAAGGCTGGCGACAGGATTGGAGAAGTCGGCAATTCGGGCAACACGACGGAGCCCCATCTACACGTGCATGCCGTCGATCCTGATACCGGCTCCGGGGTCCCCTTGACGTTTGAGGGCAGGTGGCCGGTCCGCAATCGGCTCTTCGCCATTCCGGAACGCGACTTGCCGTAATCCCGGATCTTGCACTCAATCCTGTCTGCTACGTCTGAGCCCAAATCGGATCGAATGCATGCCGGCGATAAGCGCGACCGCGCCGATGATTGCCCACAATGGAGCCGGACCTTCGATCGGCGTGCAGTTCGCAAAGCACAATATCGGTTTCATGGTGACAAGTCCGAGGCCCTGCAGGAGCCAGAGAGCGCCCAGCAAGGCAATCAAAGTTCCAAAAACTATCGCAATCGTCTTCATGTCCCCCTCACTTGAAGTTTCTGGCACCACATCTGCGCGCACAAAAGCGCTCAGGTGTTTCCGCATCCATCCGACCTTCCAGCCGATTGGGCCTTGTCACCTGCCATCGGCGACTTGCCGTCCTTCTTTTCTTCGGTCGCTTCCCACCGAGGCGACGCAGGTCAGGACGAATGCCGCAAATACGATCAGGGCGTTGGTGGCGTGACCATATTCCCAGTTGCGCCGAAGCAACTCCCAATTGTCAGGCTGGCTGGTCCAGTTCGCTGTCTGCTTGTTGCCGGGAAAGACCCAGAGAAAGAAGATCGCCAGGCTGCCGGCGATTAGTATGGCGGCAAGTCCGGACAAAAGGGCCCTCCGATCGCTGACACGCCAATAGGCAACTGTCAGCGCGAGATTGGCGAGAATCGCGGCGAAGATCGGAATGCCGAACATCGACCATCCAGCATAGATGGATTGGACCGTGAAATAGTGTTCGCGTTCCAGATCGATTTTGCCTGCCAGTTCGAACAGATGCGCGGCACTCGGAATCAGAGCCGTCGCGGTCAGTACAAGAGCGAGGATTTTCAGAAGTCGCATAGCGCTGTGCCTTTCGACTGGTTGCGTCACGCCGCAAGCATGACCGTTCCCGTAATGATGGCTGTCAGGATCGCCGAGACCCCACCAGCAAAGGCCGCATAGATCAAACGCTGCTTCGGCGTCATCAGCCTCACGACTGACCAGAGGACGAACAATCCGGCAAAGACGCTCAGGAATATGACGATCGTGTCGATAATGAGCTTGAGCACTGGCTACCTCCGTCAACGTGTCGAGTAGTCCGCTCGATGGAGCAACGGTCACGAGTGGCAGGCGTTCCATGAATACCCACCTTCTTGAAAAGCAAATTCGATGTTCGACCGCTATCCAGTCGATTTCGGGTTAGTCGATTCAGCGACTACGGAGTTGTCCGCGCCATGCGGCGTCCCAACCACGACCCGGTGACCAGCAGTCGATCCGGAGGAAATGAAAAAATATTCTTCCGACGATGTCGGGACGCGGTTCACTTGACCGTCTTTAAGTCAGAGCGGCAAGAAATGCCGTTCGCTTTAGAGGCAACCAGACGACATAACCGACCCGGAAGGAAAACCGTCATGTCCAATACTGTCCGCCTGCATCGCGTCATCGCCGCAAAGCCTGAAAAAGTCTATCGCGCGTTCCTCGAACCCGACGCCGTGGCCAGTTGGCTGCCGCCTTATGGTGTTCTCTGCACCGTCCATGACCTCGACGCCAAGGTCGGCGGCACGTTCAGAATGTCGTTCCGTAACTTCACGACCGGCAACGGCCATTCCTTCGGCGGCGAATACATCGAACTCGTTCCCAGCGAGCGGCTCGTCTACACCGACCGGTTCGACGATCCCAATCTGCCCGGCGAGATGAAGGTAACCGTCGAACTGAAAGCCGTCTCGGTTGGCACGGAAATGACCGTTGTGCAGGACGGCGTTCCGGACGTGATCCCGCTCGAGGCCTGCTATCTCGGCTGGCAGGACAGCCTTCGGAAACTGGCAAAACTCGTGGAACCCGAGATCAACCAGTAGTGCGGGATCCCGCCTCGCTGCACCGCAATTCAATCAAAGGACCTCATCATGACGACGCAATCAATCACCGTCGAAACCACTGTTGCCGCCCCCGTCGCAGCGGTCTGGGACGCCTACATCACCCCCGAAGACATCACGCAGTGGAACTCGCCCTCTGACGACTGGCATACGCCCGCCGCGACGGTCGATTTTCGGGAAGGCGGCGCCTTTTCCTCTCGGATGGAGGCCAAGGACGGCAGCATGGGCTTCGACTTTGCCGGCACGTACACGAAGATCGTGGAACATGAGCTCATCGAGTACGATTTCGGCGACCGCCATGCCAGCGTGGAATTCATTCCCGAAGACGGCGGCGTGCGCGTCAGCGTGACGTTCGATCCGGAAACGGAGAACCCCATCGAGCAGCAGCGCGGCGGCTGGCAGGCCATCCTCGACAGTTTTAAGCGTCACGTGGAGTCCTGACACGGGCTCCGCCACCCGAAACGACGGCCTGGGCCGATGCTTCAGATCACGGTCCTTGCCGCCCCTAGCTTATACCGTTAAGGCGCCCGATGTTCTCGTTTCGTGTCGGTTCATGCAATGTAGCGCGGTCCTTTGAACGGAGAACCTAAACAATGCGCTACACGATCCTTTGCTACCACAACGAGGAAATCACCTCTTCCTGGTCCGAGGAGGAGGACGCCGAGGTGATCGAGTGCCTCAAGGCGGTCAATCGCAAATGGGCGAAGAACTTCGAGCCCATCGTGCGGCTGATGCCGACAACCGCGGCGACCACCCTGCGCAAGTCCGAGAACATCGTCGCCGACGGGCCGTTCGCCGAGACCAAGGAGCAACTTCTCGGCTTCTACGTCGTCAATGTGGAAAGCTACGAGGTGGCGGTCCAGATCGCGCGCGAGATGGCGGAGGCCAATCCGGGCGGTGCCTACGAACTACGACCCATCGCACTCTACTACCCGAATGGAGAGGCAATAGAAGATGCCCCAACCCCCTGAACCGGACTGGATCGAGGCGCGGCTCGTCGGTGCCCGACCGCAGGCAGTGGCTGCACTCCTGCGCTATTTCCGCGACCTCGACCTGGCCGAGGAAGCGTTTCAGGAGGCCTGTCTAAGGGCACTCAAATCCTGGCCGAAGAACGGCCCGCCGCGTGATGCGGCAAGCTGGCTGATCATGGTCGGGCGCAACGCCGCCATTGATCACAAGCGCAAACAGGCGCGGCTGACCCAACTGCCGGACGAAGAAGCGATTTCGGATCGCGAGGATACCGAACCGGACATGGCGGAGCGGCTGGATGCGGCCGACTACCGCGACGATATCCTGCGTCTCCTGTTCGTGTGCTGCCATCCGGAATTGCCGGCCACCCAGCAGATCGCGCTGGCGCTCAGGATCGTCTCGGGCCTGCCTGTTCCCCGCATTGCGGCGGCTTTTTTGGTCGGTGATCGGGCCATGGAACAGCGGATCACGCGCGCCAAGGCCCGCATCGCCCAGGCCGACATTCCCTTCGAGACGCCGGGTCCAATCGAGCGGTCGGAGCGTTTCTCTGTGGTCTCCGCAATGATCTACCTCGTCTTCAACGAGG
>JAGRLL010000175.1 GCA_020441855.1 Nitratireductor sp.
CGCAGTTCTCGCCGCTGAAGACCGAGGAACAGGTTGTCGTCATCTTCGCCGGCGTCAACGGTTACCTCGACAAGCTGGCGGTTTCTCAGGTCGGTCCGTTCGAGCGTGCGCTGCTGACCAACATGCGCGGCGAGAACAAGGACATTCTCAACGACATCCGCAAGGAAGGCGCGATCACGGATTCGATCAAGGAAAGGCTGACTGCGGCAATCGACGCTTTCGCCAAGACCTTCGCCTGATTTGGGCGATTGATCCGTACGCCATGCATTTGCCGGCGGCGCGCTGAAGCGCTCCGCCGGTCGGGAACAACAAACAAGAGTCCGCGATGCCAAGCCTCAAGGATTTGAAGATCCGGATCGCCTCCGTCAAGGCGACCCAGAAGATCACCAAGGCCATGCAGATGGTTGCGGCCGCAAAGCTGCGCCGCGCGCAGGAAGCGGCGGAAGCCGCGCGCCCCTATTCGGAGCGCATGGGTGCGGTGCTCGCCAGCGCCTCGCAATTGGTGTCTGCCTCCGAAGCCCCTGCGCTGATGACGGGCACCGGCAAGGACGACACCCATCTGCTCGTCGTCTGCACCGCCGAACGCGGCCTTTGCGGCGGCTTCAATTCCTCGATCGCACGTCTGGCGCGCGAACATGCGCGCCGGCTGATTGCCGAGGGCAAGACGGTCAAGATCATCACCGTCGGGCGCAAGGGCTTCGATTCACTGCGCCGCGACTTCGCCAGCCATATTGCCGAGCGCATCGATTTCCGCGAAGTGCGCCAGATCGCATTTTCCAATGCTTCCGATGTTGCCGGCAAGATCATCGAGCGCTTCGAGGCGGGTGAATTCGACGTCTGCACGCTATTCTACGCCGAGTTCAAGTCGGTGATCAGCCAGGTGCCGACGGCGCGACAGCTTATCCCGGCGGCGGCGGGCGGTGAACCGGAAGCGGCGGGCAATGCAGTCTACGAATACGAGCCGGACGCCGCGGCCATCCTGAGCGACCTCATTCCGCGCAACATCGCCGTGCAGATTTTCCGGGCATTGCTCGAGAACGTCGCCGGTGAGATGGGCGCGAAAATGTCCGCCATGGACAACGCCACACGCAATGCCGGCGAAATGATCGACAAGCTTACGCTGTCCTACAACCGACAGCGTCAGGCCCAGATCACCAAAGAACTCATCGAAATCATTTCGGGCGCCGAAGCGCTTTAGCGACCAGGAGACCATATCAACATGGCCAAAGCAGCAACCCCCAAGACCGCGGCACAGACCGCCAGCGCTGCCGCAAAGAAGCCGGCCGCGAAGAAACCCGCCGCCAAGACGGCAGCCGCAAAGGCTCCGGCAGCGAAAAAATCTTCCGCACCGGCCAAACCGAAACTTGCCAAGGGTCCCGTCGGTCGGGTCGTGCAGGTCATCGGTGCCGTCGTCGACGTGCAGTTCACCGACCACCTGCCGCAGATCCTGAACGCGCTCGAGACCGACAATGGCGGCCTTCGCCTCGTTCTGGAAGTCGCACAGCATCTCGGCGAGAACACCGTGCGCACCATCGCAATGGACTCCAGTGAGGGTCTGGTGCGCGGCCAGGAAGTGACCGATACGGGCGCGCCGATCGCGGTTCCCGTCGGCGACGAGACACTGGGCCGCATCATGAACGTCATCG
>JAGRLL010000176.1 GCA_020441855.1 Nitratireductor sp.
TCAGTTCTCGGTGGGATTCAACAATAAAAGACCTGATCCCCAGCATCACTCAACGTTTGCTACAAGCGGGACCGACCATCGGAGCGGCAGTGACTCGCCGGCCTTCGCACCGGGGACGGCCGACCGTTCCGGCATCTTCACCGAGCTGAAGAACCTGATTGTATGGGTCAAGGACAATGGCGGCATGGGGACGTTTTGCCGTAACCCACATCCGGGCACCCCGCGAGTGGCCGGTATACTGGTAATGTGGAATCGTCTCTTTCAAGCAGGTCCCAAGTACGAGCTAGTCCGTCCTGTTAGACTGCCGTAGAACCGGTGAGTGCAAGGCTCGAGGTCGTTTTGACTGGTTCAGGCGACTGGTACTGATCGCGCAGATGAACCGCAGTCTGGTCAATACTCGGATAGACGGTCGTGGCGTTGATGTTGATCCGGTCAAGTTGAGAGAGGATGTGCTCCTTGTTCTGGATTGTAACCCGACTGATCTCGATCCCGTCCTGTCCCGCATCGGGCAACGCCACCTCGTGCCCAAACAGCAGGAACGCGCCTGACTGTGATTTGATGCGCGTGTTGGTTCGCTTCGCCTTCACGCAAATAATCGACCCAAGGTCGTCGGGGACGATCCGCGCTTCGAAATAGCCTTTCTCCGACTTGATGTGGTGAAGCAGCTTCTCGGCCACGTCTGTTTGATTGAAGGTACTTTGGTCAAGACTGAGATCGATTGTATTCTTCTGCGCATAGGTCAGGTTGGAGAGATTGGAAAGGCAACTAACAGTGTCGGAATCGTAGTATTTCACGCCATCCGACAACACCCGGAGAACTATGACTTCGCCGTCTATCTCGAGATGATCGGGTTTGCATGAGCAGGCGAAAAATAGTGCCACAAGCGGATTGCCAGAAATATCGAGTAGCCGTGTCGGCAGACCATAATGTTGCATTCGCACGAGCCGGTCGAAGCAATACTGATCACCCTGGAACTCATCGTGATGTGCGATCAGCAGTTCCTTGCAAAGTCGGTCCTCACTCGGCAAGAATTGCCAGTCGCCATTATCCCACTTGCGCAGCAGGGAGGGTGTAAGTTCATAAGAGGCGTCGCTGTGACCTCGAAAGAACGTCTCGGTCGCCTCCTTTACCGGTGAGTTGTAGAGCAGTTGAAGGAAGGTCTCCACACTGTCGGCGACGCCAAGGATAGCCCGTCTGATTTGACGACCTTTAGAGCCTTCCAAACGAAGCCCCACGCAATGTCTTTGGCCGGATCGGGATAGTGATGCGTCTTCGCCCAAGTTTGGGCCGTCGTAACTTGACCACTGCGACCTTTCCAGGGAGGATTTCCGATGACGGCATCGTATCTGGGTTTGTCCTCGGCCACGAAAAAGTCTGAAGCAGGTAAAAGGCTATCTCCGTAGAGTGAGGGCAGGAGTTTGCCTGCCTCGATGAGAGCCGGCAAGTCGGGCGGATTGGCCTGCTCGAGCAGAGCAATATAAAGTGAGAAAGTCGCTACCCGGACGGCAGAGGGATTGATATCCGCTCCGTGCAGGCGTTGAGCGATAGCTTTTAACTCGCCCCATGCGGCACGACGCCTCTTCTTGACGCGACAATGATGCGCTACAAGACGCTGAAACAGCCTTACGAGGAAAATTCCCGACCCGCATGCCGGATCACAGAAGATACCGCTCACCCGTTGTTTGTCGGTGAGATCGTCCCAAAGCTGATTTACAACGACATCGGCCAAAAACATGGGCGTGTAGAAAGCACCATCAGCGCTTCTTCTTTCCGCCTCTTCCTTCAGAAAACGGTCATAAACCGCGCTGATCAGGCCGATTGACATGTACCGAAAATCATAACCCCACAGCCGAAGCTGCCCTGAAGCCATTTCTTCGCGACCATGCCGGAACCGTGCGAGCGTCTGGAGATGTCGGACGGCAAGTTTTGGCGGTGTTGAATCTCCCATTTCAAAGGCGCACGGTGCGTTGAAGAGATTGCCGTTGAAGGCATCCTTCAACCACACGAACAGGGCCTCAAAATGTGAAGGGGTATCCGCCTCTAGCATCTCCGCTAGACTGGAACACGATCCGTTGGAAGCCTCTTGAAACACTGCTTCTTTGATGATCTTGCGATCTTCAAGATAAGCAATGAACATCGTCTGCATTAAAAGTGCTTGTGCAGCTTCTCCCCCTAGGTCGTCGCGCATGTCACGAAACGCTTCGAGCAAATTCGAGAGCAAGACGCTATCCACGCGGTTATCGGGATCGAAGAATTTATCGTTCTCAAACCAGAAGCGCCCAGACTCGGTAGAGTCGATCAGTTCACGAAGCGCTATTGCGTCAGAAAGTAGCGAAAGAGTGGTGACCAGTCGTGGGTCGTTTCGTTGGTTTACTTCGCGCTGGAACGGCCTCTGAACCAGAGAGTAGGCCGCTAAGTCATCCTCTTTGAGGACAATCAACAAACTCATCAGCCCCTGATTCCAGAGAATCCTGTGGAGCTCGTCGATGCGTGCGAGCGAAACATCCGGCTCATTCAGGAATCCAGTGGTTGGGACTCCTTCAATACAGAACACCGCAGCCAAGCCGAGATCGACCAACGCGAAACGGATCGCTTCAGAATGCGGCCCCGGACCCACCTCAACAGCAGACGTATAGAATTCCGGCGCAGAGCGGCGATCGAGGGCCAGAGCCTCTCGCCAATGTGGCGCAACGCCATCAGCCATGCCGTGTTCTCCTTTCACGCGGGAGATGTGGCAGTCTATCGCGATAATGAGAACAAATAAAGAACATTCGGATTGAATGATTGACCCGACGCATCATTTGACCAACTCCAGAACGCCCTGTGGGTCTCCTGCAAACTTGCCGGGCTTGGACGCCCCCCGTGGCTTTTTTCGACTGGGTTCTAGGCGGGTGAAAATCGGTTCAAAGTCGATCGCGTGTGTCGACATTTCAGCGAGAAGGCTAGCGATAACCGCGAGATGGTCGGGAATCTCACCCTTCTTCTTGTTGTTTGAGATCGAATTCGGCTGCATTCTCATAAGATCGGCGAAACGCCGAACAGTGAGCCCGGCTTTATTCAGTTCGGTAATAAAGTCGTCGTAGGTCACTGCGCCAAACGCCCATGTTTTAATGAGTCTAGCACATAAAATCATGAGCTCACAACTGCAATCTCGGGTCTCTCTCGGACAGTCAGTCCCATAGTGCTCAAGCCGATTTCCGACAGCCCTTGGTCGAGGCCCTAAGACTTTGGCGAGATGAGGCGCGCGCCCTTGTCGAGAAGTTCGTCGAGAAAGTCCTCGCGGGACGGAATGGGGCCGGCCTGAGTGGCGAGGATCAGCGCTTCCACGACCTTCCGAGACAGCGAACGGGCCATGACACGTTCCTCGGTCGAAATGGCCGCCATGGCGCGACCATGCAGGAAGGCGCTTCGCACGTTGAAAAGCTGCTCATATTGGTCAGCATGTCTACGACTGCCCAACAGCCCGGCGACACGGCCTCGCATCTTGTCTGTAGCGCGCAATTTCCTGTGCCGATCAGGCGCGACTCGGAAATTCTTCTGATAGTCGGCGCGCAGGCCAAGCGCCGCTTCGATCGTCGTGATGTGCGCCAGAAACTCGTCAACGCCCTCCGCCAGGAATGCGCGGACTACGAAGTGGCTGATGGGCGTTTCGAACAGAATCGATTGCTTCGCCTGCTCGACGATCGCCCAACGGCTCTGGTCCCAAACCGGCAACTCGGTTGCGATTTCGTCTTCGAGGCGCAGTTCGACCGGCCGCTCTTCCTCAACGGTCCCACCATAGCCGTCGTCGTAGATGCGAGGTTCCCAGGTCAGCGTATCCGGGGACGGCGGAATGTTGCGGTGGACGAAAATGTCGCTATCGACGGTATAGACCCACGGGACGCGGAAGCCGCGCCAGTCGACCTCGGCCATCGTTGACCACTTTTCCCATGGCGCCAGCAGCAAGAAGAACAGCGCCGCCTCGACCGCGCCAGGAAACCGCCCCTTATGCGGTTCGATCTGACCCAAATCTCCGCTCAGATCCATGAACAGCACCGGGAAGGCACGCGCCTCGGGCTCCTGGTCGAGCGCTACCGTTTCCTCGACAACCAGCCAATGGAATTCGGAAAAGCGCTCGGCGTCAAAATCCTGACGCGGATAGAGCCGCTTCAGTCTAGCCTCATCGACGAGGGTCCGCAGTTCATCAGCAGTAAGCCGGCCGAGTTTCGCGGGGCCGAACGCAATCGATGGCAGGTCAGCGGCCAGATCAAGCGGTACGAGGTGGATACGTTTGGCGGAGGTCGCCCGCATCGCAGCATCAAGACCCTTTGCCGCCTCTTCCACTGTCAGGGACAGACCGGCCGTCTCCTTTCGCAGGCCACAGGGTAGGCCGAGAGCCCGCAATGCGGTCGAGAGCGCGAAGGCCGGCCCCCTCTTGCCCGCGTTCGGGTAGCCGTCACGGCATGCCTCGCGCAGTCGCTCGAAGGCCGGATGCGCGAGGATGTTGTCGGGTCCTGGCGGATGCAGCCGCCACAGGTCCGACATCGCTGAGATCATCGCACTGCTCGGCCCCGTTGCAGCCTCGCTCATCAGGAAATCCGGAGCCGGCGCAAAAGCTTGCTGAGAACCGCCTCATACTCCTCGGGCTTCGAGAAATCGGCGTAGAGTTTGCCTTTCAGGAACTCCGGCAGCTCGCACTCTTCATAGAGCAGCGGCAGCACGACCACTTCGCCGCTGGCGATCTCGCGGTTCATGGCCAAGTCGAGTTCCTTCTTTACCCAGGGCGCGCCGATCGACTTCTTCGACAGGACGACGGCGATGTAGCGACTGAGCTTCATGCCCTCCTCAATCTTGGCGATCAGTGAGTCACCGATGTCGATTTCGGCCTCGTCCAGCCAGACGTGCTCTACGCCATGGGCGAGGAGATCCTTACGCAACTGGCGCACAAAGGGTTTGTCGACGCCGGTATGGCTGAGGAAGATGCCGTGATATTTTTCGTGCACCGGATCGGCCTTCTCCAGCGCGAGGCTGTCGCGCACGAGCTGGTTCTGAGCTTCCTGCGACGTCGGCGGCGTCAGCAGCCAGCCCGTCGTGGTCCCAAGCGTCACCTGACCGCCGAGGCTGTAGCCCTCGGGTGTCGCAGCGATAGACGCGAAACCTTCGCCGGGATTGGAGAGGCATAGCGTCCACCCGCCAGTTCGCGACAAAACATCGAAATAGCGCGCGAACGGGCTGTCGGGATCGATCGCACCCATCCTGCGCCCTTTCTTAACGAGCAGATCCGACCGCTTCACGAAGCTCGGCACCTTCGGCGCGACATAGCCAAGATGGGTCTCGCGATAACCGAAGAAGTTCACCCGCTTCGGTTCTGACAGGCACCAGACAACGGTTGCCCCGTCCGCAATCGCTGCCTCCATTTCCTTGCGTCGATCTTCGCTATCGAAGGCGGAGTCGAGGTCATAGCGGTCGTTCGCGCCCTTCAGCTTGCCCAGCTCGTAGAGTTCGTTCGAAAACTCGCCGGCCCTGCCGAACAGGAAATGCGTGTAGCTCTCCGGATTGATGATGATCGTATCATATTCATAGAGCGGATAGGCGGCCCGATCACGATCCACTTCGGTCCGGCACAGGCCGAGGTTATCGATCTCCACCCCTTCGATCGCATCACCCGTGTAGGTAAGCCCAACCGTCAACACTCTTCTCATCTGCCCTTCCTTTCCGCCATCACTTTGGCGGTCTCCGCCGGTTTCACATCCATGACTTCGCCGCGGCTGCCGACAAGAGCGATTTCGATACCAGCCAAAGCGCAGCGCGACGCGAGCCGCTCTGCCAGACGCAGCGTGCTTTCGGTCAGAGGAACCACGGCGACCTGACGGCCCTGCGATGGCGCCGCCATCAGCAGCCCGACCGTCTCGCACAGGCCGCGATAGAGCCGTGAGACCTGGCCCGGATGCCGCGTATTGATGATGCCGCCCTTGCACTCGGCCGAAATGACGTGGTTTCCGACCTCGGCGACGACATCGCCGACCCCCGACTTGGGATGAAGGTTGATCGTCTGACCAGCGGGATTTCGATAAACGCCGCCGTAGGTCGTGCTTCCGATGCTGGAAATCTTCGTGAAGTCGCGCCGCCCGAGCCACGCCGTGAAGTCGAACTGCTTTCCGTGTTCACCATCGGGATGGATGCGGACGCCCCGCGCGCCTTGCGTGCGGAGCAGATGCATCGCGAAGGCGAGCATGACCGCGCCCTCATATAGATGATATTCGTGTGGACCGTCCGATTTCCCGACCCGGTTCGGCGGCGGCGCCAGGGCCGTCACGAGATCTTCGAAGTCCAACACAGCCTCCCCGGTGGAATCAGCGGGCGCCCGTCGCCCACCATTGACATGAACTTATAACCGTCCATATTTGCCCGGTAAAGGAGGGACGCTCATGTTGACCTACCGCCCAGGGAAATTTGCCTCGCTCTACGACTCCGAGTTGGGCCAGCGCATCTGGCGCTTCCTCACGCGGGACGACAACGTCGCGCGCCTCGAAACAGCATCGGAGCTGAGCAAGCCTGCCGTCGAAGGCATTGAGGAGCAGCTCCTCGCCGAATTCCGCGAGGAAGTTCTAGCCGATCGCGTCAAGCAGATGGTCGGCCACATGGTGCGGCAGATTCTGGAGCAGCGTGATTGGGCGCTCGACCAGACCGACGTGAAGGTTCAGTCCGTGCCCTTCAGCAAGGCAGCGCGCTACCGCCGGCCCGATTGGTTCACCTTCTACGCCTTCCGCAACAGCAGTGATCCGCGCGACGTCGTCATCACCGACCGGCGGCAAAACCCGACACTGCCCGCCGGTTCGCGCTGGATCTTCTATGCAACTTTCGCCAGCCCGCTGAAAGCCGCCGTGGCTTTCGGCGTCAACGACATCCGGCAACTCCGCCAACAAGTGCATTCACACGGCTATCAGCGCGTTCGGATTGAGCGGATGTTGCGACGCGCTTGATGGAGAGACATGGATGACCGACCTCGACGCTGCCGCCATCGCTGCCGCGGACTACTACGACAAAAATTATGCAGGGGCCGAGCCGATTTTCCTCGAACCCGGCAAAAAGCTGACGCTCGGAAGCGCGGAACATCCTCAGTATTGCCGCTTCTGCCGTCGGGATGAACCGGTCGTGACTTTCAAGGATGAAGCACACGCGCTGCCTGGTGCCTTCGGTATCATAGGTCTCTTCAGCAACTATGAGTGCGATACTTGCAATCATCTCTTCGGCGAGGGCATCGAAAACCATCTCGGGAACTGGACCAAACCCATGCGCACTCTCTCGCGCATCAAGGGCCGAAGCCGCGTCCCAACCATCAAGAAGCCAGGTCCCGACAAGGGCTGGCGTGTCGAATATTCGGATACGGGCTTTCAGCTCAAGGAGTACGAAGACGACCCATTTTCGTGGTGGACGATGCTGCCAAGCAGCTCCGCTTCGAACTCCACCGTGACACCTACATCCCGGTCGCAGCGCTGAAAGGCCTGATCAAAATCGGCCTTACTCTCATCCCGGACGTCGAGACCCAGCATTTCCAGAAGACCTATGACCAAGGCGAGGCGTCATGACCAACACGCCATCTACGTCCGCAGCCGACCAAAACAGGAGAAACGTAAACCATGACGGCTGAGCCAACCGACCAGGCAATCGTCCTCGATCTCCTGCGTGGGGCCGTGCCCGAGCGTGCCGACGATCTCTCCCGCTTGTGGCTTGAACACGGGCACGGTGTTGAGGTCGCACCAAGCGCCCCCGGCTCGACAATGAACGCCACCAGCAAGCGCATCAAATTCGATACTAAGACGATCGACTTCTTTTGGTTGCTCGGCTTCAGCGCATGGCGCGCGATCGAAGTTTACGCGCCGGCACTCACCCTTGCGACGGCGACGGGCGTCACGCTGGAAGCAGCGCTCAACATCGATGAGGAGCGCGGTCAATTCGAGCAGGATTACAGGCACCGCATTGCGAGCGCCCAATCTCTCCTAAACGCCGCCAAGACATCCGAGATCGATTGGCCCGAAGACATACCGCAGCCGACTGCTGACCGGGAGAGCTTCGGTAACGGCCAAGATATGGCGGTATTCGATCTCGTCGCCCTCGCAGTGGCCTTCGCCCTCCTCCACGAGTTCAAGCACGTACAGGCCCGCGCCTTAGAAGCCGCTGAGCAGACACCTGAGGAAGATCGGCAGGCAGCGGCCGAAGAAGAGATAGCCTGCGACACATGGGCACGAGAGTTCATGACGACCGGGATGGCCGCCTATGCCGCGCCCAATGGCTACTCCTATCGCTACTACATCTCGCACCGGCTGGTGCAGGCGCAACGACAGGAGAAGGATGGCTGGCGCCTGCCGGCGCAGCAGATCGAGACCATCGTCCTCGACGAGATTACCGGACTGTTCCGCAGCAAGGTCAGGCTGCTCGACATCTGTGGATTGATCAATTGCGATCCGAACACGGCAAGTCGAGCAATCGCATCAGGCAACGACATTGCCGAACAACTGGAAACCGGAACAATGGACGAAAAGCGGAACAGCCTTAAGCAGATCATCCAACGCATCGTGCTGCAGCCCGACGCGATCACCATCGAGATCGACCGGGCCGGGCTGGCCAAAGCAATCGGTATTGAGATGGGTCATGAGGAAGTCACCGCGGAGACGGGAGAAGATGTCAGAGAGACCGACACTGCAACGATCCGCTTGCGGATCCAGCTTCGCCGGCGCGGCGTGGAAGCCAAGCTGGTTCTCACGGATGCACAGCCTAGAGCTTCAAATGCCGATCTAAATTTGATCCGGTTGCTGGGACAGGCACGACACCTTGCCGACCAACTGATTAGCGGGAAAGCAGGATCGATCACCGAACTGGCCAATGCGACCGGATTGAACGCTGCCGAGATAAGCCGCATCCTGCCGCTGGCATTCCTCGCGCCGGATATTGTTCGGGACATTCTTGATGGACGGCAGCCACCGGAACTCACTTCGGATGCGCTCAAGCGCATCGACACCCTGCCAATCCTCTGGAAGGATCAACGTACCCCTCTCGGTTTCATCGCCTGATTCTCCAAACACTCACCGATCGGCCGGCTAAACACTTGGCGGCGAAAAACGCCCTCGAGAGACAATCGGGTCAAAATGGCCTGAAATGGCCACCGGAGACCGTCTCTCCGCCAAGAGATCGAGGAATCCACCTGCTAACTGACCGAAAGTACGGCACTATTCCGGTGTAGTTGGACACCGGGGATTGGAATTAACGGGATTAGGCGGTAGTTCCCAGGCGTATGCAGAAAAGGACGAGAAAACAAAGCGGTAGGAGGAAAGGAGCAGGAGCGAACGGACGGGGACGTTTGACGGCGGAAACTGGAATTGCGAGCACCAGACAGCCCTGCAAGGCAAAAGCGGCCGCCAGCATAAACGGCCTTTTGAAACGGCTCTAAAGGCGCTCTAGAAACGCTCCAGAACCCTTGCCCACAAAGGCCTGTGGCCTTAAAGCGCCAGACCGTGAGAGCCCGCCAGAGGGTCGGGGCAACACGGCCGAAATCCAAAACGAACATGGAAGCGCGTTCCATCTTGCCGCTCGCGGCAGGCCTTCGACGGCGAAAACCCAATGCCAGCAAGCGATGTCGCGTTCCAAGTTCGCCACACCAGCCCGAAACGGGATATCCGCGAACTTGGAACAGATGCCGCGCAAAAACGCCTTGACCGGCAGCGGCCATCAGGCGAGTTTCGCCGGCGGACATGCGGGCGTCAGGAGAACGCCTTTGCACCTGAAATCAACCGGTACGCTTGGCGAGCTGATCGATGCCGACTACGGCGTCATCGCCTATTGCGATGTCCATGACCGGCGGTTCGGCCGGTGCGGCCACAGCGCCTGGCTAGACGTGGAAGCCCTCGCCGTCCGCTTCGGCCGCGATCACGGAGCGTTGGCCTCCGACCTCGTCCCGAAGCTTCGCTGCAGGAAGTGCGGCAGAAAAGAAGCCTCGCTGCGGCTGCATCCACCCAATGCCTGGAGCCGGGGGCGTCGGAAGAGCTAGCTGCCGCAGCTCGGATCGCCGTCGGCCCAGCGCAGACCGGAAGCGATCAGCTTCGGCGCACCGACCGTGTTGCCAGCGTTCATCGTCAGGCGGGAGCCCGAGTCGGCCTCTTCGATCTTCGCTGTCCAGTAGTAGTTCCGGGTCCCGAAATTCACGAGCGACAGGCTCACCTCACCATAGCCGAGGTCGGGATAAAGCTCCGAATCGACTTCCATGCTCGAATAGGCGCTCATGCTCGCTGCCAGGCAGCGTTTGCCGCTGTTGACGATCCGGCGATAGATTTCCTGATAGCTGGCTTCGTACTGCCTGACGACAGGCGCCGTCTTGCCAGCGAGCTCCTCCTGGCTCGTGGAACAGCCGGCCAGGACAAAGAGCACGATCAAAGCGTATCTCATCGGTGCGTCTCCAGAGCGCCGCCCGTCCAGAAGACAATGCCGTGGATATGCACACGGTCAGCGACTTCATCAGCGCCAACCCTGATCGGCGGATAGGCGGCGTTGTCGGAGAGCACCAGCAACGTGTCGCGGTCCAGCTGCAGGCGTTTTACCACCAGTCCGCCATCGAGCGTCAGCACATAGATGCCGCCGCGCATGATTTCCTCGGCGGTGGCGCCCTCGCGCACCTCCACCAGAAGGAGATCGCGGTTGCGGATCGTCGGCGACATGGAATCACCGGAGGCCTCAATGACGCCGACGGTCGCGCTGCGGGACACGTAGCGGGAAAGCCACTGCCGATCGACAGCGAAATATCCGTCGGCCTCTTCGGCGGCAACGAGTTGGCCCGAGCCTGCCGATGCCTGGATGTCGAATCGGGGGATCTTGACCACTCCATCGCCCAAGCCTTCCAGCGAAGGAAGCGACGATTTCTTGAGTTCCTGCAGCTGCCGGGCGATCGGTTCAATGGCAACGTCGGATTCGGCTGATATTCGCCCAGCTTCAGCGGCCAGCAGCTTCATCAGTTCCAAGGCTTTTGGCTGTGTCCGACCCTGACGGTAGTTGTCGAGGGTGACGGGCGAAACCCCCATGATTTCACATGCTTTGCCACGCCCGCCCACTTTCTCGACAGCGATTGTCACAAACCGAGCGAGGCCTGCCTGATCGGGGTCGAGTGAACCCCAGTAGGACGAAAACCGGGAGACTGCGCGGTCTTCGGGAGAGGGTTTTTGTTCAATTTTTTTAGCACTCATGCTTCGATAATTTGACAAGCTCAATTTTTTGAGCTTTCCTCCATCGCCTGACGAACACAAACGCCGAAAACGGAGACCTGCCAGTCTCCGAGATCAGGGACCACCGATGAAGGACACCCTCCTGAAGCGGGCCAGACAGGGCCAGCTGATCAAGTCCAAGCTGGCGCTGGCCGGCTACACGATGAGCGACATCGACCGGCAGTACGAACTCACGCCGGGTGCGACACGCCGCTGCGTGATCGAACCCAACGAGGCAGCCGAGAAGGCGATCGCCGACGCCCTGGGCGAACCCGCGCACGAATTGTGGCCCGAGCGATACGACCAGAAGACGGGTGAACGACTCTCCCCGCAACCCTTCGCCAACTATGAACGGGTGCCGCCGATACGGCAACGTCGAAAGGGCGATGTCGATTCGACGGCGGGGGCGCTGACATGAACCCCGAGGGCAAGCAACGCCGCGCCGGTGTCATCGACCTGCTTCCACGGACAACGGATCAAGCCGTGGCGGAAGCGATCGACGAAGCGCTCGTCACCGGCAACCGCACGCAGCTACAGGCGCTGGACGCGTTGAACGCGAAACTCGCGGCAATGAAGGTCGAGCCGGTCTCGAAGAGCGCCTGGAACCGGCTTCTCATGCGGCTCGATGAAGAAGGCGTGCCGCGCCGCTGGCGGCTCGGTGGCGGCGAGATGGTTCCGGCCGACACCTTCCTGAAAGAACTGACCGCGCTGATCGACGCGCGCATTGCCCTTGCCCTGAAACACCGGAGGCCGCTGACATGAAAGGTCAGGCGCCATGTTTGCCGGCCGGTCATGACATCGGCAGGATTTTCGAGGAAGTGCGGCGCAAGACCGGGCTGTCGCACCAGGAGCTGACCGAGCGCATCGGCGCGTATCGCCCCTGCTCCCGGTACGAAGATGTGCGGGACAAATTGTTCCGGATCGCATCCGAGGTCAACGTTCCGCTGCACGTCTCGGTCGGACCGTCGCCCCTGCCGACATACGACCCGATCGGCAATCCCTTTATCGCGCGCCCGCAGCGGCCCAACCCCATGGTCGCCGCGCTGATCGCGATCCTCACTTTCTGGGCCATCGTCGCCACGCTCTTGGCCATCGTTTTCGGTGGGGCGGTGTAATGGGCGAGCGGCATCATTTCCTCGAATTGTCCCGAGCCGACCTCCCCGCCCGGGACGCAGGCTCCGCCGGCGCATCTCCTCCCGCGCCGGCGGAGCAAACACTTCAGCGACACCCTTCCTACAGCGCGATCGGCGCACCGTTCGACGCCAGCATAGAGGGCGTTCGAGGTTTCATGCCGCATCTGTCCGCCGAGGATATCGCCGCGCCGCCGCACCAGTGGTTCGACGCGATGCTGGCCCGCCAGATCGCCCTGCACATCTCGGTGCACGAGTTCGGCGTCTCCCGCAAGCGGCTGTCACGGGACCTGCGACGCAACCGGGCCTCGATCATGAATGCGCTGCGGACGGTGGACGACCGGCTTCTCTCTCCCGATTTCGCGCGGGCCTACGCCGACATGGCCGCCCGCGCCAGGAAGGTTCTGCGCAAGGCGAAGGAGAAAGCGTAATGGCCGAGTACAAGCAGATCGCACTGGCGGACATCTTCGTCCCGGACCGGCTCCGGGGTGTCGAGGAAGACCATGCCCTCGCCATCCAGGCATCGATCGTCGAGCACGGATTGCTCAATCCCATCACCGTGCGCGCAACGCCGAACCGCAAGAAGGGTGCTCAACCCTACACGCTCGTCGCCGGCGCACATCGCCATCGCGCGATCGAGCTGCTCGAAGAAGCACAGATCGACTGCCTCGTCGTCGAGGGCGACGCACTGGAGGCGCAGCTGATCGAAGTCGAGGAGAACGTCTTCCGCAACGACCTGTCGGCGCTCGACCGGGCGGTCTTCATCCAGAGCTACCGCGACATCTACGAACAGAAGAACGGCAAGGTCCGGCGCGGAAATCCGAACTTCTCCAATTCCGCCAACTTGGCGGAATTGATGGAGCAGGAAGCCGCCAACGGCTTCTCGCGACATGTCTCCGAGCGCCTCGGCTTCTCCGCCCGGTCGGTCGAACGCGCCAACCAGATCGCCCGAAACATCCCCAAGGACATGCGCGACCGCCTGCGCGGTACGCCGGTCGCCGACAATCAGTCGCAGCTGCTCAAGCTGGCGCAATTGCCCCCGGCAAAGCGCCGGCGGGCAGCCAAGGTCTTCGACGAAGCCGGCGGTGACATTGCCAGAACCTTCGAATTGCTCGCCGACGAGCCGGCGGCCAAACCGTCGCCCGAGGCACAGCTGCTGTCGCGGCTGATTGATGCCTGGGATCGCGCCGACAGGAAGACGCGCAAGCAGTTCCTCGACCATGCGGGCCTCGCGGAGCGGGAGGCGTAGGACTGATGGCCAGCTACGATCCCTGTCTCCATTGTCGGCTGCCGGATTGCGACGAGGCATCGCCGCGCTGCGGGCTGCGCCGGGCATGGCGGATACGCTGCAGGCTGTTCCGGCGCGGCAGACCGATCCCGCCACACATCGCCTCCGGGGCGCAAATCTACAACACGGCGTGGCGGATCGCCGACAACGCGGCCCGGTCGGAGAGGCGCGTTCAATGACCCGCTGCCCGTGCCCCGGATGCGACAGGGAAGTGCAAGGCGACGGCTTCTGCTGCACCGAGCACTATTTCGCGCTGCCGCAAAAGGAGGCGCGGTCGCTGTTGCGCCTGCACATCTCCGCCAAGCGAGAGCGCGACCCCGACAATCGCGCGCATCTGATCAGCCAGAACCACGGTTATGTCGCCAGCGCTTTCCGGCGGCTCCTCGAACGCAACAAGGAGGTCTCAAGTGTCTCGTAACCTCGCCCATCCCGATCAGACGGAGCTGTTCCGCAGCGAGCAGCTCTCACCGGTCTTCGAAAGCCGTCGCGCGAGCGAGTGCATCGATATCGAGCGGTTCCGCTCGCGCATGAAGCGCGCCATGTCTTCCGCGATCCGCGCTTGCGGAAAGGACCGCGACGCCCTCGTCGAGGAAATGGACCGGATCAGCTCCGGCCAGGGGCCGTCCAGGTCAATGCTCGACGCCTATACGGCGGAGGCCAAGGAACACGACATCAGTCTGGTGCGGTTCAAGCTGTTCGTGCGCGCCACCGGCGTCAGCGGCCTTTGGGACACGGCGCTTTCCGATGACGGCCTGATCGTGCTGCAGGGCGACGAGGCCCGGCTGGCGGAGATCGCCCGCCTGCAGCAGGCACAGCGCGAGATCGGCCGGCAGCTCAAGGCGCTGAAATCGGTGCCCGTGCAGATCAGGAGCCGTGCATGAAGGCATGGTTCACCTCGGCCGAGATCGCAGCGGCGGCGCAGGGTGCGCTGCCCGGCACTGTTCGCGGCATCAACATGCTGGCCGACAAGCGAGGATGGCGCGAGCAGCCAGACAAGGCCCGCCGGCGCGCGGATGGGTTCGGCGGCCGGGGCGGCGGCTGGGAATACCATGTCTCCCTTCTGCCAGGCGACGTGCAGGTTCGGCTCAAGATCGCACAACACGAGACGCCATTGCCGGACCGGCACGAACGCGTCGAGCGCGACGAGATGTGGCGGCGTTATCACGCACTCGCGAGGGACCAGAAAGCGGTCTGCGAGAACCGCTTGAAGATGCTGGCCGAGATCGAGGACAGGGTGCGCGCCGGACTTGGCGAGACGGCGGCGGCCAAGATGGTCGCTCGCGCCAACGGCATCTCGACCGCCACCCTGTTCAACTGGAAGGCCCGCGTCAGGAGCGTCGACCGCGCCGACTGGCTCGCCGCGCTTGCCCCGGAGTGGAAGGGAGCGGCCAACCGCGCCGACGTCCATCCGGAAGCCTGGGCACTTCTCAAATCCGACTGCCTGCGACCGGAGAAACCGGGATTTTCGGCATGCTACCGCCGGATGAAGAAGGCGGCGGACCGCAATGGCTGGGAACCCATACCCTCGGAGCGCGCGCTTCGCCGCCGGCTGGATGCCGAGGTGCCGCCCGAGGTTCGCGTGCTGGCCCGTGAAGGCCGCGACAAGGCCAAATCGCTCTATCCAGCGCAACGGCGAACACGCGCGCATTTTCACGCGATGCAGGCGGTCAACGCCGACGGACACAAGCTCGATATCTTCGCCCGGTTCGATGACGGGCGGATCGGCAGGCCGCACCTGGTCGCAATCCAGGACCTCTTTTCGGGCAAGGTCATCGCCTATCGCCTGGCCGAAAGCGAAAACAAGCACGATGTCCGGCTCGCCATCGGCGACATGGTCGAGCGCTTCGGCATTCCGGAGAAGATGTGGCTCGACAACGGTCGCGCCTTCGCGTCGAAATGGATCACCGGTGGCACGGCGAACCGGTACCGGTTCAAGGTGCGCGACGAGGACCCGGCCGGCCTGCTGACCACGCTCGGTGTCGAAATCCACTGGACGACGCCCTATTCCGGCCAGTCCAAGCCGATCGAGCGCGCCTTCCGCGACCTGGCGGAAGAAATTGCCAAGCACCCGATCTGCGCCGGTGCCTATACGGGCAACCGGCCTGACGCAAAGCCGGAAAACTACGGCAACGCGGCGATCCCCATCGACATGTTGCGCGCCCATGTGCAGGCGCAGATTGCCGAGCACAATGCCCGCCCCGGCCGCCGGACCGAGACGGCCAAGGGGCGCAGCTTCGACGAAACTTTCGCCACCAGCATGGCGGCCCCCACGACGATCGTTCGCTGGCCGACGGACGCGCAGCGCGCATTGTGGCTTCTCGCGGCCGAGCGGGTCCACGCCCAGAAGGGATCAGGCGAACTGCACCTCTTCGGCAACCGATACTGGTCGGAGGAACTGAACGCTCGGGCGGGAACAAAGGTGACCGTGCGCTTCGATCCGGGCGATCTGACACGCGGCGTTTCCGTCTACGACAACGAGGAACGGCTGATCTGCGTCGCGACCCTGATCGAGAATGCGCGGTTCGATGATGTCGAAACGGCCGGAAAGCACGCCGCGAAGCGCAATGCCTATTTGCGCGCCGCCCGCGAGAAGCAGCGCCTTCACGCCGAACTGACGGCCGAGGAACTGGCCAGCATCTACGCCGAAGACAGTCCGCCGGAACAACGCCCGATGAAACCGGCCGTGCAGCGCATCGCGTCCGGCGGCGGAAACGCGGCGCGCCAGGCCGAATGGGACGACGAACGCGAGGCCAGTTTCGCCAGGGGACTGCGACTGGTCGGCGGCAGCGATCTGGACGTCTGACGGGGTCATCAGACGGGCATGAGGGAGGTCCCGCGCTCCCCGACGCGCAGCGGGAAAACGAGGACGGGCGGTCCGCATGATCGCCAGTGAGGAAACGAGGACGCAGACATGAACCTATCCAATGCCACGACGGGCGCCCCATGGCAGGCACCCGAGCCGGTCGACATCAAGTCGGGAGCCGGGCGCACCGCGCAGGACATCGAAAAGCGCGAGGAACTGCTGCCGCGCGTGATCGAGGTCGGCAACCGCAACCGATGGAGCAAGGCGGAAGTCGCCCGCAATGTCGGCATGTCGGACGGCACGTTCGGCCAATGGTTCAAGGGGAACTATGCCGGCCGGCTCGACGTGCAGAACGAGAAGATCAGCAAGTGGCTCGACACGATCGAAGAGCTGCAGGACATGACGAGCGCAATTCCCGCCTCGCCCTCCTTCATCGAGACGAAGCTGGCGACGGAAATGATGAACACGCTCGGCGCCGCGCAGGTGCTGCCGGCCATGGTGTTGATCACGGCCCATGCGGGCTTCGGCAAGACCATGACGGCGCGTCAGTTCCAGCGCACCCGGTCGAATGTCTACCTGGTCACCGCCTCCCCGCATTCCCGCTCGGCGCACGGCATCCTGCTCGAAATCGCCGAAACGCTGGGCGTCGGCCAGGGCTACACCGGCAAGGTGGCACGCGCCATCGGCCGCAAGCTGCAGCGGACGGGCGTGGGAACCCTGCTCATCGTCGACGAGGCCAACGAGCTTACTGACGAGGCGATCAACCAGCTGCGCCATTTCCTCGACATGTACCAGTGCGGTGTAGCGCTGGTCGGCAATACCGAGACCTACCGGCGTTTCTCCAGCTGGACGGACGGCCTTGCCGGCGGCCAGCTGCGGCGCCGCGTGTTCAAGCGGATCAACCGGACATCGGTGCCGGTCGAGGACCTGCGGGCCTTCATCAGGGCAAGCGGCATCGACGATCCCGACCAGACCAAGTTCCTGATCGGCGTCGGACAGAAGGAGGGCGCGATCGGCCAGATCGACATGACGATCCGGCTGGCGCGCGTGTCGGCGATCGGCGACGGGCGGGAACTGGCGCTCGACGATCTCAAGTCCGCCTGGACCAACCGCAACGTCGACACGAGGGCAGGCTGATGGCCGGGCGCGAGGAGGAAACCGAGGTTGTCGTGTCCTCGGAGCTGCAGGCGATGGCAACCCAGCTCGACGGCACCGGCACGGAAACGGGCGCGATAATCGCGCGCCAGCTGCAGTTGCTTGCAGAGATTTCCAGGCTGCAGGAACGCGAGCTGGAACAGTGGCGCCTGCTCGGCACCATGCCGAACTCCAGCCCGCAGGGACTGGCGCAATGAAGGCCGCGCACGAGACGGCCTATGAGGCCGAGGACCGGCTGGTGGCGCTGCGTACAAGGCTGGCCCGCCACGCCTTCGACGGCGTGGAACTGTCGGCGGACGACGTGCGCGGGCTGCTGGGCGAACTCGAAGCCACCCAGCACGATGTCATCGCCATGCGCTGCGAGTTGACGCGTCAGCGCTGGGAGGACGGCAAGCAAAGCGACCGGCTCGCCGATCTCGTCGTGGCCGAGGCAATCCGGGAAGACAGCAATCTCGTGCTGTTCCCGGTCGCTGTCCGACCGATCCCAGGCGACGCGCCGCAACGGGGAGGTTCGTCATGAAGGGACCCGCACAGGGCGCGACGGACGCCATTGCCGCCCATCTCGAAGGGTTGATGGCCGAGCACACGGCCGAGATGCGGGCGCATTTGAGGCCGCTGCTGGAGCAGCAGCTGGCGCAGGCACGATCCGAGCTGAAGCCCGAGGTCGTCCACGTCGTCTACCCCGACCTCCTGAAGGCGGCGGCGAAGGTGACGGACGCCGTCGGCGCACTCGAACAGGCCCGCTACACACGCGGCGAGATTGCCGCGCGCCAGTCGCTTGAGCGCCAGGCCAGGGCGCTTCGCAAGGTCCTCGAAAGGTTCCGCAAGTGAGCGCCGGCGAACAGGGCAAGCGCGTCTTCGACATCTCCGGCATCGATCCGGCCGATGTTGCCAGGCGCGTGCTGGAAGACATCGACCGAGCCCGCGTCTCGACCAACGAGCTCGTCGCACTGTGCCTGGCGACGCTCGTCGCCGAGCAGCTGGCCGAACAATCCCCCATCGAAAGCAACGGAGACCAAGACCATGGACGACATGACGACAACGCATGAACTGGACGATGGCGTGCAGGAGATCAGCGGCAAGAAGTACATGACCGGCGCGGACGGCCGCCTTACACCGCTCGACCTGGTCAAGCCGGCCGACAAGCTGTCCGACGAGACGGTGCGCAAGGTGATGGGCTTCGCCCTGGACCTGTCCGCCCAGATCGAGCGCTTCAAGGCGCACACGATGGACGACCTCGCCGGCCTCGACGGGCTGCTCGAACAGCAATACGGCGTGGTTAAGGCCGGCAATCGGGGCAAGGGCAACCGCACCTACCTGTCCTATGACGGCTGCCTCAAGGTGACGGTCCAGGTCGCCGATTTCGTCGACTTCGGGCCGGAGCTGCAGATCGCCAAGCAGCTGATCGACGAATGCCTCAACGAGTGGGCCGCCGACAGCCGACCGGAAATCCGCGCCATCGTGACGCGCGCCTTCAACACCGATCGCGAGGGCCAGATCAACCGCGCCGAAATCTTCATGCTGCTTCGCCTCGACATCGAGGACGAGCGCTGGCAGCGGGCGATGACGGCGATCCGCGATGCCATGCGCGTGGTCGGGCGCAAGGAATATGTCCGGTTCGCCATGCGCGACGACGCGAAGGCGGCCTGGCGCACCGTCACCATCGACATGGCGAAGGCTTGAGGGAGGCGATCATGCGCGATGATCCCTTCAATCCACACGGCTCGGGGCCGGTGCCGATCGAGCCGAGGAAATCGGTGGCGCTGATCGACATTCCCAGGCTGACCGTTCTCGTCGACCTGATCGACACGCGGCTGGCGGCGATCGGCAAGGAAGTCGGGCCGCGACCGGCATTCAGCAGCGAAACGATGTCCGAGTCCTGGGACTGGATGCAGCGCAAGGAAAGCCTGGTCGAAGCGTTCCGCCAGGAGCTGGCGGCAGAACAGGGCGCACGGTTTTCGAGCACCGGCAGCGACCACCGCATGCGCCTCGCCGGGGTCTCCTCGTCCTGCACGATGGGCTGGGAAGCGCTGCTCGGAAACTGGCAGAACGCGGCACGACGGCGGATCGCGGAAGGTCGGGAACTGGCCGGGGAGCCGGCCCGATGAAGCTCACCCTGGAACCCACCGACCAGGTGGTCGACCTCGACGGCACCTACTTTCGCGTCTGGCAGGGCGCGGCCGATGACGGCACGCGCGTGGCCTGCCTGGTGTCGATGGTGTCGGTCCACAACGACGAACCCGACCACGTTCATGCCCGCTTCGCCCGCAAGCTGCGAGAGGTCGTGCCGGCCGATGCGCATGCCGTGGGCGCTTTCGGACCGTGGCTTGCGAGGTACGTGCTGTGACCGATGCCCGAAGCAAGGCCCGAGAGCGCGTCCGGCGCTTGCGTGAAATGACCGCTGCGCGCGGCTGTACTGAGGCAGAGGCGCTCGCCGCTGCGGAGAAGGCCGCGCAGCTCATGCGCGACCACGGCATCAGCGAAACTGACATTAAAATCGAAGAGGCTTCGTCTCGCTCCCGGCAGGGAGGGCGAGGCCAGAAGGCTCGGCTCTGGCCCGTAATCGCACACTGCACCAACACCGCCTCGATCGTCGTCAGGAGCCGGTTCGGCAACGACGTGACGTTCGTCGGCAGGGAGCCGGGCCCGGAAATCGCGGTCTACCTGCGCGATGTATGCGAGCGCGCCATCGACCGCGAACTGGCGCGGTTCAAGACGACGCCGGCCTATCGGCGCAAACGGTCTGTGGCGGTCAAGCGCCAGGTGGCGGCAGCATTCGTTGGCGGGATGGTGACGCGCTTGTCAGGAAGGCTGCTGGAGATCTTCGGTCCTGCGGTCAGCGAAGCGGATGGGGCAGAGGCAAACCGTGCGTTGGCCGAACGCTATCCGGGCTCAATTGATCTGCCGAAGGCAAAGCGCGAGTTGCGCCACAGCATGGCGAGAGCGGCGGGTTTCCTTGCCGGCGAAAACGTCACGCTGGCCCACGGCGTCGGGGGTTCCGACACCCCACTGGCGATCGGAGATCGGTCATGACCGCGATTGCTGCCATCCATATCGCCCGCAAGCAGCTCGGCATGCAGGACGACGACTATCGCGCCATGCTGGAGCGGGTCACCGGCAAGCGCTCGTCGGCCAAGATGACCCACGCCGAGCGGCTGGCGGTGCTGGCCGAGATGGAAAGACTGGGGTTTGACGGTTCCCGAAAGCCGGCCTCGAACGGCCCTCGAAAGCGTCTTGAGGGCAAATATGCCGGCAAGCTGCAGGCTCTGTGGATCGCCGCATGGAACCTCGGCCTGATCCGCGATCGTACCGACGCGGCACTGGTGAGCTTCGTGAAGCGCCAGACTGGCATCGACCACGTCCGCTTCGTCCGCGATGGCGACGACGCCGCCAAGGCGATCGAGGCGCTCAAGGGATGGATGGTCCGCGAGGCAGCCGTCGACTGGGTGAAACGCAGCAACCAGCCGCTGTGGAAACAGACCAGTGGCAGCCGGATCGCCACCGCCCAGCTGATCCGGCTCGGCCGCGCCTACACCGACCTCGGCGCCGTCGTCCAGGACATCACCGGACGCAACAAATGGGAGCTCACCCGCGAGGCGGACTGGGTACCGGTGATGAACGAACTCGGCCGCCGGATCAGGGAGAAGTCCGATGGCTGAACCCTTCACCCTGTCGTGCGGCGAGGCGTGTCCGTTCTGCGGCTACGCGCATGTCGGCGAGATGGAGATACCGGGCTGTCGGGAACAGGTCCGCTTCTGCCCGAAATGCGAAAAGCTGTTCGAACCGGAGCACCGTGCCGACCCGGCTCGCCAGCTCTGCAACAATTGCGCCTTCCGAAGCGGCAGCGGCGAACGCGCCGACGCCTGGCGCTGGCTGAACCTGCTGGAAGACACGGTCGAGCAGGGCCGGCCCTTTCACTGTCACAAGCACCTGCCGGCGACGCTGCAGGGCGACGGCTACCGCTTCGAGGCACCGAAGGATCACTCCGAGCTGAAGGTTTGCGCCGGCTGGAAAGCGGCACGAGCAGCCTTCCTGGCCGGGCGCCGGTTGATCGACATCTACCCGCCGCAAGAGAGCGAGGGAAAGGCCGATGGCTGACAAGACGCCGATCGAGTGGACCGACGCAACCTGGAACCCGATCACCGGGTGCCGGCTCGCTTCACGGGGCTGCGCAAATTGCTACGCCGCGCGGCTGGCGGCAACTCGCATGAAGAACCATCCGAGCCGAGCCGGCCTGGCGCGGATGAACGCGGCCGGCGTCGCGAAATTCAACGGCAAGGTGCGGCTCAACACCGAATGGCTCGACCAGCCGCTCGCCTGGGCGAAGCCGCGCATGATCTTTGTGGTCGCCCATGGCGACTTGTTCTATGAGGCGGTGCCGGATGCCTGGATCGACCAGGTGATGGCGCGGGCAGTGCTTGGCTATCGCCACACCTATCAAATCCTGACCAAGCGCGCCGACCGGATGGCCGACTATTTCGCCGGGGACTGGGCCGCCAGCGTCGCCGCCCTGCTCGAAGACATCAAGCCGTCCTCGCCGTGGAATGGCAGCGTCCACGAGGCGCGGGCGATGCTGTCGCACGGCCTGCCAGGCCATGTCTGGCTCGGTGTTTCTGTCGAGGACCAGGCGGCAGCCGACGAGCGCCGTCTGGGGCTCGCGCTGCTGGCCCGGCGCGGCTGGCGGACGTGGGTCTCCTACGAGCCGGCGCTCGGTGCCGTCGACTGGAGCGGTTGGTCGTTCATTTCCTGGCTGGTGTCAGGCGGCGAGAGCGGGGCGCACGCCGCACCCAGCCACCCGGACTGGCACCGCGCCGCGCGCGACTGGTGCGCGGTCTACGGCATCCCCTTCCTGTTCAAGCAGTGGGGTGAGTGGATCGAGGCCGACCAGCTGTTTGACCGCAGCGATCGGTCCGATGATGTCCAGGTGTGGCGCGACGGTGCCCGCTGGCGCCCCAACCGCCCGCTGAACTTCGCAGACGCCGCGTGGCTAGGCGATTTTCTCGGTCATCCCTACGAACATCACAGCGACGGATCGACCTATTACCGTCTTTCCAAAAGTCGCTCCGGCCGCCTCCTCGACGGCATCGAGCACAACGGCTTTCCGAACCTCGGGGGGCGATCGTGAGCCGGCGCGAAATCTTCATCCTCGGGATTGTCTACACGCTGGTCATGGCGGCGGTCGTGGCGTTCGTGCCGAAGGTCAATTCCTGGGTGATCGTGCTGCCCGTCGCCAATGTCTGGTTCTGGCTCGGCCGGTTGAGCGTGTCCGGCCGGCCGGTGACGAAATGGGGCCGGTAATGATCGATCGGCGCCCGAAACGGATCACGGTCTCCGACCATGCCGTCCTGCGCTGGCTCGAACGGGTCGAGGGCGTCGACGTGAAGGCGATCCGTCGGCGCATCGGCCGTGCCGTGCGCAACGCGTCGGAGCATGGGGCAGCCGGTGCACGGCTCGACGGTGTCGGGTTCTGCCTGCAATACCGTGACGATGGCGAGGCGGTGGTAACCACAACGGTTTCCCATCATGTGCGATCGCACCTGGCGGAAAAGCGCAAGACCGGAGGCACGCCGTGACGGAGCGCCACCGTTCCACCGCCGTGATGGCGCGCCGGCGCGATGCCAAGGGGCTGCAATATTTCCCGACGCCGCCCTGGGCGGTGCGCGCGCTGTTCGCCGAGAAGATCGATGCCACTCGATATGCCCTGCGGACCTGCTGGGAACCGGCCTGCGGCGGCGGGCACCTGGTCGCCGGGCTGCAGGACGTGTTTCCGGAGATCTACGCGACCGACATTTTCGACTGGGGCTTCGGCGACCGGCGCGATCTCGACTTCACCTTCGCGGACGATCTCGCCTGCCCCTTCGTGCCCGACTGGATCGTCACCAACCCGCCGTTCACGCTTGGCGAGGCCTTCCTCGATCGGGCGCTGCAGCTCGCACGCGTCGGCGTGGCGCTGTTGCTGCGCATCCAGTGGCTCGAAGGCGGCGACCGATACCGCACGATCTTCGGGACCGACCGCGCGCCGACACTGGTCTGCCCTTTCGCCGATCGCGTACCGATGATCGAGGAAGCCTGGGACCCGGAAGCGAAATCGGCCACCGCCTATGCCTGGTTCGTCTGGATCAGGGGACGGTTCGGCGAGATGCGGATCAACCATATCCGGCCGGGCGCCGAGCGCCGCTACACGCGGCTCGGCGACGAACGGCTGATGATGCGTGGCGAAGCCGAACGGCGCCGCCGCGAAAGGCAGGCGGCCAATGGCTGACAAGCTGCCCGTCCCCGCCAATCTGCGCACCTTCGTCGAGGTGCTGGGCGAAGACCTCGCGGCCGATTTCTTCCTCACCTTCGGCGGCTCGGAACTCTATTTCGCCGAACGGCCGAACCCCAACGGCCGGCTCGCCCGGCTGATCGGCGTCTCCAGGGCGGCCGAGCTGTCCCGCGCACTCGACCAGCATCCCTCGCGCGTGCCGCTCGCCAAGCCGTGGCTGGCGCTTTACCTCAAGGAACGCGGGGGCTTGTCGACGGCCGATATCGCGCGCAAACTGCATGCCGCCGACAACACGGTGCGCGGCTGGCTGAAGCGCGCCAGGCGCGAGAGCGATCGCCGCGACGACCGCCAGATGCAGCTGTTCTGATCTGACCCGCACGCCGGTGCGGGTAACAGCCAATCCCGAAATTCGCCATTTTCCCACGCAGGCCACCCGCGAAGGATGCTGCGTGATGAGACTCGTCCCCGAATGGAAACGCGTTCTGCTGCTGTCGATCAGCTTCTGGATGCAGATCGCCGGCATGCTGACGCTGATCGTGCCGGAGATACGCTACGCGCGCACCGGCGTCGATTCCAACCCAGTGTTCCTCTGGTGGCTGGGCGTTCTGCTCCTGCTGGCCGGCATTGTCGGGCGTATCTGGCAGCAAGGCCTTTCCCCATGGCGTGAATGGTTGCGCGTGGCGGCGATCGTCGCCGTGGTCATCCTGCTGGCCTTCGTCCTGACCGGGCGCGCCAATGCCGGTCCAGGGGGTGCTTCCGAATCCCAAACGCTGGCGATCGCCGTGCCGTTCATCGCGAAGGAGGAAGGCAAGCGGAACGAGGCCTATCTCGACATCGTGGGCGTGCCGACGATCTGCTACGGCTCCACGCGCGGCGTCCGGATCGGCATGAAGAAGACCGACGCGCAGTGCATCGCGCTCCTGCGCGAAGAGGTCTCCGAGTACCGAGAGAAGCTGCACTGGTTTTTCACGCCGGCGACCATCGCTTCCCGCCTGCCGCCGACACGCGACGCCGCCTATACCTCGCTTGCGTTCAATTGCGGCATCGGCGCCGTCGGCAAGAGCACCGCGACCCGCCGTCTCAATGCCGGCGACATCACCGGCGGCTGCGAGGCTCTTACCTGGTGGAACAAGGCCGGCGGGCGCGTCATTCGTGGCCTGGTCGCGCGCCGAACACGCGAGCGCGATCTCTGCCTGGCAGGCGGGCGGGATGAGAGCTGATGTTCGGTCTCCTGCACTACCTCGCCGCAGGTGCCGGTGCCGGGGCGATGTTCCTCGCCATGATGACCTGGGATGCGGCGGTGGACGATCCCGCCGTGCGGCGCGAGGCACGTCGCGAATACGTCAAGCTGTCGGAGCTGGAAGCCGAGACGGCACGGCGCGAGGCGGCGGAGGAACTGGCGAAACTGAACGCCGACAAGCTGGCCGAGGAGAGAGCTGCGCGCGCTTCGGCCGAACAATCCCTTTCTCAATTCGAAGCCGATCGGCTGTCCGCCGAACAGGATGCACGGGAACTGGCCGATGAACTGGAAACACTGCGTGCTGCCCGCCCCGTGGGCGAGCGCCTGCCTAGCCTTGGCGATCTCGGCGTCTATGACCGGCTGCGCCAGCGATAGGGCAAGGCTGTCGGACGCGGAGAAGGCCAAGGTCCTGCCGGGCGTCGTGCGCGAGGCGGGCGAGATCGCCGGCAGGAAAGCACCCCTGCCGCCGCTGCCCGAGGATTGCCGCAAATGGCAGCTGGCCGGCGTCAGCCGCGACACGCCGGTGGACCGGGCGGTGGAAGACTATTACGCACCCGCGCTGGAAGCCCAGAACAAGCGCGCGACGCGGTGCGCTGCCTGGTACGACCGGACGCGGGCGTCCTACGGAGGCGGGCGATGAAGTGGGAGGACATGACCCACGAACAGCGCCAGCGCTACTACGAGGGCGAGTTCGATCCGCGCTATCCGGACGACGGCTGCTTCTGGTGCCGCCTGGCGCTGCTGATCCTCGCGGCCGCCGTCGTTGTCGCGGTATCGATCCGCGCGTCCCGTGCATCCGTTCCCGAAGACGATGGCTGCATTTCCCATCGCGCCGTCGCCACGCTTCTGACCATGAACATGCCGACGGCGGCGCGGCGCACCTACAGCGGACAATTCAATCACGAAGTCTGGGTGGCCGACGGCGGCGTGTGGGCCATCGTCAGGGTCGATGCCGATGGCTGCGCGGCGATTGTCGACGAAGGACGCGGCTGGTCGGAGATCGTGCCGCTCCCCGTTTCCGTCCCCGAAGAGTGACCGGAGAGAAAAATTGCCCATAGCGGAATGGCTGCCCTATCTGATCTTTGCCAACACGGCGATCGCGATCCTCACCGCCATCTACACCTGGGTGACGGCCCGTTCTCGCGGCAACTCCGAAAAGCTTGAGGCGCTGGAGAAGGACGTCGAGCGGCTACGCCAGCGCGTCGCGACGCTGGAGCAGGAAATGCGCCACCTGCCGGCAAAGGACGAAGTCCACACTCTGCAGCTGGGCATGACCGAGATCGGCGGCTCTGTCGCTACCCTCAACAAGAGCCACGAGGCTTTGCTGATCTCGGTGCGCCGGATCGAGGACTTCCTGCTGAAACCGGGCGGCACACATGGCTGATTTCGACGAACATCTGGCCGGGGATGCGCGACTGACCATCCTCAAGGAGCTGGCGATCCAGGCGGACGGCACGCTCAACGAGACGCTGCTGACCATTACGCTCGACACGTTCGGTTACCGCCGGTCACGCGACTGGACCCGTTCGCAGCTGCGCAAGCTGGAGGAGCTGGGCGCGGTCAGGATCACCGAAGCTGGCTCGGTGCTGGTCGCATCGATCACGCGTGCCGGCCTTGATCACGTCGAGCGGCGGTCCTTCCTCGAAGGGGTGGCGAAACCCTCGCCGGCTGCCTGATGGCGAGGCGTGGCGCGCGACGCGGTTCCAGGAGAGGCCGGGGCAGGCTCTCGGCGATCGACAGATTACCGGCCGAGGCCGACGACATCATCGCCTGGGCGTCGAACGAGTTGCGCGACCGCGACCGTACCCAGCAGGAGATCTACGAGGAGTTCTTCGGCAAGCTGGAGGAGCTCAAGCGGGAGCATCACGGCGAGCTCGAATTCGACATCCCGTCGAAATCGGCCTTCAACCGCTATTCGATCTTCCTGGCAACGATGACGCGGCGCATGGAGGAAACGCGCGAGATCGCCGGTGCCATCGCCAAGCGCTTCGACGCGGAAGCCTCCGACGATCTGACCCTGATCGCGGCCGAGGCGATCAAGACGCTGGTCTACGAGGTGCTGACCGACGCCGGGCGTTCCGGTATCGACCCGAAGGGGGCCAAGAGCCTGGCCGACGCACTGCGCTCGGCGGCGCTGGCGCAGAACATCTCGACGAAACGGCGCAAGACCGTCGAGGACCAGTTCCGCGAACAGGCCAGCAAGGCGATCGAGATGGCCGGCGAGGAAGCCGGGCTCGACGCGGCGACCATCACGCAACTGAAGCAGGAATTCCTCGGCATGCGGCCGAAGCAGGAGGCGGCCGACGATGACGCCGAGTGAAACCGCTCCGCTGCCGAATGCCACCGTCCTGCCGCGCGAGCCGGACGAGCTGCCGGTCGACCTGCCACGCGGCGGACAGATTCCCGACGATCTCGACCCGCTGGCCGAGGGCATCCTCATGCGTCACCAGGCCGAATGGCTGGAAGACGACAGCGATTTGAAGCTGGGTGAAAAGGGCCGGCGCACCGGCATCACTTTCGCCGAGGCCCTGGGCGACACGCTGATCGCGGCGGCGAAGCGCTCGGCCGGCGGCGACAACGTGTTCTATATCGGCGACACCAAGGACAAGGGCCGCGAGTTCATCGGCTATGTCGCGCACTTCGCCCGCCTGGTCGCCAAGCAGCTCGTCGCGATCGAGGAGTTCATGTTCGAGGACAAGCTTCCCGACGGTTCCTCGCGCTTCATCTCGGCCTATCGCTGCCGCTTCGCCTCCGGCTTCCGCGTCGAGGCGCTGTCGTCGCGCCCGGAAAATATTCGCGGCCTGCAGGGCGTCGTCGTCATCGACGAGGCAGCCTTCCACAAGGATGTCCGCGCCGTGCTCGACGCGGTCAACGCGCTGCTGATCTGGGGCGGCAAGATCAGGGTGATCTCCACGCATAACGGCGTGCTCAACCCGTTCAACGAACTGATCCGCGAGGCGGAGGCCGGCAAGGTACCCTTCAGCCTGCATTTCATTCCCTTCGCCAAGGCGGTCGAGAACGGCCTCTATCGCCGGGTCTGCCTGATCCGTGGCTGGGACTGGTCGCAGGAGGACCAGGACGCATGGGAGGCGCGCATTCGCGGTTCCTACGGCGTGCGCGAAACCGCCATGAAGCAGGAGCTCGACTGCGTTCCCTCGGAAGCCGAGGGCGCGGCGCTGACCCGCGTGCAGATCGAGGCGTGCATGGCCGGCGACATTCCGGTCGTGCGCTGGGTGCTGCCCGACAGCTTCAAGAACCAGCCCGAACATATCCGCAAGGCGGAGACCCTCGCCTTCTGCGAGGCCAGGTTGGCGCCCATCCTCGAAAAGCTCGATCCCGAGCGCCCGCACTATTACGGCCAGGACTTCGCCCGTTCGGGCGATGCCAGCGCGATCATGGCCGGCGCCGAGGAACGCTCGCTGGTGCGGGTGGTCAAGCTGGTCGTGGAGTTGCGCAACGTTCCCTTCGAGACGCAACGCGACGTGCTGTTCTACATCGTCGACCGCCTGCCGCGCTTTTCCGGCGGCGCCAACGACGCGACCGGCAACGGTGCCTATCTCGCCGAGGTCGCCCGCCAGAAATATGGCGAGCGCTTCGTCGAGGTGAAGGCGACGGCCGAATGGTACCGGGTCAACTCGCCACCCTATGTCGAGGCCTTCGGCGACAACACGATCGTGCTGCCGCGCGACCAGGACGTCATCCGCGACCACCAGGCACTCGTCTATGTCAACGGCGTGATCAAGGTCCCAGACGACATGCGCTTCAAGGGCGAGGACGGTCTGGAACGGCATGGCGACACCGCGATCGCCGGCCTGATGTTCTGGCACGCCACCCAGCAGGGCGCGGTCGAATATGGCTACGAGACGGCATCGCCGGGCAGCCCCGGAACGCGCGATCGCAGTTTCCACCGCCCGCCAACCGAACGCGAGGACAATTCACGGCCGTGGTACCGGCCGCCGCTCGGATCGCGCCTGCGTGGCTGGCTGTGAGGGCGGAAAACAGGCCAATCGCGACAATGGCTCCCCGCGCCCTGGACAGGCTCGGACGGGCGGATGGCCGCAACAAGGGGCGAAACGCGCTCCTGACGCCCTTTAAGGGGCTTTAAGAGCGCTTCGCGGGTGCGGGGGCGGCCGCATGGAACGCAGTTGTTGAGGATACGGGAATGCAGATCTGCCAGGACCACTGGACGGCCCTTCGCCAGGCAATCGACGAAAAGGGACTTTCGCACCTAGTTGCCAAATCCGGAGAAGAGGCGGTGCATGCGTTGCGCCAGCAGCTGGCCGGCGACCAGGCGCCCGCCCATTTCGATCCGCTGATGAACGCCAACTGGGCGATCTTCGCCGCGTTCATGGAAGACGCCGGGCCGGAGGCATTGGGCTTCGACGGATGCCCGCTCTGCGTGGTCGAGCAGCACCAGGAAGGTCTGGCGGCCGAATGGATCGACGGCGCCAGCGGTGACCAGCTCGACGCGGCGCGGCAGATGCAGCTGGTGCCGGAGGTGCAGTGATGGCTGACTTTTACGAGGGTATCACCGACCAATGGGGTCGCCGGATCGAGAAGTCCCGCCTGAAGGAGGAAATCGCCGCGCCGTCCGTCAGCGGCGTGCGGTCGCCGCTGACCGGCTATCCGGGCGACGGGCTCGATCCGCAGCGCCTCGCCAATATCCTGCGCGAGGCCGACCAGGGCGACCCGCTGCGCTTCCTCGAACTGGCCGAGACGATCGAGGAGCGGGATCTCCACTACGCCGGCGTGCTGGGCACGCGCAAACGCTCGGTCGCGCAGCTCGACATCCAGGTGGACGCGGCCAGCGACGACGCCCAGGACGTCGACGATGCCGACATGGTGCGCGAATGGATCGAGCGCGACGAATTGCAGGACGAGCTGTTCGACATGCTGGACGCGGTCGGCAAGGGCTATTCGCTGACCGAGATCATCTGGGATACGTCGGAAGGACAATGGCGGCCGCAGCGACTCGAATGGCGCGATCCGCGCTGGTTCCGTCCTGATCGCACGGATCTGTCGACACCGATGCTGATCGGCGACAACGGCCTGGAGGAGCCGATTCCCGCCGGCAAGTTCATCTACACCCGGATCAAGGCGAAGTCCGGCCTGCCGATCCGTTCGGGCATTGCGCGGCTCGCCGCATGGGCGTGGATGTTCAAGGCCTATACTCAGCGAGACTGGGCGGTGTTCACCCAGACCTTCGGCCAGCCGGTGCGTGTCGGCCGCTACGGACCGAACGCCACCAAGGACGATCGCGACACCCTGCTGACCGCCGTCACCAACATTGCCGGCGACTGTGCTGCCATCATCCCGCAGGGCATGGAGATCGAGTTTATCGAGGCCGGCAATCTCGGCACCGGCCACACCAATTACAAGGAACGGGCCGACTGGCTCGACCAGCAGGTCTCGAAGGGCGTGCTCGGCCAGACCACGACGACGGACGCGGTCTCCGGCGGCCACGCCGTCAGCCAGGAACACCGGCAGGTGCAGGAGGACATCGAGCGCGCCGACGCCAGGACGGTTTCGGCCGTCGTCAATCGCGACCTGATCCGCCCCTGGGTGATGCTCGACCGGGGGCCGCGCAA
Source organism: Nitratireductor sp. (assembly GCA_020441855.1). Classification (GTDB taxonomy): domain Bacteria; phylum Pseudomonadota; class Alphaproteobacteria; order Rhizobiales; family Rhizobiaceae; genus BOKV01. The sequence continues at coordinate 30,698 of JAGRLL010000176.1, forward strand.
GGCCTATCCGCGCCTGCGCATCGCTCGCGCCGAGGACGAGGACGTCAAGGCGCTGGTCGAGAATGTGGAACGACTGGTGCCGCTCGGCCTGCGGGTCGGCATGTCGACCATGCGCGACAAGCTGGGCCTGCCCGATCCCGCCGAGGATGAGGAGGTGCTTGTTGCGCCTCGCTCGGCTTCCCCTGTCGGTGTGCCGCCGGCAGGCGCCACGCCGGAAGGCGTTGCAATCGAGACTTCGCCCATCCCGGCCGAGGCTGCCACAACGCAACCACCCCGGTCCGATCGCGCCGACCTGATCGATGTCATCGCCGGGGCGGCCGCCAGGGCAGCGGTGCCGGCGGCCGAGGAGCTGGTTGCCCGGATCAGGGCCATTGTCGAGGGTTCGGCCAGTCTCGAGGAAATGCGCGCGAGGCTGCGCGCCAGCCTGGGCGCGCCGGTCGACGGACCGGCCGACCTCGACGCGGCGATGCGCCAGGCGCTGCTGCTCGCCGAGCTGACCGGCCGCTCGGCGATCGACCCGACCGGAGATGCATAGAAATGCATAATTTATGCATGGACCGCGATGCGCTATCGTCCGGTTGGGGAAGGAACAAGAGGCGAGGAGCGCGCCAAATTGCCAGATGGCGCGGCCGGGACGTGAACCATGCCTGATTTCGGTGTCGTCTTCCAGGAAGCGATCGACTTTCTGCGCGAACGGCTGGCGATGTCGCCGGCCGAATGGGTGGAACTGATCGCCGAGGTCGACGCCGCCGCCCGCGACCGTTCGGCGGGCATGAGCGATGCGCTTGCCCGCGACATCCTCGAAGCCATCGAGAAGGCGCTGGAGGAAGGCACGACGGAGGCGGATTTCCGGAAAACCTTCGACCAGCTTACCCGCGCGCGCGGCTGGACCGGGGACAATACGGAAGGCTGGCGCTCGACCCTGACCTTCCGGGTGCTGACCAGCCAGGCGCTCGCCGCCGGACGCTGGCGGCAAATCCAGCGGCTGAAGCATCGCCGCCCCTGGCTGCGTTATGTGACCGCCGGCGACCACCGGGTGCGCCCGGCGCATGCAGCCTGGCACAATGTCATCCTGCCGGTCGACGATCCCTGGTGGCAGACGCATTTCCCGCCGAACGGCTTCAACTGCCGCTGCCACGTCCAGAGCCTCAACGACCGCGACCTGGTGCGCTACCAGCTGACACCCAGCGAACAGGCGCCGGCGCTCAACCCGGTGGTCAAGATCATCCGCGTCGACGGCGTGCCGACACGCGTCCTGGTGCCGGCCGGCATCGATCCGGGCTTCGCCTACAATGTCGGCGATGTCGGGCTTTCGCTGCCACCCGGTTCCTGATCGCAGCGCCCTCCGAAACAGCGTCTGCAAAAGCGGCGTGAAAGCGCCGTTTACCGGGCTCGCAAGCCGGCCCTCCGGTCTCCTTCCCGCTCGATCACGTCGCCTGGACCCGCCCGGCTTGCTGATTTCCGGCTTTGCGCGTAGCCTCCGCTTCGCCGCGCCCTGAAGGCGTTCGCTTGCCGCCGGCTCCGTCACGAGGAAGCTGGCGATGCGGCGCGGGTTTCCGCCTTGCATCGTTCCCCCGCACGCCCGTGCGGGTATTTCGGAAAAGCCGCCGGGGCCAATCTCCGGCCCATGCTTCGCAACGCCATTCTGCTCGAAATCCAGGCCGCCACGGCCAACGCTCCGCAAGGCGGGGCCGACGGCGTGTGGCTGAAGGTCTTCCCGGCCGGCACGGTCGCCGCCCGCGACGGGCGCGGCCCGTACAACTCCGGCGGTCTGGCCGAGCTGAAGGCGGCGATCCAGCGCACGCTCGACCGCGCCGGCAAGACGGAAGTGATGGTCGACTATGACCACCAATCCTATTTCGGCGTGAAGGACGGTGTCGGCGGCACCGCGAAGGCCGCCGGCTGGATCAGGGAATGGCAGGTGCGCGACGACGGCATCTGGGCGCGGGTCGCCTGGACCGACGCCGCTGCCGCCGCGATCAAGGCGAACGAGTACCGCTATCTCTCGCCGCTCTTCACCCACGACAAGCACAACAATCTGGGCGTGATCCTTTCGGTCGCGCTCACCAACACGCCGGCCATCGACGACGTCGTCGCCCAGGCCGCGCGCGCAACCCTGGAGAACGAGATGGATTTCATGGCGAAGCTTCGCAAGGCGCTGGGTCTCGACGACAGCGCCGGCGAGGACGCGATCCTTGCCGCGATCGGCAAGATGGCGGACCCGGAGAAGGTCAAGGAGGAGAGCGCCGAGGCGATGTCGCAGGCCCTCGCCCCGATCAGGAAGGCGGCCGGTCTGAAGGATGACGCAGACGCCGAGGCGATCGTTGCCGGCGTCAAGGCGCTCGCTGACGCCAAGGCCGCAGCCGCGAGCGATGCCGGCGCGGGTGGCGACGACGCCATTACCGCGCTGACGGCCGAGCTCAAGACCACCGCCGAGGAGCTCACAGCCCTCAAGGGCACCATCGCCAAGGAGAAGGCGGAGGCCTTCGTCGACGGCGCCATCAAGCAGGGCCGCGTCGGCGTGAAGCCGCAGCGCGACCGCCTGGTCGCCATGCACGTCAAGGACCCGGCCGAAGCCGAGGCGCTGATCAACGACCTGCCGATCCTCGGCGGCGGCAACACGATCGTGCCGAACAATCCGCCCGCCAAGGACAAGGACGGCCTGGTCGCGCTCACCGCCGAGGACCGGGAGCTTTGCACCCAGCTCGGCCTCGATCCCAAGGCCTACGCCAAAACGCTCACCGATGAGCGCAACGAGGAGACCGCCTGATGACCGCGCTTGCCGCCGCCCGTTCGACGCCCGAGAAGGAGGCCGTCAACTTTTCGTTCCCGGTGCTGGCCAGCGCCATCTGCTATGCAGGCGCCCTGGCCGTGCTGGATGCTTCCGGCTGGGTCAAGCCCGCCGTCACCGCCACCGGTCTTGTCGCAGTCGGCCGTTTCGAGGCGACCGTCGACAATTCCGACGGCTCCAACGGTACGCTGAATGCCGAGGTCAAGGCGGGCGTCTTCCGCTGGGCCAATTCCTCGTCGACCGACGAGATCACCAAGGCCGAGATCGGCGATTTGGCCTACATCGTCGATGACCAGACGGTGGCCAAGACCTCCGGCGGCAATACGCGCTCGGTCGCGGGCCGCATCATGGATGTCGACGCCACCGGCGTCTGGGTCTCCACCGGCCTCGGTGTCGTCAACGCGCCGGGCGGCGCGCTGCTCGCCGCCAACAATCTTTCCGATGTCGGCACCAAGGCGACCGCCCAGTCCAATCTCGGTGTCGCCGACAGGATCACGGCCGAGATCACGGTCGGGGCGGAGGCCGGCAACGCGATCAACGTGGCCATCCAGCTCAAGGACTCGGCCGGCGACGATCTCGCCGTGCGCGGTTCGCTGATGGCGTATCTCTCCGACGATGCCAATGGCGACTCGATCGCCGGCACCGCGCCGGACGGCAATGTCGCGGTCGGCACGGACGGCCTGCTGATCCCGATCGTCGCCGACAAGGCCTTCTGGCTGACCTCGGAGGCGGATGGCGACATCGACCTCAACGTCGGGGAATCGGGCGCCGACACCTGGTACCTGATCCTCGTCCTGCCAGACGGCACGCTGGTCGCCTCCGACGCCATCACGTTCGCCTGATCCCGATCGCGCCACCCCTGACGGTCGGGGTGGCGCTCACCGCCTCCTGCGCCTGGTTGCGCTCAAAACGGAAGAAACGACATGATCATCAATCGCCCCAATCTCGAAAGGCTGCGGACCGGGTTCAAGACCACGTTCCAGCAGCAGCTCGACCAGGCCAAGCCGATGTATCCGCGCGTCTCCATGCGGGTGAATTCCTCCACCGGCAAGGAGACCTATGGCTGGCTCGGCAAAATCCCGAGCGTCCGTCAGTGGCTTGGCGATCGCCATGTCCAGAACCTGATGGAACACGACTACGTCATTTCCAATCTGGACTACGAGCTGACCATTGGCGTCGACCGCAACCACATCCAGGACGACGAGCTCGGCATCTACACGCCGATCTTCCAGCAGTTCGGCGACTCGGTCGCCGCCTGGCCGGACGAGCTGGTCTGGGGCCTGCTCGCCGCCGGCTTCACCACCGCCTGCTATGACGGCCAGTATTTCTTCGACACCGACCACCCGCGCATCGTCGACGAGAACACGACGGTCTCCGTCGCCAACACCGATGGCGGCTCGGGCACGCCGTGGTTCCTGATCGACGCCTCCAAGGCGGTGAAGCCGATCATCTGGCAGGTCCGCAAGCAGGGCGAGTTCGTCGCACTCGACAATCCGAACGACGAGAACGTCTTCCGCAACAAGACGTTCGAATATGGCTGGGACGGTCGCGGCAATGTCGGCTTCGGCCTTTGGCAGTTCGCCTGGGGTTCGAAACAGACGCTGAACAAGGCCAACTACAAGATCGCACGCGAGGCCATGATGGCCTTCAAGGGCGACTACGGTCGCCCGCTCAACGTCAAGCCGAACCTGCTGGTCGTGCCGCCCTCGCTCGAAGGCCAGGCGCTCGAAATCCTCAATGCCCAGCGCGACGCTGCCGGCGCGACCAACGTCTACGAAAAGACGGCCGAGCTGCTCGTCGTACCCTGGCTGGCCTGATCCACGGTTCGCCCCACAAGGCGACCGATCCGCCCGGTGCCGCTGTCCTCGTCGGCGCGCCGGGCGGGTCTTCCGAAAGCGGCCTACCGCAATTCGCGCGGACCTCTTTCGCAAGACCCGACCTCAAATGGAGACGAAACATGGCAAAGACGCCAACGACCGACACGAAACCTGCCGGCGATACGGCCGAGCAGTTGTCCGCCGATCTCAAGAAGGTCCAGGGCGAGCTCGACAAGGCCAACGCCGATCTCGCCGTACGCGACGCCACGATCAAGGACCTTGAGGGCAAGCTGGAAGCGGCGAAATCGGAGATCTCCGAGAAGACCACCGATCTCGAAAAGGCCAACGACGAACGCGCGAAGGCCGAGGCCGAACTGCAGGCCCTCCAGCCCGGCGGCACGCCCGCCGTGAAGACTGGCGGCCTGCGGATCACCGCCAAGCCGAAGGGCGGTTTCCGTCGCGCCGGCGTCCATCATCCTTCCGGGCCGGTCAACCACGAGCCCGGCACGTTCGACGACAAGCAGATCGCGCAGCTGCGCGACGACCCGAACCTGGTCGTCGTCGACATCTGACCACAAGAAGCGGGGTGGCGCAGAGGTAGCGCGCCAGGCTCATAACCTGGAGGTCGGCGGTTCGATCCCGCCTCCCGCAACCACCCATACCCGAGAGGGCGGTCCGGTACGGCTCGCGAGGCCCCCGGCGGTTTCCCCGGCCCTGTTTTCAGCAAACGAGGCCCCTGGGACACCTGAAACAAGGGGTGCAGCCCGCCGCCCGCCACCGGGACCAACAAGAGGCGAGGCGCGCGTCAGCGCAGCCGGGACACAGAAACAAGAGGCGAGGAGCGCGAGAGCGCGACCGGGAAACAGGAATGCCCTACTGCACCGTCGCACAGCTGACAGACCGCTACGGCGCGCAGCTCCTGCTGCAGCTGTCGGATCGCGGCGACGCGGTGGCGACCGAGATCGACACCGATCTTTTCGATCGCGCGATCGCCGATGGCGACGCCATGATCGACGGCTATCTGGCGCGGCGCTACGCCCTGCCGCTGGAGACCACGCCGGCACTGATCACGGACCTCTCGCAGGTGATCGCCATCTACAAGGCGCACGGCCAGACGGTCTCCGACAAGATCAGGGAAGACTACCAGACCGCGCTGAAGCAGCTGCGCGATATCGGCGACGGCAAGATCACGCTCGACGTGGCCGGCGCCGAACCGGCGGCGGCCGGCACGAACGAGGTGCGCACCAACGAGCCGGAACGACCGTTCACGCCGTCCAAGATGACGGGGTTCATTTGATGACGGGGATTCGGGTCGAGATCACCGGTGCCGAGGAAGCGATTGCGCAGCTGGGCGAGGTCGCAGCCCGGCTGGACAATCCTACGCCGCTCTACGACGAGATCGGCGCGTCACTGGTCGTTTCCACGCAGGCCCGGTTCGAGCGCGAGGAAGACCCGCAGGGCAATCCCTGGCCGCCGTCGATCCGCAAGCTGGTCGAGGGCGGACGTACGCTGACCGACACGGCAGGTCTGGTGAAATCGGTCACCCATGAGGCGAGCCGTGAGGGCGTCGCGGTCGGCACCAACAAGATCAGCGCCGCCGTTCACCAGTTCGGCGCCACCATCAGGGCCAAGACGGCCAAGGGCCTGCGCTTCCGTCTGCCCGGAGACAACGATTTCCGCATCGTCCAGCAGGTCACCATTCCGGCACGACCGTTCCTCGGCCTCGATGCTGAAGACGAACAGGAGATCATCGCGCTGACCGGCGACTACCTGACCGAACCGTTCGGAGGCGCCGATGCTGACTGACGCGGTCAGGGAGCGCATGGAAGACCAGGTCGACAGCCTGGCCGGTCGCGTGCAGGAGGCAGCCGACCTTGCCGCGCTTGTAAAGGCCGGCCGATGGCCGGCCTCGCCGCTCGCCGCCTTCGTGCTGCCTCTCGGCGTGCGCGCCCTGTCGCAGGGTGATGCGGCGGCGGGTGTATTCACCCAGATGCTCGACGAAACGGTCGGCATTCTCATTGTCCAGCAGGCCGCCGGCGACCTGACCGGCAAGACCGCGCTGCCCAAGATCGACACGCTGATCGCGACGCTGATCGCCAAGATCGCCGGCTGGAGACCGTCCGGCGTTTTCGGTGTCTTTCGGGTAGCCCGCGGCCAGATGCTCTCCGCCGACAATGGCCGCGTGATCTACCAGCTCGATTTCACCATCCAGAACCAAGTGAGGAACCTGTCGTGAAGAAGGCAACGAAACGGCCGCGCCCGAACGAAGGCGGGTCCTACATCCTCAAGCCGGGCGGCAAGCTCGATCGGCGTGAGTTCACCAAACCAGCGCCAGGTCGCGCCGAACGCCGCAAGGACGCCACCGAAGCAGTGGCCGCCAAGGCTCTCGAAAAGCCGTCGAAGGAGGCGTAAATGCCCATCAACTGGCAGTCCAAGATCATCCTCGCCAAGATCGAGTCGAGCTACGGCACGGACCCGACGCCGACCGGCGCGGCAAACGCCATCCTGATGACGGGCGTCACCCTGTCACCCATGGAAGGCGAGGACGTGTCGCGGGAGCTGGAATGGCCCTATCTCGCCGCCCAGGCGATGATCCCGACCGGCTTGCGCGTCCGCCTGCAGGGCAAGGTTGAGCTGATACCGTCGGGCACGGCCGGCGTCGCGCCTGCCTGGGGACCGCTGCTTCGCGCATGCGGCGCTGCCGAGACGATTGTTACCGACACCTCGGTCACCTACGATCCGATCTCGGCTTCGATGGAGTCCGTGACCATCCATTTCTGGCTCGGCGGAACCCAGCACAAGATGCTGGGCACCCGAGGCACGGCCGTCATGCGCTGGACGGCGCAGGGCATCCCCTATCTCGAACTCGACCTGATCGGCCTGTACGCCCAGCCCAGCGAGCAGACGCGTCCCACACCCGATCTGTCCGGCTTCGCCGATCCCCTCATCGTCACGGATGCCAACACGCCGGAATTCTCGATCAATTCGGTCGATCTCGTGCTGCGCGAGGCGGTGCTCAATCTCGGCAACCAGGTCGATCCACGCCTGCTGGTGGGATCGGAATCGATCATCATTCCGGCCAAGGCGGAATTGTTCCAGGCCCGCGTCGAGGCGGTGCCGGTCTCGACCTTCAATCCCTACGCGCTCGCTACCGCGCAGACCCGGGTGGCGGTCGAGCTGGTGCACGGCACCGAGGCCGGGCTGATCACGACATTGTCGCTGCCGACCGCCCAGCTCAAGCGCCCGTCCGGCTTCGAGAACGCCCAGAACGTCGTCGAATGGCCGCTGGAGCTGGTTCCCTTGCCCGACAGCGGCAACGACCAGTGGTCGCTCGAACTGACCTGATCCCGACTCACCCGAATTCAGCCGGCCGAAGCCACACACGAGGACAACCACAATGAAAATCGACAACGATCCGAAATTCTGGTCCGACGCGACGGTGCTGCTCGCCGACGAACCGGAGCAGACGTTCAAGGCCCGCTTCCGGGTACTGCCCTCCGGGAAGACCGAAGCGTTGGACATGAACAAGTCGAAGGATGTTCGCCAGTTCCTGGGCGAGGCACTCGTCGATGTGGCCGACATCGAGGACGAAGATGGCAACCCGCTCGCGCTGCAGGAAACGTTGCGCGACACCTTGCTCGGCTACCCGCATTACAGGGCGGCCCTCCTGCGGGCCTATGCCGAGGGTGTGACGGCGGCACGCCGGGGAAACTGATCATGGCGGGCCGCGCCTGGGCACACAAGCAGCTGTTCGAACGCGAACCCGCCATGACCGAACCGGCGCCGGACGATGATGCGCTGGCCGACGCACGCCGGATGAACATGCCCGAGGAAATGATCGCCCGACTGCGGGCAAGGCTGTCGCGCCTTGAGGTCGGCGGGGGAACTTTCAGCGGCGTCTGGCCAGACAATGTGCCGGCCGTCGAGGCGTTCCTCGCAGCGGCCAGCCAGTGGCGAGTGGCGGCTAACGGCTTCGCCGCCCACTATGTCGGCCTGGACTATGCCGGCGCCGCGATAGCCTGGGCGGCGGTCGGCATCGAGATGAGCGCCAGTCTCTTTCGACGGATGACGCTTGTCGAACACGGCGCGGCCGAGGCGCTCAACGGGGTTGCGGCATGACGCTGCGGGTCGCCCTGGAAATCACCGGCGACGGCAGCGGCAGCCGACGCGAGATCGAAAAGACCAAGGCCGAACTCGGCTCGCTGACCAAGGCGGCCGAAACGAGCTCGGCGCGTACGGCCGCCCTGATCACGAAGATGGAAACCGACCTCGGCAAGGCGGCAGCCGCTGCCGTCCAGCCGATGCGCCTCAACCAGCATCAGCTGATGAACATGCAGTTCCAGCTGAACGACATGGCGACCATGCTCGCCTCGGGCCAGTCGCCCTTCGTGATGCTGATGCAACAGGGCATGCAGATCGGGCAGATATTCGGACCGGGCGCGACGGTCAGCCAGGCGTTGAAGGCGACCGGCGCAGGGATCTTCGCCTTCCTGACCAACCCCATCAATCTGGCGATCGCTGCGACCGCAGTCGCCGCCGGTGCCATTCCCGCCATCTGGCACGCCTTCACCGGTCCGGAAGCAGCCTCGGCCGAGGACATGCTCGATCGGCTCAATGACATGCTGGGCGAACTGGCAAAGAGCGATCGAGAGGCGGCGAATGCCATCAGGCGCCAGCTCTCCGGTCTGGAAACCGGCGAGGTCCTGGTCGCAGACTTCAAAGCCACGGAAGCGGAGCTGCGCGCCGGTCTGGCCAAGGCGATCGACGAACTTGCTCTCAAGACCATCTACTTCAAGGGCGAGCTCTCGGGATGGGAGTCCGATAGCGTCAAGCAGCTCCGCACACAGATCGAGGCAATGGGCAGGGACCTCGTCGACGGCAAGCTGACGGTAAGCCAGTTCCGCGAGCAGGTTGCCGCCATCAGGCTCGATCCGGAGACGCCGGAAAAGATCATACGGCTGGTCGACAACCTGCGCGACGCTTCGGGCGAGGCTCGCAAACTAGAGGCCGGCCTGCGCGGCGCGTCCGAAGCGATCGAGGCACTGGCCGGCCATGGAACGCTGATCACGATCGATCTGGAGCTGAAGTCGCGCCTCGACCCGGAAGGCGCGGGCAGCCTGGCGGACAAGCTGGCGGCGCAAGCACAGAAGATCACGGCAGAAGCGGAGCGCCGGGCTCGCGAGGCACAACGGGAGGCCGAGGAAGCCGCGCGGCTCGCCGACCAGCGCGAGACGAACCGCATCACGGTCGACGATCTCCAGCGCGAGGTCGAGGCTCTGTCGGCAACCGGCGTCGAACGCGAACGCCTGCTCGGACAGTTGCGCGATGAACAGGAAATCCGCCAGGCGATCGCCGGCCTCGGCCCGCAGGCGACCGAGGCAGAGATCGAGGCGCTGACCCGCCTGATCCCGATCCGCAACGAGCTGAACGAGCAGGCCCGCGAGAGCGCCCGGACGATGCGAGAGGAGGAGCGGTCGGCAAAGTCTTTCGGCAACGCCGTGGCCTCGCTGACCTCGCAGCTGATGAACGGGGCCAATGCCGGCGAAGTCCTGATGCAAGCGCTGCAGAGGTTGTTCCTCAACAGCCTGTCCCAGAGCGCCACATCGCTGGCAGGGAGTACCGGCCTCTCTTCGCTGTTGTCGGTTTTCGGCTTCTCGGATGGAGGCTGGACCGGTCCCGGCGGAAAACACCAGCCCAAGGGCGTCGTGCATGGCGACGAGTTCGTGTTCTCGGCCGCCGCGACCAGGCGCGCCGGTGTTGCCAATCTGGATGCGCTGCATCGCTCGCTCAAGGGCTATGCCGAAGGCGGCTATGTCGGCCCACCCGTCGCCGCGTCCACGGCCGGCAGCGCCTTGCGGCAGAGGCTCGACATTCACCTGATCGGCGAGGAAGGCGCGCTGTTCAAACCCATGGTGCGCGAGATCTCCGGCGACACGGCCGGCGTCGTCGTCACCCAAGCCTCGCCGCGCATCGTCGGCGAGGCGGTGCGCCAGTCCAATGCCAATGTCATGCCGACGATCGGCCGCTACCAGCGCGAGGTCGCGGGAGGCGATTACCGGCTATGAGCACCCTCGTCTGGCCCCGACAGCTGCTGATGCCGGCGCGCACCACCATCAACCCGGTGCCGTTCACCCGCTCGGGCGGCCGTTCGCTCGGCGGCATCGAGCCGGCGACGCGCACCGATCGCGGCTACTGGTCGATCGGCCTGGAGAAGGTGGAACTTCACACTCGGCAGCAACGGCAGGTCTGGAGCGCCATCCGCACCGCCCTGTCGGGCCGCTCCGGCCTGATCGCCATCCCGATCTGGTCGTTCTCCACGGCGCCCTTTGCGAGTGGCTCCTACGAGCCGGTGACGCTGACCACGCATGGCGACGGTGCGACCTTCGGCGACGGTTCGCAATATCGCCAGGGCGCGATCGCGGTTCGCATGGCCGACGCGGTGGCGATCGGCGCGACCTCGGTCCGGCTGGAGATCGTCCATGCCGACGCCAATCTGGTCGGCGTCCGGTTCTCCCACGACCACGCGCTCTATGAGACAGGTCCCGCGACCCTGGTCGACGGCGACACCTGGACGGTGCCGATCACGCCGGCTGCAAGGGCGGCGATCCCGGCCGGGGCCGACCTGGAATTCGACGAGCCGACCTGCCTGTGCCGCCTTGCGGAGGACAACGGCATGGATGCCAGCCTCAACAATGTCCGCTACGACACGCCCTCCGTCGCTTTCGTCGAGGCGGTCGACTACTGGTCCGATCTCGCTGCGGGGCTGATCTGATGACGGTCGTGCGCAGCCTCAAGGTGCTGGCCCGCATCGACTTCCCGACCGGGACGCTGCGGCTGTGGGAAGGCTCCGGCCCGTATCTCGATGCCGATGGCAATGTCTGGCGTTCCTGCGTGCTAGGCGATGACGCGCTGGACGCGATCGAGACGGCGATCAATGCCGAGGCCTGGACGTTGGAGCTCGGCATATCCGGAGTGGCGCGCGATCTGGCTGACGGCATCTGGCAGGACATGCAGGACGGCAACGTCATCGACTCCGTGATTCGCATCCTGATCCAGGACTGTGACGACACCGACCAGCCGGTTGGCGAACCGGAGGTGAAGTTCACCGGGCGGATAGACAATCTGCGCTTCGACGACGCGGTCCAGGACCGGCAAATACGCTCGGCCATCATCATCGAATGCACCAACCGCTTCGCGCTGCGGTCGCTGACCAATGGCGCGGTGTTGTCGGATGTCGACCAGCGGGTGCGCGCCGCCCGCCTCAATCCGGAGGCCGATGCCGACCGGTTCTGCGAGCGGGTGCCGAGCCTCGGACAGAAGACCATCAACTGGCCGGTTTGGAACTGATGGCCATGGCGACGATCGATGCGCTCCTGTCGGAATTCCAGAAACGCAATGCAGGCCGCCGCTGGCGGCCGGGCTCGGTAGATTGCGTGATGACGCTGGCGGACTGGCTGGTGACGCTCGGCCATCGCGACCCGGCGGCCGGACTTCGGGGCGTGTATCACGACGAGGCGGGCTACCGCGCCATCCTGGCCGGCCATGGGGGCATGGCGCCCATGATCGATGCAAGGGCGACGATGCTGGGCTTGCCTCGCACGGCCACAGCTCGAACCGGCGATGTCGGGGTCATAGGCAGCGCCGCCAGCATCGACCGGCAATGGGGTGCGATCTGGGACGGCGGCGACTGGCTGGTACGCTTCGACGGCGGCTTCTCGCGGGTCAAGGCCAGAGCGATGGCCATCTGGCGGGTCAGGCAACAAGAGGCTAGGAGCGCCGAAGGCGCGACCGGGACCAGTCAAGAGGCGAGGAGCGAAGCGACCGGGAGCAAGAATGATGCGAGGGGGTGCGCATGCCCCAGCTGATCGCCTCGGCCGTCATCCCCATCATTTTCGCCGTGACGTCGAACTACGCGGTCGTCATGGGCATCTCGCTCGCCATCGGCTATGCGGCGACGGCTTATGCGCTCTACGCGCTGAACGATTTGCTGTTTTCGCCCGAAATGCCGAAAGTGCCGCGGCCCGAGGATGGCAAGTACAATCTGAAACAGAACGTGCCGTCGCTTTCTTATGTGCTGGGCCGAGTCCAAAAAGGTGGAGACTACGCCTTCCTCGAAGAGCTGCTAGGCGTCGCCTTCCACATCACCGTCGTCGCCGGGCACTCGATCAACGGCTTTGTGCGCCACCGCCTGCACGACGAGGACGTAACGCTGGATGTCGATGGCTATGTGACGACGCCGGCGCACTTCGAATCGAAGGTCAATCTCCAGACGCGCAGCGGGACCGATGCCGAAACGGCCTATGAAGATGTCACTGCCTTGTTTGGCTCGCTCTGGACCGAAGACCATCGCGGCGACGGCCTCGCCTCCGTGCTGATGATGTGCGAGACCGTGGCGGCCGGGAAGTACCAGAAGGTCTATCCCCAGCAGATGCCGGTGCAGACGCACGTGATCGAGGGCAATGACCGGCTCTACGACCCGCGCACCGAAACCTATGGCTATTCGACCAATCTGGCGCTGTTCCGCCTGTGGCATCTGACCCATCCGGTCGGCGGCAAGCTCACCCTGGACGACATCTACCTGCCGGAATGGGAAACGGCGGCCGATGTCGGCGACGAACAGGTCACCAACCGCGACGGAGAGACCGAGAGCCGCTACCATGGCGGACTGTGGTTTCGGGCCGACAATAACCCGGTCGAGGTCGGCCGCACGATCGACCAGGCGGGTGAACTGATCTGCTACGAGCGGCCGGACGGCACGGTCGGCGTCCATCCCGGCAAGTTCGTCGAGCCTGACATCCGCCTGACCGAAGATGACATCCTGACGCTCTCCTACGATGCGAACAAGCGCCAGGCGACGACGGTGCTGGCCGTGCGCGGGCAGTACACCAATCCTGACGCCAACTATGTGACGGCCGACGCCGCGCCCTACGGCAACCCCTATATCGACGGCGACAACGAGCGCACGAAGACGATCAAGAACCAGGCCGTGCAGAGCCACAACCACATGGCCAGGCTGGAGAAGATCGCCTTTATCCGCGCCAACGCGCCGAGGGTGACGCTGCTCGCTCACTACCAGCCGGCCAGGAACGTGCCCTATCGCCGCTTTATTCGTATTCATGCACCGCCGCGCCTAGACGAGGCGGTAGTCGAAATCACCGGCCGGCCGCGCCTGTCGCTACGCAACCTGACGGTCGAGTTCCAGGGCATCGTCGTGCCGGCCACACTCTACGATTTCGACGCGGCTACCGATGAGGGCGTACCGGGTGGCGTGATCGAAACGGTCGTGACTAGCGGCGTACCGGACCCGGTCAATTTCGACGTGGTGATCCAGACGGAGGTCATCTCCGGCGGCGGCACGGCGGCCTATGCGCTGGCGAGCTGGGATGCAGTCTCCGACGCGCTGACCTACGAATTAGAATGGGAGCCTTCGGCAGGCGGTACCAAGCAGTCGGTGACCTCGGCTGCAGGCGAGACGGAAGTGCGCTCCGGCTATCTGGCCGACGGCGTCGAACACAGGTTCCGCCTTCGCACCTGGTCGGTCGGCGTTGCCGCCGACTGGACGGACTATGTGCTTCGCACCGCGACCGCCGATCCTGTCGCGCCCGCGGCCGTTACCGGCGTGTCCGGTACGGGCGGCAGCGGCAGCTTCACCTTCGACTGGACCGCGCCAAACAGCGGCAACTATTTCGCGGCGCGGCTCTACCTCAACACGGTCGACGATATCGGCACGGCGACGCTGGTCGGCACCGAGTATGGCGCGCCAAGCGATGTCGAGAGCCGGGACATCACCAGCCTTTCGGCAGACGACTATTACGGCTGGGTCGAGGCAATTAATGCCTCGGGCGTCGCCGCCTCGCCGGTCGCCACCGGCGTGAAGACGGTCACATGATCAGGAGAACGGGACGATGGTACTGAAGGCTTCGGAAATCTGGCGTGACTACGAGACGGACGGCATTCCGGCGACCGGTGAAAACGACCCGGACAAAGCTCAGATCAGGAATTGGGGCACCTATCTTGAGGGGCAGATTGGTGTTGGTGGAGTAGCGGACAGAACGGCACTCAAAGCGCTAAACACCGCCCTTACCAGCGCCGTTTACCTGCGCGAAGCGGGGCGGGAGGGCGTTTTTGTGTTTCGTTCGGGTGATTACTCGGCCCAAATCACCGCCGATACAAATGAGGGTGTCTATATCGAGGCCGACGACACGTCATCAAGCTACGGCTGCTGGGTTCGTGAGAGCGGATGGGCGGTTGAGGGTGCGAATCCGAAATGGTTTGGCGTACAGGGCGACGCGGTTGAAGTCGCTGCAACGGCTTCGATTGCAAGCGGTGCGGCGGCCCTCACTGCGACGGGCGCATCGTTCACCTCTGACGATGTCGGCAAGATCATCAGCGTGCCGGGCGCTGGCGCGGGTGGTGTTGCATTGCAGACAACCATTGCGGCGGTCGGTAGTGCAACTTCGGTCACCCTTGCCGACAATGCGTCCACCACGCTTTCTTCCGCCTCGGTCACGCTGACCTATGGCACCGACGATTCGGCAGCGTTCAATGCGGCGCTTTCGGGTGGAAATGTGCATCTTAACGTTCCTGCCGGGGACTATATCTTCGGATCATATCTACGGGTTTTTGCCAAAACATGGCTGGTGCTTCATCCTGCCGCAAGGCTTCTCAATGCACTGACCGACACCTACGGGGCGCTATTTCTGAACGGCGAGCTTGGCAACACGACCTATGCCACCGGTTATGATGGCGATGGCGATATCTGGTTTTCGGGTGGCAAGATAGACCTCAGCCTGAGATCGGCGACCGAAGAGATTTCGCAGGCGATTGCCTTCGCGCATGCAGAAAACGTGCTGATCGAAAGCATGATCTTCTACAACTGCTACGACAGCCATCATATCGAGATCAATTCCTCGAAGAATGTAAGGATCACCAGATGCACTTTCGACAGGCTGACGACCGGCACTTCCAGCGTCACGCATGAAGACATCAACATCGACCACGCTTACTCTACAGGATTTCCTCACTTCGGATCATATGATGATACAGTTTGCCGTGATGTGAGCATCTACGAAAACGAGTTCCGTGACGGCATTGTTGGCGTAGGTTCTCATGCTGGCGTCGCCACCGCCCATCTGAACATCAACGTCTATCGCAACCGGTTCTACAACATGTCGAGCCGGGCCATCCGCGCGCATGACTGGAATCGTGGCATCATCGCGTGGAACGAAATCGACACGTGCGGCCTTTCCGCCATGCTTTTCTACGACGCCAACTTCATCAAGGTGTTCGGCAATTTCATCAAGAATGTGAATGAGGACTCTGCCGATGATGCAATCGTCATCTCCGGCAATAGCGGCGGCGGGGAAGGCTGCGAATTTCGCGACAACAGGATCGTGCCCGGAACAAACACCACCAATGCCTTCGGCGTTAGCGTCGGGACAAAGCACCGGATCGACACTTCCGGTGCGGAGGAAGGCTCATCCGGCCTTATCGATGACAACGGCACGTTAACAGAAATCAATGGCCGGACGCTGCTATGGTCCGGCAACGATGGAACCGGGCCGGTCTCCCTTGACGACGACGCCGACGAGTTCATCGGCCTGGAAATCCAGACGGGATCACCTTCGTCCGGGTCGAAGACGCTGACAACTTCGATCTGGAACGGATGGGGAGGAAACGCCGGCAACTTCGCCGTTGGCAACTATGCCAAGTTTTTTTCGGGCTCAGGCTCCATGGTGATCGGCTTTGCATCCGCGCTTGATTCGCTCACCATCACCTCGGCGGCGGACAATCTTCGATATGTTTTCGGGCTCAACCGCCGCCGTCGGGGATGATTGTATCCCGACAACACGTAGGGGCGACTGCAACCTTGACGATGTGGAGATGCATCAAGTTTGTCCGGGAGATTTCGTGTGTCCTCGACGCGATGAACCCGATCTCGGCTGACAATGCCGACGATACGCATTGGCAGCCGCCCTAGAGGGCGGTCCGGTGCGCAGGACGCACCGAACGACGGGGGCATAGATTGGCGTCCAGTCCCCGCCCGGCAGCACCTGACGATAACTACCGCACCCGCTTGCGCACCGCTTTGACCCGGTGGGCGCCGGCAGTGTGGCAGATTCCGGTACCGAGGGAAAATGGACCAGGACAGTGCATTCACGGACGTCTCGCCGGCAAAGCCGCCAGCGGCCTATGTCGGTGGCAAGAAGATACTCGCCCGGCGCATCATCGAGCGGATCGACGCCACGCCGCACAGCGGCTATGCGGAAGCCTTTGTCGGCATGGGGGGCGTGTTCCTGCGCCGCTCGCGAAAGCCCAAGACCGAAGTCATCAACGACATCAATGGCGAGGTGGCGACGCTGTTCCGCATCCTGCAGCGGCACTATCCGCAGTTCTTGGAGACGCTCAAGTTCCAGATCACGTCGCGGCGCGAGTTCGAGCGCCTGGTGGCAACCGACCCGGCCACGCTGACCGATCTGGAACGCGCGGCACGCTTTCTCTATCTCCAGCGTACGGCCTTCGGCGGCAAGGTGGCTGGGCAGACCTTCGGCGTTGCGAAGGACGGTGGCGGCCGGTTCAACATCACGCGCCTCGGGCCGCTCCTGGAGGACATTCACGAGCGCATGGCGGGTGTCGTCATCGAGTGTCTGCCGTGGCAGGACTTCCTGCGCCGCTGGGACCGGCCGGGCATGCTGTTCTATCTCGATCCGCCCTATTGGGGGAACGAGGCCGACTATGGCTCGGGCGTGTTCGGCCGGGAGGATTTCGCGGCGCTCAACGAGGCTTTGAAGGGGCTTCGAGGGCGCTTCATACTGTCCTTGAACGACCTTCCAGAGGTCCGTGAAACCTTCGCCGGGTTCGCCATCGAGAGCGTGGACTGCACGTATTCGATCAGCGGCGGAAAGGGGAAGGCTGTGCGGGAGGTGATGATATCGTCGCTGGGTTGAGCGCGATCAGCAATGCTGCTAGCTGGGCGTTTCCTGCGAAAGCAGCGTCACAAACTCCTCGATGATCACCCGGTTTTCTGGACGAAGCTGCTTAGAAAAGTCGGAAAGAGACTTGGCAGCAGCGGCGGCATCGCCAGGAGCGACGCGGACCAGTTCCGTGGACAAAAACCGGCAGGTCTCGCGAAGCGAATCCAGCGCCTGTTGTGGGCCGGTCATGTCGAGGTGGACATCAACATCGATCATCTGACTATCTCCGATCTGTCGAGTGGTGAGAATGTCAGATTCGTATGGGGCAAGCGAATCGCCCTCAAACAACCTTTTAACCCCGTGCGAGGCGCCCTTTTACGCGCGGCTACAGGGCCGCGAGTGTTCTAAAATCCAGTGTCAAAAAATCAAGAACGGGCGACCGGCTACATCCGGGAGACGCAAAAGCTGCACGAAACAGGCAGACTGAGTGGTGGGTCTGGAGGGACTCGAACCCCCAACCAAGCGGTTATGAGCCGCCGGCTCTAACCATTGAGCTACAGACCCGAGCCGAATCCATCCCTTCCGGAATGGCGCTCCGCCGATGTAGACGCTTTGGCGCGGCCGGGCAAGGATGCCAAACCGGGACAGACCGCTCAAACCAGCTTGTTTTACTGTCGCGCGGCTTTCGAATGACATGCCTCGCCATGTCCGGGCCTTGGCACCTGAACTTCACAGGATGGGCAGCCTCCCCTCCTGCGCTCCGATGCCCCCTCAATTGCCGCAATGCCTCCGCAATTGAATGACACCACATCGCCTCGACCAAGGATGGCTGTTTGAACGAGGAGTTCCTGATGAAATCGTCCCCGCGCCTGTCGCACGAAGCTTTGCCTGCCGCCACCCCTCGCAGTCGCAAAGCGTTCCGGTTCTGCACCGTATTGCCCGCTTTCGTCGCACTCGCGCTTGGCGCCGCAACGGCTGCCGCGCCGCTTGGCACCCCGACCAGGGCGCAGGCCCAGGAAAGACCCCTTGCCGAACGGCCCTTACCGACCATCCGCGTTCAGGGAGAAGGCTCCGTCGCCGTTGCTCCGGACATGGCCCTCGTCAACCTGACCGTACTGCGTGAGGCGAAGACCGCCAGAGCCGCGCTCGACGCCAACAACCAGGCGATGGCGGACGTGCTTGCGGCCATGAAGGCGGAAGGAATTGCCGACAAGGACCTGCAGACCGGCGGCTTTTCCGTTCAACCAAGCTACACCCAGCCGCCGCGCAAGAGCGACGGCTCGAGCGAGGCGCCGCGCATTGTCGGTTATTCGGTATCGAACACGCTGTCCGTTCGCCTGCGCGATCTCGCCAGGATCGGCGCGGTGCTCGACCGTGCCGTCACGCTTGGCGTCAATTCGGGCGGCGACATCACCTTCGCCAATGCCGAACCGGGCCCCATCGTCGAACGCGCCCGCGCCGCCGCGATGAAGGATGCCATCGGCAGGGCGAAGACACTCGCCGAAGCCGCCGGTGTCGGGCTCGGCCCAATCCTTGAAATTTCGGAAAATTACGTTTCACCCAGACCCGCGCCGATGGC
>JAGRLL010000177.1 GCA_020441855.1 Nitratireductor sp.
TCAGCGGCTGGTGCATCAGCGGGCCGATGTCGCGCACGGGGCGGATGTCGACCTGGCTGCCCGGAAGGAAGGCGACAGCCCCGTCGAGATCGACGGTGAAGCCACCCTTGACCTGCTGGAAGATGACGCCCTCGACCTTTTCGTTGGCCTCGTACCTCTTCTCCAGGCGCTGCCAGCTTTCCTCGCGGCGCGCCTTCTCGCGCGACAGAACGGCTTCGCCCATCGCGTTTTCAATGCGATCGACATAGATCTCGACTTCGTCGCCGACCTTCATCGATCCGTCCTTGGCCTTGGCGCCGAATTCCTTCAGCGGCACGCGGCCTTCGACCTTCAGGCCGACATCGATAACGGCCAGATCCTTTTCGATGGCCGTGATGACGCCCTTGACCACCGAGCCCTCGACGACGTCGTGCGTGACGAAGCTTTCCTCGAGAAGCGCGGCAAAATCTTCCTTGCTCGGATTGAGATCCGTTTGCGTAGCAGTCATGTAATCTCCTGAAAGGGAACCGCTTGTTCTCTGCGTTTCAAGCCGATTCCGATGCGCCGGGTTGGTGTTGCACCCGATCGAACCGGTGCCCGGCCTCCTTCGGGAGGCCTGGACGGCAATTCCTGCCGGATGGCGCATGCAGCGCCGGTTCGATCCGTTTCTTCAATCGCGGAATGACAAAAGGTGCCGCCGCTGCCCTTTTTCAGATCGGGCCCGCCGCCGCACTTTCAGCTTTCCGTATTCTCGTTCAGCCGTCCCGCGCCGTATTCACGATCGCGAGGGCCGTCTTGAACGCGGTTTCTATATCCATTGACGACGTATCAATCAAGTGCGCGTCGGATGCCGGCTTCAGCGGCGAGTCGGCCCGTCCCATGTCGCGTTCGTCGCGTCTGACGATGTCGGCGAGGATCTCTTCATAACTGACAGTGCCACCCCCATAGCCATTTTTTGCCGCCATTTCGAGGTGGCGGCGCTTCGCGCGCACTTCCCGCGAGGCGGTAACATAGAGCTTCACCGGCGCATCCGGACACACCACCGTGCCGATGTCGCGCCCGTCGAGCACGGCGCCAGGCTCGCGCGCGGCGAATTCCCGCTGCTTGTCGACCAGCACCCTGCGAACCTTCGACATGACCGCGATCTTCGATGCAGCCTCGCCGATGGCGTGGTCGGACAGGATGTCGCGGTCGAGCCCGCCAAGATCGATGTTTTCGGCCGCGACCACCGCCAGTTCCTCATTGTCGAGCGGAAGGTCTGCCTGCAGCAGCGCATGCGCCACGGCGCGGTAGGTGAGCCCCGTATCGAGATGGTGAAAGCCGAACTGGGCGGCGAGCCGGCGCGCCAGCGTGCCCTTGCCGGAGGCCGCCGGCCCGTCGATGGCGATGGTGAAGCCGGTCATTGCGCTTCCCCGAACTGTGCGCCGAGCCCGCTCATCAGCGGCAGGAATTGCGGGAAAGAGGTCGCGATCGGCGCGGCGTCGTCGATGGCAACAGGCTTTTCGCTCGCCAGTCCCATGACGAGGAAACTCATGGCGATGCGATGATCGAGCAACGTCGCGACTGTACCGCCACCGAAGCCGCCCCCGGGATCGCCCGTCACCTTGAGCCAGTCCTCGCCCTCTTCATGCGCCACGCCATTGGCCTTGAGGCCGGCGGCGACGGCGGCGAGCCGGTCGCTTTCCTTGACCCGCAATTCGTGCACGCCCTGCATCAGCGTCTCGCCCTCGGCAAAGGCGGCGGCGACGGCGAGCACCGGATATTCGTCGATCATCGAGGCAGCGCGTTCCGCCGGCACGGTGACGCCCTTGAGTTCGCTGAAGCGCACCGTCAGGTCTGCGATTTCCTCGCCGCCGGAAAGCCGGCGGTTCGCGATCGCGATATCTGCGCCCATCTCGAGAAGCGTGTCGATGAGCCCGGTTCGCGTCGGGTTCATCATCACGCCTGGCACATGAACCTGCGATCCGGGCACGATCAAAGCGGCGACAATGGCGAAGGCGGCCGAGGACGGGTCGGCGGGCACGGCGATATCGCAGCCAGTGAGCCTGTGCTGCCCGGTGACTGAGATGTGGCGCGCGCCGTCTGCGTCCATCTCGACCGAGACCGGCACGCCGAAGCCCTGCAACATCTTCTCGGTGTGGTCGCGTGTCGCCACCGGTTCGATCACGGTGGTGATGCCCGGCGCATTGAGACCGGCGAGCAGCACCGCCGATTTCACCTGTGCGGAAGCCACCGGGAGAGCGTAGGTGACGGGGTTTGCAACGCGCGGCCCGTGGATGGTGATGGGCAGCCGCCCGCCCTCGCGGCTCTCCACGATCTGCGTGCCCATCTGCTTCAGCGGATCAAGCACGCGGCCCATCGGCCGTGACGACAGGGAAGCGTCGCCGGTGAAGGTGGTGTCGAAATCGTAGGCGCCGACAAGCCCCATGAACAGCCGGCAGGCGGTGCCGGAATTGCCGAAATCGAGCGGGCCGTCGGGGGCGAGGAGCGCGCCATTGCCCGTTCCATCAATAACCCATACAACGTCGTCGTCGGTGCCTTCCTTGACGATGCACGCGCCCAGGGAGCGCATGGCGTCGATGGCGTGGAGCACGTCCTCGCCTTCCAGCAGACCGGTCACCCGGCTGCGGCCGGATGCCAACCCGCCAAAGATGATCGAGCGGTGGGATATGGATTTGTCGCCGGGAATGGCGGCGGTGCCGTTGAGCGGTCCAGAGCGGACGGCCTTCATCGGTGTCGGATTTTCGGAGATGTGCGCAGCCGTGCCGGTCTTCTCTCCGGTCTTTTGCAAGATCGGTTGCATGATTCTGCCTGAATGGTGCGTGACGTCCTTACGGCATGAGCCGGCGCCCGCCCCTTAGCACAATGGAGCGGGCGCGTCATCACGCATGGCAGAACGATCTATCCTGCTTTTTGCGGGATCAATCGTTGAAGAGGCGCATGCGCGGCCGGCAATAATAGTCGATCGGGCAGCGCGGCGTATCGAGCGTCGGCACGTATTTGGTGTCGAGTTCCTCGTCGAAATTGCAGTACTGCCGCGAGGATACGAACCGCTCGTAGGTGTACTGTCCGGTGGTCATCACGACCGAGCCATGGGCGGCGACGAAATTGCGTGCGGCCTGGCAAGTCATGCGCCGTACGTCGGGCCGTGCCTGCGCGTCGTTCGCCATCACCGGCATGGCGGCAATCGCCGTCACGAGGGCCAATGCCGTCAGTCCGCCGTTGCGGATGCGGCGCGTCATCGAAGCCTGGTTGTTTGTCTTTGTCATTGTCATTTCTTATGCCTCATCTGGTTGCCGATACGGTTTCGATATCGGGCCCCTGCAAGGTTTGTGTGTGATCGAAATGTAAGACGGCACATTCTTGGATCAAGCCCGGCATTCGCGCAGGCAGTGCATTTGAGCACATCCGCCGGCCAGGCGTCACCCGCGATGAGATCACAGCCACGCGATCCGGGCGCGCGGAAACCGAAGCCGGAGGATCACCGCCAGCTTTCTTCGCGCCACATTCCGCGCAATGCGATCCGGTAGTCCGGCCAGGCATATTCCATGCCCAGTTCCCGCTTCGACTTTGCGTTGGCGACGCGCTTGTTCTCGCCATAAAAACTGCGCGCCATCGGCGAGAGTTCCGCCGTCTCGAAATCGGTTTCGGGCGGCGGTTCGACGCCGGCGAGTTCGCAGGCGAAGGCCACGACATCCTGCGGCGGGGCGGGTTCGTCATCGGTGATGTTGAAGATGCCGTCGGCTTCCACTTGCGCGGCGGCGAAAAACGCGGCCGCGATATCGTCGCGGTGAATGCGATTGAACACCTGGCCCGGCTTGATCAACCGTCGCGCAGTGCCATTGGCAATGTTGACGAAGGTGTTGCGGCCCGGCCCGTAAATGCCCGACAGGCGAAGAATGGCGAGCCTTACGCCTTTTTCCCTCGCGAAATCCTGCCACGCCCGCTCGGCCGCAAGACGCTGGATCGAGCGCTTCTGGCCCGGGCGGCATTCGCTTTCCTCGTCGACCCACGCGCCGTCATGGTCGCCATAGACGCCGACGGTGGACAGATAGCAGATCCACGTGATGCCCGTTGCCGCTTCGAGCGCCTCGCCCAGCGACGACAGTACGGGATCGCCGTCTTCCTTCGGCGCGATCGAGACCAGCAGATGGTTCGCCCTCGCCAGCGCGGCCTCGACTTTGGAATTCGCCGCGCCGTCGAACAGGCGCGGATGAATGCCCGCGGCGGCGAGCGTGTCGAGACGGTCGGGCGTGCGCGTCGTCCCGGTCATGCGGCCATAGAAATCCCTCGCCTGTCTTGCACAGGCGAGCGCCGAATAGCCGGCGCCCAGGATGAGAAGATCGGGTTTCAGCATGTCGCGCACTCCCTCGCCTGCGTTTCGGCGTACGCCAGCCGCCATTCCTCTCTCACCATCTCGTCGGTCTCGCCCGGCAGGCTGCGCCTGAGATGTTGCAATGCCTGTGCCCGCAACAGGCGCGACAGCGCCCACACCGCCGCGCCGCGCACGGTCGCATCGGGTTCGGCCAGATGCGCCTGCGCCGCGCCCGAAAGTTCCGGAAGGCCCGAATTTCCTATCGCGATCAGCACGTTGCGAATGAAACGGTTGCGCCCGATACGCTTGATCGGCGAACCGGTGAAGAATCTGCGGAAACGCGCGTCATCGAGCGTCGAAAGGAATGCGAGGTCGGGGGCTTCAAGCTCGCTGCGCGCGGCGAGTTTGGCCTCCCGGCCATGCGCCGCGAACTTGTTCCAGGGGCAGACCGCGAGACAATCGTCGCAGCCATAGATGCGATTGCCCATGAGCGGCCGCAGATCCCGTTCGATCGGCCCGGAATGTTCGATGGTCAGATAGGAGATGCAGCGTCGCGCGTCGAGGCGATACGGCGCGGGAAAGGCCTCGGTCGGGCAGATGTCGAGACAGGCGCGGCAAGTGCCGCAATGGTCGGCTTCTTCCGGGTCGGGCGCAATTTCCGCGCTGGTCAGGATGGCGCCCAGAAACAGCCAGGAACCGTATTGCCGCGACACCAGATTGGTATGCTTTCCCTGCCAGCCGATGCCCGCCTTTTCGGCAAGCGGTTTTTCCATCAGCGGCGCGGTATCGACGAATACCTTGACGTCCTCGCCGGTTCGCGCGGCGATCTTGCCGGCCAGCGTCTTCAGCCGCCCCTTGATGACGTCGTGATAGTCGCGGTTGCGGGCATAGACCGAGATTGTCGCCTTGCCGGCATGGCCGAGCGTGGCAAGCGGATCGCCCTCGGGAGCATAATTGAGGCCGAGCAGGATCGCGCTTTGGGCGTCCGGCCACATCTTCTCGGGGCTTGCGCGGCGCTCCAGCGTCCCGGCAAGCCATGCCATGGTGGCGTGATGTTCGTCGGTTATTGCCTGTGCAAGCCGCGCGCCGGTCTTGGGCGACAGGCGCGCGGAGGCAAAGCCGCAGGCATCGAAGCCGAGCGCGCCGGCTTCACTTGTTATCCATCGCTTGAGCTTCGCATCGGTCAATCGGTTGACCTTTCGCGCGATTGCAGTCTCAGAAGTCGAGATCGACATAATGCGAGACGGGCGGCAGGCTGGGCAACCGGTCGGCGAGAAGCGGCCGGAAGGACGGCCTCGATTTGACCCGCGCATACCAGTCGCGCGCCGCCGGTTCCTGGTCCCAGCCGACCTCGCCGAGATAGTCCATTACCGAGAGCGCCGCCGCCGCCGCCATGTCGGCATGCGACAGCCTCGGTCCCGCGAGCCAATTGCGCGAGGCGGCGAGCCAGCCGACATATCGCAGATGGTTCTTCAGGTTGGCGCGGCCCGCGCGGATCAGCGTCGCTTCCGGCGCGCCGCCGCCCTCCTGCCCGCTCATCAGTGTCTTGAACACCCGTTCCACGACGAGGTATCGCGCCACCTCTTCCTCGAACTTGCCGAGGAACCATTCGGTCAGCCGCCGCACCTCGGCGCGTTCCCGCGGGTTTTCCGGCATCAGCCGTTTTTCGCGCATCATCGCACCGCAGGTTTCGTCGAGATATTCGCCGGCGACGACGGCACCGCAGACCAGCGTATTCTCGCCGTCGATCAGCACGGGCAACGTGCCGGCGGGATTGAGCGCCAAGAATTCGCGCCGGCGCTGCCACGGCTTTTCCTCGGCGAAACTCGCCGACAGGCCGTACTCGCCGAGCAGCAGCCTGATATAGCGCGATGGCCCGGACATCGGGTGATGATACAATTGCAGCATGCTCGAACCGTCTTTTCGACGGCACTTATAGGGTTTTGTCGGTCAAGCGCAATCGTATAGCGCGATCGCGCAATGCAGGTCGCTCGGCGTCAACGCGCCGCCGCGGCGGTAGCCGTCTATGCCGGATGCACCGGCGACCAGCCGAATCCATAGATCAGCGCAAGCAGCAATATCCCCAGCGCCACGCGGTAGACGATGAAGGGCATGTAGCTGGCGTGCCGCAGCCAGCGCATCATCAGCGCGATGGCCACAAGCGCGGAGACGAAGGCGAGCGCTCCGCCGATCAAGGCATCGACGGTCAGGTGCGCGTCTCCAGCCTCGTAGAGATCGAAGCCGGTCAGCAGGCCCGCGGCGGCGATGGTCGGCACCGAAAGCAACAGCGCAAAGCGGGCCGAAAGCGGCCGGTCGAAACCGAGAAAACGTCCCGCGGTCATGGTGATGCCGGAGCGGCTGACGCCCGGCACGATGGCAAGGCATTGCAGCACGCCGACGATGATCGCGCCGGTATAGGTGATCTCGCCGGTGGACGTGCGCGCCGGCACGACCCGGTCGGCCGCCCACAGCACGATGGCAAAGACGAGCGTCATCCACGCAATGATCTGCGTCGAGCGCAGCATGTGGGTGACCAGGTCCTTGGCCAGGAAGCCGACGATCACGATGGGCACGGTGGCGATGACGATTGTTGCAAGCAGGTGAAAGCGTTGGCCGCCCTTGCCCGTGATGCCGTCGAAAAAGCCCAGGACCATCTCGGCGATGTCGCGCCGGAAGTACGCCATGACCGCGAGCAGCGTGCCGACATGCAGCGAAATGTCGAAGGCCAGCTGGTCGGCCGCCGTGCCCTGCGAGACGGCGAGGCCGGTCGCCTCCATGAGGTCCCGGCCCAAAATGAGATGCGCCGAGGACGAGATCGGCAGGAATTCCGTGATACCCTGCACGATGGCAAGAAACAGGATGTAGGTGAAGCTCATGTGAGGCGGGTCCGCGCTGAGGCAAATCCGGGATCATCCCCCGGTGAATTCATGCCGGCCTTGTCACCGGACTTGTAGCCGATTTTATGGCCGGATTTGCGGAACGACGAGAGGTTGCTATGCGGCACTTAACACGATTCGCTTCTTCGCGCGCGCATTAGGGTCGCGCCTGCCAACACCGGATGCCGCATCATGTCCAGACCGATCCGGATTCCTAGAGATCGGTCCTGGTGAAAATCTGGATCATCGCCGGGCCCATGATCACCGCGAACAGGACCGGCAGGAAGAAGATGATCATCGGCACGGTCAGCTTCGGCGGCAGCGCGGCGGCCTTCTTCTCGGCCTCGGCCATGCGCATGTCGCGGTTTTCCTGGGCGAGTACGCGCAGTGCATGCGCGATCGGCGTGCCGTAGCGTTCTGCCTGGATCAGCGCCATCGCCACCGCCTTGACGCCGTCGAGGCCGGTTCGTTCCGATAGGTTCTCAAAGGCCTTACGACGCTCCTGAAGGTAGGAGAGCTCGGCGTTGGTCAGGATAAGCTCTTCGGCCAGCGGCGCAGACTGGACGCCGATCTCGACGGCGACCTTCTTGAACGCCGCCTCGAGCGACATTCCCGATTCCACGCAGATCAGCAGAAGGTCGAGCGCGTCCGGCCATGCCCGCCGGATCGAGAGCTGGCGCTTCGAAACCTGGTTCTTGACGAAAAGGTTCGGCGCATAGAACCCGGCATAGGCGACGAACAGCGAGATCGTAAGCTTGACCATGAAAGG
>JAGRLL010000178.1:0-29560 GCA_020441855.1 Nitratireductor sp.
ACGCCTTGCGAACCGCGATAGTGCCGCAGCGCGCAAATTTGCGCGAGTTGGCGCACCAGTCAATTTCTCCTGACGAAATTGGACGGGTTCAATATGTCCGAGCGCACTCGCGATGTAGTTAGAAGGTCTCTACTGTTCCCGCATGCGGGATTTGCGAGTGCGAGGGGGAGACCAAGATGAACATGTTCGACCTTAAAGGCAGAGTCGCGGTGGTGACCGGCGGCAATGGCGGCATCGGCCTCGGCATGGCGCTGGGACTGGCAAAGGCGGGCGCAGATATCGTCATTGCCTCGCGCAACGCGGAAAAGAACGCCGCAGCCGAGGCGGAACTGCGCGCGACCGGGGTCAAGGCGATGGCGATTGCGACCGATATCCGCGATCCGGACGCCTGCAAGGCGCTGATCGAAAAGACCGTCGCGGAATTCGGCAGGGTCGACATTCTGGTCAACAATTCCGGCATCAATTTCCGCAAGCAGCCGCAGGACTTCACGCTGGAGGAATATCACGACGTGATGGACACCAATCTGACGGCGGCGTTCGTTCTGTCTCAGGCCGTCTATCCGCATTTCATCCGGCAGGGCGGCGGCAAGATCATCAATATCGGTTCCATCGCCTCGTTCATGGCGAGCCCGATCGCGGTCGCCTATGCACCGTCCAAGGGCGGCATCGTGCAGATGGCCAAGGCGCTCGCGGTCGCCTGGGCCAAGGACAACATCCAGATCAATGCGATCCTGCCCGGATGGATCGACACGCCGCTTTCCGTCAAGGCGCGCGCCGCCATTCCGGGGCTTGAGGAATCGGTCAAGGAGCGCACCCCCGCAGGTCGCTGGGGAACGCCGGAGGATTTCGCCGGCGCGGCGGTGTTCCTCGCCAGTTCGGCTTCCGATTTCGTCAACGGCGCGACACTGGTGGTCGACGGCGGCTATTCCTCGAAAGCCTGAACTTTCACACAATCAGACCATCCAGTTCGGCCACCCGATCCGGCACCCTGATCCGGGCAACCGGTCCGGCCATGCAATCTGACGTACGAGCGCGCCCGGCCCGGCAACGGCCGGGCGTTTTGCCATGCAACGGCTTCTTGTCAGGCCGTCGCCGGCGGCCGGGGCGTTTTCATCTAACGAAATTCGCCCTGAAACGATTGGAGCAAGGCTCGGGCATCGGTGAATATCCATCAGGGCGTTTGGAACCTCCGGCTGGCCCGATCGTACTCTGACAGGCGCTCATGCACAGCAGCCGTATTCCTGCGAACCTTGGGTAGAGGAACCGCTCCCCCGACACGCCGGGGGAAGACATCAACCGAAAACTGGGAGGAGCCGATGTTTTCGAGATTTGCGCCAAAGGCGCTGGCACTGGCCGCCTGCATGGCCGCCTTCACGATGTTACCGGCAACCGGATCGACCGCTGCGGAGCGTACGCTGAGCCTCGGCGCGAACAACAATGAAAACGACTTCATCGCGGACGGTTTCCGCTTCTTCGCAAAGCGGGTCGGGGAACTGACCAACGGCGACCTCAAGGTCGACATCTTCTGGAGTTCGCAGCTCGGCGGCGCCCGCGAAATGGTGCAGGGCGTGGCGGCCGGCTCGATCGACATGCAGATGGACGTGATCGAACTGCTGGTCACGCTGGAACCGAGAATCGGCGTTCTCAGCCTTCCGCTCGTTTTCCGCGACCGGGACCATTTCGCCGCCTTCCTCGGCAGCGATTTGTTCGGCAGCATGCTCGACACGCTGGAATCGAAGGGTGTCATGTTCCCCGACCGAGAAGGGCTGAAAGACCCTGAAGTCGCGAAGAACTGGGTTCGTCCCTATGATCGCGGTCTGGTGAGCACCAAGCCCGTGTTCACGCCCGGAGATCTCGAGGGCTTCAAGCTGCGCATGTACGAATCGGAAATCCCGATCAAGTCTTGGGAGGCGCTCGGCGCCAGCGTCCAGGTCGTACCCTGGCCGGATGTCTACACCTCGCTCGCCACGGGCGTGGTCGACGGACTGACCGGCACCGTCACCGACAATTACGAGATGAAGCATTTCGAGAACGCGCCATACTGGACCAATATTCACGAATATTTCCAGATGATGCATCCCTGGATGAGCAAGATCACCTGGGACGGTCTGACCGCCGACCAGCAGAAGGCGATCAACCAGGCGGCGCGCGAAGCCAGCAACGAGTTCGCCAGGCTGATGCGCGAAGCGAACGAGAAGTCGGTGGCCAAGGCGCAGTCGGAATATGGCGTCTCGCTGATCATTCCGCCGATCGGTCCGTGGATCGAGAAGATGAAGCCGGCGCATGCCGATTTCGAGGCGCGCGGCCTGGTCGAGAAGGGTCTGGTCGAAAAGATCCAGGCGATCCAGTAGGGTCGGATTTCAACAAGACCGACAACAAGGCAAAGCAGGCAGGCAATGTCGCTTCACACCGCATCGGGCGGCATCGGAGATCAATTGCCTAAGGGGCTGGCGGCATTCCGCCGGCTCCTGCATTTTGTGGGCAGGGTGGAACTGGGGCTCGCCATTGCCGCGCTGGTCGTCGTGGTTGGCCTCAGCACTGCCCAGGCTTTCCTGCGATATACCGTGGGCGCCTCCTTGTGGTGGGCGCAGGAAATCGCCGAGAACACGATCATGTTCACCTATTTTCTCGGCGTCAGCTACGTCTTCAAGACGAGGCAATACATCGTCATCGAGTTCGTAAGCAGCCTGTCGCCGCTTCGCCTTCAGATGGTGTTCTATCTGATCGCGCAGGTGCTCGCCTTCATCTTCGCCGTCGCCGTGCTGTGGCTGGTCTATCTGTTCAGCCCGACGCTGCTGAACATGACCACCCCAGTGCTCAAGCTGCCGGCGATCGTGAATTCGGGCCCTCTCATCCTGGCTTCGGCGATGATCGCGCTGACCAGCATCTATTATCTCGCCTTTGGCTTGTGGGCGATGGCGAGCAACCGCATGGGCCATTCGCTGTACGAGATGGAGGCGCAGGGGATCGTTCTCCAGCCGTGGGAGGAAGAGGAATGAGCCGCAGCCGGCCCGCAATGCCCGCCGACACGGAGAAAACGGAAAGACCATGATCTCGGTCACCATGCTCCTGGTCTCGATCGGACTTTTTCTGATCCGCGTTCCCGTGTCGATCTCGCTCGGCATCGCCACGCTGGTCGGCTTCTGGATGATCGGCATTCCGCCCGCCGTCATCCCGTCGCGCATGATCGACGGTGTCGATTCCTTTGCATTGCTGGCCGTGCCGTTTTTCATTCTGGCCGGCAACCTGATGAATGCCGGCGGCGTGACAGAGCGGATATTCGCCTTCGCGAGAGCGCTTGTAGGCTGGATCAGCGGCGGTCTTGCGCAGGTCAACATCCTGGCGAGCGTCATCTTCGCGGGCATGTCCGGTTCGGCGCTCGCCGATCTCGCGGGCCTCGGCGCGGTCGAGATCAGGGCGATGCGCGCAAACGGTTATCCGATCGGCTTTTCGGCCGCCGTCACGCTTTCCTCATGCACGATCGGCCCGCTCATCCCGCCTTCGATCATTCTGGTCATCTACGGTCTCGCGACAAACACCTCCATCGGCCAGCTGTTTCTCGGCGGGCTGATCGCCGGGCTCGTCGTGGCGCTGTTCCTGATGATCTATGTGTTCATCCATGTCCGCAGTACGAAGGCGGAATGGGCGAAACCGGAACCCTTCGTGTTCGCGGACGTGCTGCGCACGGGTGTATACGGCCTGCCGGCTTTGCTGGCGCCCGTCATCATCCTCGGCGCGCTGGTGCTCGGCATTTCCACGCCTTCGGAACTTGGTGCCATCGCCACGGTCTATGCCCTGCTGGTCGGGCTGCTCTACCGACAGTTCACCTGGCGCAAGATACGCTACGCG
This sequence comes from Nitratireductor sp., assembly GCA_020441855.1. GTDB lineage: Bacteria > Pseudomonadota > Alphaproteobacteria > Rhizobiales > Rhizobiaceae > BOKV01. Next base: position 3,850 of record JAGRLL010000178.1, read on the forward strand.
CTTGTCTCGACGGTCTCGATGACCGGAGTGATCATGTACCTGTTCGCCATCGCCTCGGCGATGAACTTCGTCATCGCGCGCGAGCGTGTCGCCCATCACGCGGCGGAATACATGGCACAGATGACGACCAACCCCATCCTCGGCATCCTGATCGTCAACGTCTTCCTGATCATTGTCGGGATGTTTCTGGAAGGACCGGTAGCCATCCTGATCATCGCGCCGATCCTGCTGCATGTCGTGTCCGAGTTCGGCATGGGACCGGTGCAGTTCGGCGTGATGCTGAGCTTCAACCTGTTGATCGGAATGATCACGCCGCCGATGGGTATCGGCCTGTTCGTCGGAGGCAAGGTCGCCGGGATATCGCCGGAAGCGGTGTTTCGCGCAACATTGCCCTTCTTCATCCCGCTGCTGGCGGGACTGGCGGTGATTTCCTACGTGCCGTGGGTAACTGAATGGCTGCCGTCACTGGTCTTCCACCGCTAGGGCGAACCGGACGCTGCCAGGCCGGATCGGGTGCCACCAGCGAACCGGGACTTCAAATAACGATGCCGCGGTCAGCGGCGCTCAACCGGCACAGATCGTGGTCACGTCGGTCTGTAGCTGGATGCGTCCGCCATTGCGCATCCTGCCTTCGCTGACGAGCAGGCGCTGGCCGCCCGGAAGGGTCCAGATCGATTCCGGCGTGCGGCCATTGCCGTTCAACTTGCCTTCGCCGTTTTCGACTTTGCGGACGACGGTGCCCAGTTCTCCAAGCTTCTGTTCGATCGCCGCGTAAGGTGTTCCGGGACGCAGAAGGCCAGCGATTTCGGAATACAATTGACGCCAGGTGCGGTTGACGGCAACGAGCTTGTCGCGTTCGTCGGAAACCAGCACGCCATGCGGCAGGTTTTCGATGAGATCGCGCAAGCGAACTTCCGCGTTTTCGGCGCGCATATAGGTGTCCACGACCAGGGTCTCGTCGGTGGCGGTACCGCGATAGCCCTGGAAGTTTCCCGAACGGCTGAACACGGGAATCCCGTTCATCGAAATGTGGTATTCCTGACCGACCGGGGAAGTGAAGCAGAAGCGGAAGTCTCGGAAAGGCTCGTGGGAATCGAGTACGCGCTTATGCTCGCGCCAGTTCGTGTCGACTTCCGGGTCCGCGCCAACCGCCTCCCAATGGGTTCTCCCCAGGGCACGAAGCGGATCGGACCATTCGGCCTGTTCGCGGCCGCCCATGTCGAATGACAGGCGGTGCCCGGAATCGGTCTCCCAGACCCAGTCGGCCGAGGCCATCACGATATCCATGAAACGGCGTTCGCTCTCGCGGCGGGCACGGTTCTGTTCGGCGACATTCAACTCGCGCTCCACGATCGGCACGAGTTTGGACATGTTGTGCTTGAGGATCAGGTCGCTCGCGCCCTCACGCATCAATTGCACGGCGACCTCCTCGCCGACCGCGCCGGAGACGACGATCACCGGCATGTGGGAATCGGCTTCCTTGGCCAGGGACAGCGTGTGCGAAAAACTCGTGCCCGGAATGTTGTAGTCGGACAGGACAACGTCCCAGTCGCCTTCGGCGAACGCGGCCACGATCGCCCCGGCATTCGAGACCACCTGGGCCTCCACGGCGAGTTTGGCGCGCTTGAATTCTCGCAGCAGCAATTCGGCGTCATCCGGATTGTCCTCGATCACGAGAACGTTCAGGATTTCCTCTGGATCATTCATGATGCGACCTGTTTTGGAATGAAACCTGGATACTGGTTCAGCTGCAGCCAGTAACGGCAGAGCTGGTTGGAAGCTTCGAGAAACTCGTCGAAATTGATCGGCTTGCGGACATAGGAATTGCAGCCGTTCTGATAGCCCGTGAGCATGTCCTTCTCCTCCCTGGAGGAGGTGAGCATCACGACGGGCAGCAGCTTCGTGAGCGGCTCGGCACGAATGCGGCGCAGGACTTCGAGGCCGTTGAGCTTGGGAAGGTTGACGTCGAGCAGGACCACCTGCGGCACAAGGGGGCCGTCTTCGGCGAAGGCACCCGTGCCAAACAGGATGTCGAGCGCCTCGACACCGTCACGCGCGACCTTGATATCGCTGTCGATGCCATTCTTGCGAATGGCCCTGATCGTCAGGGCTTCCTCATCCGGATTGTCCTCGACCAGGAGGAGTGGCTTCTGGATTTCCATGTGAGCTACTTTCAGCCAGTTGTCGTGTGTCGCACCGGGCGAGGATTCATTTCGTGCGCTTTTCGCTGCCCGCGAAACGGGAATGCGCACTCACCGGCAGGCCTCTAGCCAACCAGTTCGCCGAACTCCTTCCTGAGTTCGTTGATGAGGTCGTCGGTGTGGAAAGGTTTGTAGAAGACCTTCGACGCCCCGCCCGGCCCGAAGACATCGTCCTCGCGCATCATCGTCTGCTGCTTGATCTCCGAATGGCCGGTGATGATGTAGATCGGCGTGTTCGCCATCGATTCATTGCTGCGCAATCGCCAGATCAGATAGTGGCCGCCCGCTTCCGGCATCATGAAATCGGTGATCACCACATGCGGCTGTTCGCGAAGCGCCAGACGATAGGCCTCGATGCCGTTATAGGCGACGAAGACCCTGGCACCGAGCTTGCGAAGGCGCGTTTCGAGCGTCTTGGAAACTTCCGGATCATCGTCGACAAGCAGGACGCGCAAGCCGCGATCCAGTTTCTTGAAGTCGTCCCTGGGACCAAGCGCGCGACCGCTGGCGATCTCGGCGACGGGGGTCTCGATCTTCAGGTGTTTCGCGATGATCGACTGGATGACCTCCCAGGTCTCCGAAGATTTAGGCACATAATAGGCACCCAGTGCATCGCACCGCTCGTAAGTCTCGGTATCCTCGTTGCCGGTCAGGACGATAACGTTGATCGACGGGCGCTTGGGGTCGAGCAGCCATTCGCAGACCCTGAAGCCGTCGACCTCCGGCATGTTGATGTCGACGATCATCAGGTCCGGATGACGCTGTCCCGCCCTGAGGATGGCCTGCAAGCCATTGCTTGCGGTCACGACGTCGATGCCGAGTCGCTTGCAGCGTGCCGAGAGAATGCGCACGACGCCCGGATCGTCATCGGCGATCAGGATCGACGGCTTTCGGTCCATCGCATCTTCGTGAGTTGCGGAATCCGCCAGTTCGCCCCCCGACATCGGGTTCACCTGATTGGTAAGCATGATCTACTCCGTGTTCCATCCGTGACCGCGTTCATTTCCGCGGTGCGTTTCACCCTCAAATCGATGGTCGGCCGGCCAGGCCGCGCGTTTCGCCGAACTGACAGGCAGGAAGATCGTCAGCGCCCGGTGCGCACTGCCCCGCATCGTCACCAATTGCCCCCCCGAGAGGCGAACGAGGCCGGAGACCACCTGCAACCTGAAGCGAAGTTCTTCTTCATCGGCCGGCTCGTTCTTGCCTGAGCCCAGAGGCAACAGGGCGCCTCCACCGGCTACGGCATCTTTCTCCATGCGTTCCACGGAAATGCGTATCTTCTCGCCGCCAGGGTCGAACCCGGCCGTCACGCACAATGTCGCGCCGGTATTGGCCGGGCGGCACAGTTCGGTGACGGCCGATGTCAACGCGCGCGCCATGACCGTGGGTTCGAAACGGCCAAACGGGAGGTCGGGTTCGTGCTGGAAGCTCAGGGAATGCCCAAGGGAAGCAACCGTCTTTTCAAGTTGCGGCGACACGTCGGCCAGCAATTCGGCGAAAGAGGCCGCTTCAATCTCGTTCGCGGCCGCGTCGGGTGAAGCCGCCTGCGTCATCTGCGCATGAAGGAAGCGCAGATCTGCAAGCAGGTTCTCGAGTTCCACAGCCCGTTCGGTGATGCCATCGAGAAACTCGATCGATTCCGACCCGAAACCCTCGTCCTCGAGTTCCTCGCGCACGATGCTTGCCGAGTCTGCAATGACCGCGAGCGGTGTGCGGCAATCGTGGCAGAATGCGCTGATGAGCGATGCCTTCAGGGAGCCCGCCGGCGATTCCCTGTCCCGGTCCTGGTCCGCCTGTTCGGGCGTCCGCCGTGCCAATGCGAAATCGTTCATGCCCGCACCTCCTGAGGCGCGTCGGCGACGCTCTGCGAGATCGTCCTGATCGCACCGCCGCGAAATGGCTTGGTCAGGGGCGCCAGCATTCTCAGGCCGAGTTCGTCGCCCGCGTCTTCCAGAGCCTCGAGCTCTTGCTCGCTGCGGCCGCTGACAAGCTGAATCCAGGCGTCGCAATGCCGCTCGGCAAGCATGTCCAACACTTGCGAGGCATCGCAATTCTCAAGTCCGACATCCAGGAAGATGAGCCTTGGGGCGACCTTGCCCAGCGCTTCCTCCACTTCCTGAAGTCGTCCGCATTCGACAACCTCATAGCCGACACGTCGCGCGGAATAAGCGATCAATCGGCGCAGATCGGGATCATCGTCTACGACGAAACAATCCAGTCCCTCGGTTACATCCATGGTTTGCCAAGCCTCCCTGCGGCTCTACGCGGCGTTGCGCGAACCTGATTTCTTTTTGTATGGCTGCACCTTGCGGCGCGTACCTGTCTTGTCGAGAACGGTGCGCAGCAAGGTTGCGATCTCCTTGCGCTTGTAGGGCTTGCGCAGGATCAGCGCGGGTGAGGATTCACTCAGCCGCTCATATTCTTCCGTGTAGCCCGTGGTGAGCAGAATGCGCAGTTCCGGCCGCATCTCCTTGGCCATCTCGACCAGTTTGAGACCGTTGGTGCCACCCGGCAGGATGAGATCGGAGAAGAGAAGGTCGATCTTGTTGACGGTCTCCAGAACCTTGAGCGCCGACATGGCATCCTCGGCCTCGACGACGGAATAACCCAAGCGCGCCAGCAGCCGCGAGACATAACGGCGGACTTCCTTTTCGTCCTCGACGAGCAAAATGGTTTCGGAGCCCTCCGGAATGGCCGGCCCCTCGTTCTCGCCGACAACCGGCTCCTGAACAGAGTTTTCGGCGGCCATCGGCAAGAACAGATTGACCGTCGTCCCCTTGCCGACCTCACTGTCGATGCCGACATGTCCGCCCGACTGGTGGACGAAGCCGTGCACCATCGCAAGGCCCAGCCCGGAGCCGCGCCCGACATCCTTGGTCGTGAAGAAAGGTTCGAACGCCTGAGCGAGTACTTCCGGGCTCATGCCCGTTCCCGTGTCGCGCACACTGACCTTCAAGTATTCGCCATCGTCCAGTTCCGGGGGAACGCCCTTCGACGGCGCCGTGACCGGCGCACACATGAACCCCAGTTCCCCGCCATCCGGCATGGCATCGCGCGCATTGACCGCGAGATTGAGAATGGCCGATTCAAACTGGGCCCGGTCGACCAGGGCGCAACGCCCGCACTCGTCGTCAGACGTGACAAGACGGATGTGTTCGCCCAGCGTGCGCTGAAGCATCTGGGTCAGCGACTGCACGGCCTGATTGACTTCGAGAGGTTCGGGACGAAGGGTCTGGCGGCGCCCGAATGCCAGCAGCCGTTGCGTGAGAATGGCCCCCCGCTCCGCCGCTTTCATCAGCAATTCCACCAGCTCGCGCAGATCGTCATTGTCGATGTCTTCAAGAAGGATCTCGGAATTGCCGAGAATGACGGCAAGCAGGTTGTTGAAGTCGTGTGCAATGCCACCGGTCAGATGCCCGATGGCCTCCATCTTCTGCGCCTGGTGCAATTGCGCCTCGAGCTGCATGCGCTCCGTGACGTCGGAAATGACCCCGACGTGATGCGTGATGTTGTTCTCTCCATCGCGCACGGTCGAAACGCTCAAATCGTTCCAGAACTCTTCGCCGTTCCTGCGGTAATTCAGGATCGTATCGCGGTAGGGGTGCCCTGCTTCGATGGATTGGCGCATCTCGCGCGCCAGCATGGGATCGCCCGGCCGTCCCTGAAGGAAGCGCGGGTTCTTGCCGATGGCGTTCTGGACATTGTATCCAGTGAGCCGCTCGAAAGCGGGATTGACATAGATCAGCGGGTTGTCGAGACGCCTGGCATCGGTGATCATCACCCCCTGGTCCAGCGCCTCCAACGCGCGGTTGCGCAGCATCAGCGTTGCCTCGAAGCGACCACGATCCCAGACCGCGGCAAGAATGAAGGCGATGGTCTGAAGAAAATCGACCTCACTGTCGTCGAATTCGCGGTCCGGGTCCCGACTGCAGATGGTCAGGACGCCCGCGCGCTTGGAGCGCTCGCCGATCGCCAATGCGAGACCTCGTCCGCCATCGTCATCTGTCAAAGGCAGGATATTGAATTCGGGACGTTCGAAGCGAACCGCTCCCTCCGACGACAACGCCTGATAGAGCGGACGGCAAACCGCCGCCGGGATTGCACGCAATTGATCGGGATCCACCGACCAGCCAAGGGATGCGGACAGACGCAGGACCTTCTTGTCGTCGGTCAGTTCGAATATGCCGACAGAGTCGACACGGGCCGCGTCCGCGACGATTTCGGCGGTGCGATCGAGAAGATCCTCGACCTCGGTGGCGCGCAGCGCGAAGCGGCATACTTGCGAAATCGCATGCTGCAGAACCCTGCTTCGGCCCGACTCGGCCGCCTCGTCGATCTTTGTTGCGTCCGTCCCGGATGCTTGCCGTGCTTTCCTGGTTGTACCGGCCTTGGCCGATGCCGTCTTCGTCGTTTTCTGATCCACCACCAAATACTCTCTACTGTGAGCGTTCGATCGACACGCACTTCCGGCAGGCGCAGAGATGTGCCGGTTGTCCCTCTTTTCCTCGACTACACTGGTGATTTCACTGCCCCTTGAAACCGTATCAGCACGATGAATCCCGTGCAGGTTACAAGCCGCACATTAAATGTCGGTCAGCTAACAGCCCGTTGACCGATGTTTAAAAAGATTAAACTTCATTCATGACAGCCTGCGTTGCAATGAACGCCAAAAAGACTTGTTCTCGAATGAAAAAGTTGAATAAATCAATTCATGATTGCAAACAGGGGCCTATTTTTTTCTTTTTTACAGTTCGGTAGCCGCGGATTAAGCAAGGGAAAGCCAGCTATTCCGCTGGAACTAGTGGGTATCCATGACAACCGCATTCACCCCGGCTTTCGACGAAATGTTCGGGTTACGCCGAATGGCGTAATGGCACGCGGAAAGAAGACCGCTCACGTCATCGACGACATGAGCGACCAGTTGCAGTTCATGGAGCGGCACCTGGAGCGGTCCGGATTCTCCGTCGGACTGCACAGCGAGTTCGACGCGCTGAAGTATGCAATGTCCAGGAGAGACGCCGACGCCGTTTTCGTGAATGTGAGGCCAGGCCCCGTCGACGCGATCGATGTCCTGCGTTTTCTGGCCGACCGGCAAAGCCGGGCAAGTATCTTCCTAATGAGCGGCGATCTCGTCGCGCTCGACGTGAACCGGCGCTACGTCGAGGAAGTCGGAATCGTGATCGCCGATTGTCTGGTCACGCCGTCCGCCCTTGCGGATCAACATCAATGTCGACCTGGCCAACACCATCACACAGCGTGAAAGCCTGATCGCGTTGCGGCACGAAGCGCCTGATCTTTTCGACAATCTGGTTTTCGAGATCACCGAAGAGGTGCTGTGCGAGATCGACGAGGAAAACCTCAAGGCGCTCTACAAACTGTCTATCGACGGCGCGAAACTGTCGATCGACGATTTCGGCATCGGAAAATCGGGGTTCGCCAGATTGTCGCCGAAGGTGTCGAGCGGCCGGAGGATCTGGCTTTTCTCGGACAGGCCGGCTGCGACGCGGTGCAGGGCTATCTCGTGGCGAGACCGATGCAGTTCGAAAAGCTGCAATCCTTCGTTGAGGAGTTCAACCAGGCTTTCGGTGTCCGCTCCACCATACCATCACCCTCGGCTATGCCGGCGGCGTTCGGTTGACAAGACGCAAGCGCACACGAGCAAACCGCCCTGAATGCCGCCGCAGCCGATCTCAATCAGGCAATGCCCGACTCCAATCGCCGAGTCCACGCAAAGGGCGGGCGGTTCGATACAAAGGGAACGAGAATAGCGCCGTTCTACCAGAGTTCGGCGATACGATAACCCGAACCTCGAACGGTCTGAATCCATTCCACGCTTTGCTCGTCGAGTTGCTTCACCTTGTTGCGTATGCGGCTCAGGTAAACGTCGAGCGTCTTGTCGCTGGGGTCGTGCTCGCGAAAGAGCGCGTTCTTGTAAAGATACGACTTGGAGCAGATGCGGTTGGAATTGCGGAAGAGCAGGTCGAGCAAGCGGGTCTCGGTATCGGTCAGCGCCAGCTTTTCGTCCTCGTAGGAGAGCGTTCTCGCCTGAAGGTCGCAAACCATTTCACCGAGCCGGAACTTGCGCCGACCGGTTTGCTCGGTTTTCTCGAGCCTGACATTGACCAGCCGGGTCACGCGAGCCTGCAATTCGCGAACGGAAAAGGGCTTCATCACGTAATCGTCGGCACCAAGCCCGATAGCGTCCGCCCTTGAATCGGCGGTTCCCGAACCGGAAATGAGGACGATCGGCACATTCGTGTTGCTGCGAATGGTGCGCAGGATCGTCATGCCATCACCGTCGGGCAGGTGTATGTCGACAATGACGCCGTCGAAGAAGCCGAGTTCCGGGCTGTGGATCAATCCCAGCGATTGCTTGTAGGTGGAGACAAAGCGAAGTCGGTCCGTGGGGACGGGCCATGCGGTACGTATCGTCTGGCAAACCATCGGGTCATCTTCGATCACCAGCAGGTCCAGGCCTTCTGCGGTCCGCACTTCTTGTTGCATCATCTGGTCAACCTCCCCCTGATCCCGTCAACCTCGTCAACATGACCGGCAAATCCGCCTCCTGTCGCCCGAACAGGCGAGTCCTTCCTTCGGTCCCGATACTCACGATTCCGTTTCGAAACCCTTTGCTCGCCCTGGCGTCAGAATATTGATTTCCCGAGATGGATTGGTAACGAGCGTATGTCTAACGGCGGATAACCCGGAGGTAAAAAAAGGTAACTCGCCACCCAAGGAAGGGGGCGCCATGGCCGGCCGTCCAGGCATCCCGAAGCCAGGGGAAGGAGCGCGCACGCCTGCAAGTGGCAAAGGTGCTTTCCCGATGGCGTTCATGGGTGCGGCGATCAAGCTAGGCCTCCTGCAACGGTGGCGCCGCAGCGGGCATCCGTTTCCTGCCGCTCACCCGGCGCGGCAAACGAACCGGCATGACCCTCTTAAGGAACAGGCGCACGGTTGTGCCTTTGTCCGGCGCACTCTCGATCTCGATATAACCGCCGAACAACCTGGCGAATGCATGAACCAGCGGCAAACCGATACCCGAACCCTGCCCGCGTGCCTTGGTGGTGAAAAAGGGCTCGAGAACACGCGATCTGATTTCTTCCGGGATGCCGTGCCCGCTATCCGAAACAGCGATCTCGATATATCTGCACGCCTCGACAGATTGGGGCTGCGTCTGCAAGCCGGGACCGGCCACCCTCGCACTGATCGTTAGCTTTCCGCCTTCAGGCATGGCGTCGCGCGCGTTCATCGCCAGGTTGAGAATGGCCGATTCCAGGAGGCCGCGATCCGCCAGGACCTGCTCGCCCCCCTCGACCGAGATGTCCATTTCGATCTTCGGTCCAAGCGCCTGACGAAGGAACGCACCTGCCGTTTCGAGCACATCGTTCAACACGATCGCCTCTGGAACGAGGTGCCTTTTGCGGCCGAAATCGAGCAATCTTCTGGTCATGGCGGCGCAACGCTCCGCCGATTCCAGAATCAGGATCGCCGAGTTCCTCAGTTTCTGAGTGCCCACCTCATCGACCAGATTTTCCGCATTCCCGATGACCACGGTTAAAAGGTTGTTGAAGTCATGCGCCATCCCGCCAGCCAGTTGTCCGATCAGGCCTACCTTCTCGATGGCGTGAATCTGCTCCAGCAATGCCACTCGTTCGTCGACATCCGACAGGACGACGATTCGGCCTCCGAACTGGGCATCGTCCGCATCCTTGGTGACGGTTGAAAGGTCGGTCCAGAACAGGCTGCCATCCCTGCGGCGCAAATGGACGAGATCGCCGGTAACACCGTCGACCCTGACCGTCGTTCCACCCTGGAGGCGGGTTGCCTGTTCCGCCTCGCCAACAGGGGAACCACCCGGACCGGACAAGTCCTGGGCGTGATAGCCGGTCATTCTCGCAAATGCCTTGTTGACGAAAACCGGCGGCGCATCGGCGATGTCGGATTCGGAAACAAAAACACCGCGATCAATCGTGTTGAGCGCCTCTTCATAGAGTTTCAGGCGCATTTCCGCGCGTCTGTAATTGGACACCGGTCCCAGTACCGCAGCAAACAACTGGAGAAATTCCAAATCGGCGTCGCTCGGTTTGCCGCCGTCTAGATAGATGCACACCAGGCCGGCCGGTCCCGACTTGTTGGCAATCGCCATAACCGCGCCTGGCAGGCGTGACGCGGCCAGGCCCGGCAGGAAGTCGGCTTCCCCCGCGCCGAAGGTGACGGGACGTGCACTTCCTGTCGCTTCGGCGAAGGGCGCCACTTTCTCAAGTGGCAAGGCCAGGGGACATGGCTCGCCCGGCGGCAGGCCATGGCCGCCGAGCAAACGAAGTTCGCCGCGCTCACGATAATAGCGGAAAAAGCAGGCAAGTTGGGCGCCCAGGATCGTTGCAAACGTCCGGCCGGCGGCTTCACTTAACTGCTCAGCCGTCACTCCTGCGGTCGCAAGGCCGGCAATTTCCGCGATGGCCTGCGTACGGATCAGGACGTCGTCCATCTCCAATTGCAGGTTCTCCTGTTCAGTGACATCGATCAGTCGGCCGTGATAGCCAAGTAATCTGCCCGTCTTGCCGAAACGGGGCTGGCCACTCACCCTTATCCTGCGAAGACTTCCATCAGCCCCGAAAAATCCGAGTGTGATGCCGTCGTAGGAACGGTGCGTCTTGTGGTATTTGATGATCTTCGACCATTTGCTCGTCTGGCAATCCAGGCCGGTGATATCCCACAAGGTCCGGCCGATCGCCCTGGACGGCGAAAGGCCAAAAATCTCCTGTGAAGCGCCCTCAAATCGAGTGAGGCGGAATTCGGAGTCCGTTTTCCAGAGCAGTTCCGGTTGGCGGCCTGGCACAAGCTTCATATTTATTCAGCTAGTATTGTTCAGTTTCTCACAACATTTCGTCCATTTGTCATCCACGCCCCCGTGGTCGCTCAGTATGCAGCCTCAACTGCAGACTTCATGAACCTCGCGCGCTGTCCCGACGTCCCAGCGCCAGACAGAGCCTTGATTCGTTTGGTGATTTGGACGTTAGTTGCAGGGACTCCCTCACTCAATTCGTATTTGTAACTATGTAGATACACATACTATTCGACAGACAGACCGCCCTATTCAACGAGATTTATTGCTCCAAACTTTGGTTATCCAAAATACTCCAGCCGAACACATGCATCAGCATTACACTGAAATTCTGAACCCAACTCCGTTCGTTTGAATCAATTTTTTATCTGAATTGTTTTACACACAAAAATAATTATTTTACTGCAACCATAGTGGCAACTCCACCAATTATTATATTGCAGTGAAACAGGAAATTTCATTTCTTAAATCGCTGACTTGACGATTGCCCACCCAAGTTGACGGAGCAAGATCAAACTATCCCCGCTCCGCGCACCGTGACGGATACGGGTAACCCCGATTCTACAAGACCGTCTCATGTCGATTGGCAAAAAGCGACTCAGTCGGCTGCCGGCGTCGAAGCCGGTCGCAAATCGCCACCAAACTCCGAAGCGCACCGTAAGGTTGTTTTCCGGGCTGGACTGATTGGACGATGCGGCCAATTGGATTGTCGCAGAATTTGCGGCTCGCCCATCGTGCGCAGCAAAGATCCCACGCCATTCGAAGGCCGCCGCACTAGACCATGGCCTTCCTGGAGAAATCAGTCATTTCAACCGCAGGTTCAATATTGACGCGTATCGGATTGTTATGCACTGTTAACGTTGGGTAATGGAGGTGGATCATATGCTAGGGGTGTTACACCACTGATTTTCTTAATCCAATGTCGTGCGGGCGCGAGTGTGGGGCCTCGGCGACTCAATGAAATTGTATTGTTATTGCACGAATTGGTTTGCGATTAGCGCTCTCTTGCGGGAGCGCTGTGGCTAACCGCAAGGCGCGGTTTCCCTAATGTATTGACCGCCCCCGGGAGAGTACGGTGGGTCTATCGTTTCGTTTGGCGATTGCGATGATATCGCTCGTCATGCTTACGGCAATTGGTGTTGGTACCGTCATCCATCGCGGGATGATGGCCAGCGGATTGCCGCAAGAACTGGACCGCATGCGGGCTCATGCCGGACTTGTCGCGGATGAATTTCGCAATCATATCGAAATCGCCCGCGAGGATGTGCAGGCCATTGCCGGCATGCCGGCGGTTGTAAGACTTGCCGCATTGCACGCAGAAGCGCACCCCGGCGAAGACATCGAGCCGGAACGGCAATTGCGTACTGAACTCGCCGGGCAATTCCTCGCCATCCTTCAGGCCAAGAAAAACTATCTTCGATTGCGGCTGATCGGTACCACCGACGGCATGGAGATCGTTCGCGTCAGTCGAAAGACCGCAGGCACGGCCGCCTCGATAACACCGCAGGCATTGCTGCAGTCCAAGGCGCACCGACCTTATTTTTCGGCTTCCTTCGATCTGGGCGATGGAGAAATCCATGTTTCGCCGATCGACTACATTCGCGAACACCGCGCAATCAAAACGCCGAACGTTCCCGCGATCAGGCTCGCCGTGGCGGTTCGCTCGGACGACGGCGTTCCATTGGCATTGACCATCATCAACATGGACATGCGTCCGCTCTTCCAGCAACTCAGGGACGAGACACCGAAGAAGGGATATTTGTTCCTCGTCGACGAAGCAGGCAACTATCTCGTTCATCCCGACACATCGAAGGAATTCGGCTTCGAAACCGGCAAACCCTTCCGGCTGCAGGACGACTGGCCGGGCCTGGCCGGGCCGATCGCCTCCAAGGAACCGACGAGCCTGCAGGTTCAGGACAAGGCGGGCCTCAAGCACGCCGCGGCGATCTGGCCGGTGGAACTTGCGGACACCCGAAGCGTTGCGATCGCCGAAATTGTTCCGGTTCAGGTACTGATGGAGCAGGCAAGCACCATCGCCGGATCAACCGTCAATGTCGCCGCAATCGCTGCATTGGTATCGGGCATGGTTGCGGTGGCCATCGGAATCTCCTTTTCCCGGCCCTTGCGCCACGTAACGACGGCGCTGAATGCCCCAAGCAGGCATCAGCCGATCAGGCTTCCGGTCAAGGCTTCCGGCGAGATCGGGGCGCTGGCGCGTGCGTTCTACGGGTATCTGGAACGGGAATCGCTGCTGAGCGCCATTGTCAATTCATCGTTCGACGCAATCACCACGGAAACACTGGACGGTGTGATCACGTCCTGGAATCCGGCGGCGGAGAAGCTTTACGGATACGCGGCGGACGAGGCGATCGGCGCCAATGCCTGCATGGTGATTCCGAGCGAGCACGTCGAGGAAATGCAGGAGCTCAGGGCGCGCGCGGTCAGGGGTGAGAAGGTCCAGCAATTCGAGTCGATCAGGATCGACAGGGATGGCGGCCGACACGAAGTCGCGCTGACCCTGTCTCCGGTGAAGGACCCGAAACACGAGATCATCGGCGTGTCGGTCATCGCGCGCGACATCACCCACGAGCGGGAGATGGACAGGCGCATGCTTGCCCTCAAGTCGCAGGCAGAGCACGCCAAGCGCGTAAGCACAGCCGGAAAGATGGCCAGCGCCATGGTTCACGAGCTTGGCCAACCGCTGACCGTGATCGGCAATTTCATCACTTCGGCCGAGCAGATGCTCAAGGGTCATTCGATGCAACCTCACCAAAACGCACTGCAATTGATGGAGCGGGCGGGTGAGCAGACGCGGCATGCAAGGGATGTCCTGGTGCGGCTGCGGGAATTCATCGGCAACCGATCGACGCAACTGGAATTGCACAACCTCAACGACATCGTGGAGGCGGGACTGCAATCCGCGCTGATCGGCGCCGACGGTCACAATCTCAAGGTAGTCCGCGACTATGAGGAACAATTGCCGAAAGTACCCGTCGACAAGACGCAGGTGCGGCAGGTGGTGGTGAATCTGGTCAGGAACGCCATCGAAGCGATGGCCGCCTGCGACAAGCGCATTCTCACGGTCGCCACGCGAGACCGGGGCGACGAGATCGATCTCATCGTCGCCGATACGGGTCCCGGTATCGATCCTGATATCCGTGACCGATTGTTCGATCCTTTCGTGTCCACCAAAGCTGGCGGGATGGGAATTGGACTACCGCTATCGCACGCCATCGTGGAAGCCCATGGCGGGCGAATGTCAATTGAATCGAACGAAGGGGGTGGGAACCTGTTCAAAATCGCATTGCGCAGCGCACATGTCTGAAAATTCGAAAACCGGTCCTGTCTATGTCATCGACGACGATCCGGACGTGAGGGATTCGCTTCGCGTTCGCCTCGAGACGGCAGGCTATGACGTGCGCCTCTACGAAACAGCAAGTGCCTTCCTGAAGGAGTACGAGCCCGGTGTCGGCTGCCTCATCCTCGACCTGCATCTGACAGACATAAGCGGCCTGGAGTTGCAGCGCCTGCTGAAGGAGCGCAGCGAAACGCTGCCGGTGATCATGGTCACCGCCTATCCGGAACTCGCCAAGGCGGTGGAGGCGATGAAGCTCGGCGCCTTCGATTTCATCGAAAAGCCTTTCGATGACCAAGTGCTGCTGGCGGGCATCGAACAGGCGCTTGTCCGTAGCGAGCGGGACCGCGAAATGGCGGCCATGCGCGATGAGGCCGTTGCAAGGCTGGAATCGCTGACGGCGCGCGAGCGCGACGTGCTGGTGCGTGTCTTTTCGGGCGCTTCAAGCCGGTCGATCGCCAAGACCCTTGGCATTTCGCAGCGCACGGTGGAGGTTCATCGCGCCAACATCATGCGCAAGGTCAATGTCCAGAACCTGGCCGAGCTTCTGCAACTGGCCAGCCGTGCGGGGCTTCATTGGGAACGACCCTTGCCGCCTTCCCGACACTGAGGCGATACCGGCAGCCAACGCGCCAGAGGGCATCACAACATAACGGTGAACGTGGTGCCCTCACCCTTGGTGGATTCGGCCTTGATGTCTCCGCCATGACGGTGCACCACCCTGGCGACCGTCGCCAACCCGATACCCGTTCCGGGAAATTCGGTGTCGGAATGCAGCCGTCTGAAGGGCTGGAAAAGCTGGTCGGCGTGCGCCATGTCGAAGCCCGCCCCATTGTCGCTGACATAAAATCCACCGTCGCCATGCCGGCCGAACCCGATGCGGGCATCACTCTTCTTTTGCGAGTATTTCCAGGCATTCTCGATCAGGTTCGTCAGCACGATGTTGATGAGTTGCCGGTCGCATTCGGCGGTGACACCCGGCTCGATGCGGAACTCGACCTTGCGATCCGGTTCGGTTTCGACCAGTGAAGCCACGATTTCCTGCACCATTTGCGACAAGTCGACCGTGGCCTTGGCGAGTGGCGCGCTGGTGACGCGCGACAGCTTGAGCAGGTCCTCGATCAGCCCGCTCATCTTGGCGGTGGCGGCGCGCACCCGGCCGATCAATGCCTTCGCGTCGTCCTCGAGCTTGTCGCCATGGTCTTCCATCAGAATCTGGCTGAAACCATCGATGGTTCGCAGCGGCGCGCGCAGATCGTGCGAAACCGCATAGGAAAAGGCTTCCAGTTCCTTGTTGACCGTCTCGAGTTGCGCGGCGTACTGGGCGCGATCGAGGGCAGCCTCCTTCTCCATGCGTTCGCGAACGATCTCTACTTCCTTGAGCTTCAGTTCGTTTTGAACCCTCTGGCGTTCGTCCTGGAGAAACTTGCGACGCAGCAAGGCCCTTATTCGCGCTTTCAGCACCGTGGTGTCGTTGGCCTTGTCGACAAAGTCGTCAGCACCGGCCTCGAGCGCCTCCATCATCTTTTCCTTCGAGCCGCTGCTCGTGACGATGAGGATGGGCAATGCGGTCTCGGCCGCCTTTGAACGGGCGCGAAGCCTGCGGCACAATTCTATGCCGTCCATTCCCGGCATGACGAGATCGATTACCGCGCAATCGATCGGTTTGTGGTCGGCCACGTCGAGTGCGAGATCGCCGTTTTCGGCCGTAACGACGCCATAGCCTTCGTGCTTCAACTGCTCTTCGAGAAGCATCAGATAGGTCGGACTGTCGTCGGTCACGAGAATGTTCTGCGACTTGAAGAACGATGCATCGGCCTGTCCGACCCCACCTTCCTCGCGCGCCTTGCGCATCAGGTATTCGACCCGGGCGAGCAGGACATCCTTGTCGTTCGACTTGGCGACATAATCGTCCGCGCCGCAATTGAGGCCGTGTTGTTCGGCGCCGGACTGGGAATCGTCAGTGAGGATCAGCAGCGGAATCATGTCGGTCGACGTGTTCGCGCGCATGAGCCGGCAGAATTCGTCGCCCTGAAGGCCGGGCAGGTGGAAGTCGACGATCACGAGCCCCGGCCTGGCGGAACGCAGGTATTCGATGCCGTCCTCGGCCGAGGACACCCGGCTGACATCCATGCCCGCTTCCTGGAGCAAATGCGTAAACATCAACGCCTGCGTTTCGGAATCCTCGATCAACAGGACGGAAGGTTTTTCGCTCATGACGCCCGCCTTATGTTCGGTGACCGACTTGCCAGTTCGACGATGCGCGAGGCGATCGAGCCGATGGGCAGGATTTCCCTGGCAGCCCCCCTCGCCTCCGCCGCGCCCGGCATGCCGTAGACCACGCTCGTCGCGCGATCCTGCGCGATCGTGTATGCGCCTGCATGGTGCATATCCAGCAGGCCGGCCGCGCCATCCGCACCCATACCGGTCAGCAGCACGCCGATGGCGCGCTCGCCGACATTGGCCGCGATGGATTTGAACAACTCGTCGCCGGCGGGCACATGGCCCGTGGTGGAGGGGTCTGCGACGAGGACAAGCCGTTCGTTACGGTACACAAGATGATGCCCGCCCGGCGCCACGTAGATTTGGCCGGGCCGTGCGATCTCCAGGTTCCGCGCAAGTGACACGCCTGCCCTGACGTTTGAGTTGAGCCAGTTTGCATAGCCCTCGAGGAATTCGCCACCCATGTGCTGCACGATCAGGATCGGCGTTGCGAAACTGTCCGGCAATCCCTGCAGGATGGTGGAGACGGCAGCCGGGCCGCCAGTAGAAGCGACGATGGCGACCACCTCGCAGGCACAGTCCTGCCCTTGCCTGGCCGGCGACGCATCGGCCGTTCTCGCCGAACGCTGTGCATTGAAGCGCTGACGCACGACATTCAATTGACTCAGGTTTACGAACTGATTGCACATCGACCGCGCCATCGCATTGTAGGCTTCCGCACTGTCCACCTTGGGCTTTTCGATGGCTGCGAGCGCGCCCGCCGCCAGCGCGTCCATCGTCTTGTGGACGGTCGAGTTGCGAAGATCGGCGGCGACGATGATGATCGGCGTCGGCCATTCCTGCATGATGCGCCGTGTCGCCTCGATGCCGTTCATGCCGGGCAGGTTGATGTCCATGCAGATCACGTCGGGCTTCAGCCGCGGGATCACCGCCAGAGCCCTCTCCGCCGTCTCGACCGTGTAGATCACCTCAAGACGGGGATCCGAGTTGAGCGTGGCGACAAGCAATTCCTTCGCTACCGGCGAGTCTTCGACAATCAAAACCGATATCGGGGCCATGTCAGATCATCCGTCCAATTGTTTCCAAGAGATCCTGCTGGTCGAAACGCTGTTTGACCACGTATGCATCGGCCCCGAGCATCAAACCTCGTTCGCGATCGCTGGTATCGTCGCGCGAGGTCACCAGAATGACCGGCAGATCGCAGAGCCGATCATCCGACTTGATCGAACGCACGAGTTCGAAGCCGTCCATGTGCGGCATTTCCACGTCCGAGATCACGACGTCGGGAAGCTCGTTTCTGATCTGCGCCAGAGCATCGCGCCCGTCCACGCTCAATCGGACCCGGTAGCCATGCGCTTCCAGAATGCTCTTCTCCAGCGTCCGTGTCGTAATCGAATCGTCGACGACCAGCACGGATTTGACGCGTTTGGTGTCGCCTTGCGTCACGTCGAACGAGAAGCCTGAGCCCTTGCGGGCCAGATCGCTGGCGAGCAAGGTGTCGGCATTGAGAACAAGGCAGGGACTGCCGTCTTCCGTGGTGATCACGCCAGACCAGCGCCGCCGTTTGGCGCTGCCGATATCGAAGTGACGGACCACGAAATCGTTGACCCCGACAAAGCCCTCGACCGCGACACCGTACTGGGCCTCGCCCTTGCGCAGGACGACGATGGAGACGGAGGATTTTTCACCCGCGGCGATCGAACCGCCCAGGTCGAGCAATTCGGCGATCGAGGTCAGGGGTAGCGTCCGGTCCTTCAGGCGGATCATGGGCCTGCCTTCGACTGTCACGATGTCTGAAGCCGGCACGCGCATGACCCGGGCGACTGCCTCGCAAGGCAGGGCAAAGGCCTGTTCCCTGAGCGTGACCAGCAGGAGCCGCCGGGTGAGGATGCTCACCGGAAGCGCAATCTCCATCCTCGTACCGCCGCCCTCACGAGCCGAGATATCGATGGAACCCTGCAGATCGGAGATGGTTTCACGGGCAACCGACAAACCGACGCCGCGGCCCGAGATGGTAGTAACGCTGTCCGCCGTCGAGAAGCCGGGTTCGAAGAGAAGCTGGCACAGAAAATGTTCGCTCAGCGTCTCGTTCTCTTCATGGCCGACAAGGTTCTGCTCCCTGGCCTTGCGCGCGATCCTTTCAAAATCGATACCACGTCCGTCATCCTCGATCACGATGTGCAGACGGTCGTTGTCGGCGGAAATGAGAAACCGCACCATGCCTCTTGGCGACTTGCCGGCTGCCTCGCGCTCCTGTGGCTGCTCGATGCCGTGACTGACGGCATTGCGCAGCATGTGCATCACAGGGTCCTTGATACGCTGCAACACCAGCCTGTCGGCGTGGCAATCGATTCCCTCGATGACCACTTCAACCTGCTTTCCTTCGGTGGCGGCGACATCGCGCACCATCTTGCGGAATCCGCCGAACACACTTTCGGCCGGCACCATGCGGGCGGCGACGACGCGGCGCTCCAGATCGCTCAGATGATGACGCAGCGAGCGGGCGCCACTTGTCTGGCGCTGGGCAATGGCGCGCATGTCCCTGGAAAGATGTCTTATCTGGGTCGTCGCCTGCGCGGTGTTTCCCAACAGCCTGCCAGGAATGGGCAATGCATCGCGCGCGCACTTTTCCATCTCCTTCCAGGTCTCCACCCAACGGCTTTCCAGTGTCGCCAACCTGTTGCTGACGGCGCGAACCTCATTGGCGCCGGCATTCTGGAACAACATGTCGGTGTGCAGTTCACCTGCTGATTTGAGGAGATGATCGAGATCCTCGGCGTTGACCCGGATCTGTTCCGAGGGCGCGGCGGAATGCTGGCTGACGGCAGGCGCGGCGTCGGTTCGCTGCCTGACGTCGAGACCGGCTTCTTCCCCACCGGCCGCATCGCTGCCGGCCGGTGCTTCATCATCGGCGGCAGTCTCCCCGGGACCCGAAATCAAATCCTCGATCTCGTCGAGCGTATCGCCGACATGCTTGCGAATATCGTCGTCCAGTTCGGCCTCGCCGCGCTGGATCTTGACGAAGAGCGATTCAAGGCCGTGCGCCAGCGTTTCGACTTCACCGAGGCCAACCGCCCTGGCGGCACCCTTGAGGCTGTGGGCGCGGCGCATCGCCTCGGCGAAGCCTTTCGCTTCGCCCTCACCCGGCTCACCGGTCGCCGATACTATCCTGCGGATGGCTTCCGAATGCTCGCGATGCTCGATCTCGAAGACATCCAGAAGCCTTTGTTGCAGAGCGTTCAAACGGCATACCTCTCCATGGCATGGCCCAGTTGGCCACCGAGCGCTCCGATGTTGGTGACGGCCAATTCGATCTGCTTGGTGCCGGCGGCGGTCTGTTCGCTGCCGGCGCGAATCTGCTGCAACGCGGCAGAGACCTGATCCAGGCCGACACGCTGCTGGTTGGTCGAGGCAACGATCTGCTCGAAAGCCTGGACGCTTGTTTCGATGGTGTCGGTAAGCTCCCTGATCGCCGCCAGCGAGTTGGCGGCCTGTTCACGCCCGACCGCCACGCGTTTGACCGATTCCTCGGTGGACATGACCGAGGAATTGATGCCCTTCTGAATGTCCCCGAGAATGGTGGAAACCTGATTGGTGGCTTCCTTGGCCTGATCGGCCAGCGTCTTGATTTCCTCGGCGACGACCGAGAAGGTGCGTCCGTGTTCGCCGGCCGTCGCGGCCTCGATCGCCGCATTGAGCGCCAGCAATTGCGACCGCTCGGCGATGTCGTTGACCGTGGCGATGATTTCCCCGATCGCCTGCGTTTTCTCGCTGAGCGCGATAATGTGCTCCGCGACGGACTCGGTCTGCTCCTCGATGGTGTCCATGGCTTGCGCCATGTCGTCCATGGAGCGCAGGCCATTGCGGCTGCTCTCCGAAGCCTTTTCGGCCTGTTCGGCGATTTCCCTGGCGCGCGTGGACATCTGCTGACCGGACTGGTTGATCTCCTCGAGAGTCGCCGTGGTTTCCTGGATGGCCGCAAATTGTTCCTCGACGCTCGCCGATTGCTGCTTGGTCGAGGCAAGTGTTTCAGCCGCGGCCGAATTTAGGTTGTCGACCGCCGATCGCGTCTGGATGGTGATATCCTTCAGGCTGGCGACCATTTCGTTGAAGTGGGCGCCAAGCGTGCCCATCTCGTCTTCGCTCAGATCGGATATCTGTTTGGAAAGATCGCCCGAGCCGACCCCGTTGACGAATTCCATCAGCCGATAGATTGGCCGGATCAGCCGGTTCTGCGCAAACCACAGGAAGACACCGACCAGCAGCACGATCATCAGCGTGATCGTGACAAGCGTGATGAAGACGTTGCTCTGGGCGTTGTCGACGGAACCGTTGACCAGCGCATCGGAATGCTCTCGCTCTACACGCAGTTCATTCAGGATCGCGTTGATGGCGTCGACCGCAGAATCGTCGCTCACCGTTACCGCGTCATCGATGGTTTCGATCGGCATGTTCTGGTCGATCATGCGTTCGAGGATCGGCAATTTTGCGTAATAGTGATCCATGGTGTCTTCAACGATCTTCAGCGAAGCTTCCTCGCTGTCGCTGACCCCCACAGATCGATAGTTTGCGATCGCCTCGGTCACTTGCGTGCGATTGGCGCGAGCTTTTTCGATAAAGGATTTGTCGCGTCTGAGGACCGCGTTCTTGAAATTGTGGATGAAGCCGCCGAAGCCCATCGCCTGGCGCAGGTCACTCAGATAGCCCGTTTTCTTCACCGGTCCGCCGGAGAAGCTTTTCCAGGATTTCGAGAGGAAGTTGACTTCCGAAAGGGTTGAATAGGAAGTTGCGCCAACAAGGCAGCCTGCGATGATCATGAAGATGATCAATGCATTGGAAAACGTCCTGATGCGGATGTTCCTGAGGTAGCTCAACATGCCATTTCCTCCGGTGGTTGATCTGAATTGCCGTGATGCTTCGCCATTGTTTGCGATGATCGGACGGTCGCGTCTCATGGTATTCTCCGCGCTGGTGTCATGCCGCTTCGAGCTCTTCATGCAGACGAGCCTTCAGCCTTGCGTCATCGATCAGTAAGAGGGCGTCCGACGTCATGCCCCTGAAAATGTCGGCCTGGCGCGAGGCATTCGGGTCGACTGGCTGCAACGCCACGACGTCGATCTCGACGACGTGCTCGACGCTATCGACGACCAGCGCCAGACCCGGTTCGCCACCGCGCAGCACCACCACCTTTCGCCCTGTGGCGTTCTCGTCGGCATCAATGCCGATCAAGGGCGCGAGGCCATAGGCCATGACCAGTTCGCCATGCCAGTTGATGATGCCGACCGCCGAATTTCCAGCACCTGGAACCACGGCGACGCTGGCGAGCTTTGTCACCTCGTGCACGCTGTCTATGGGCAGGGCATAACGTTCCTGGCCCACTCTTAGGACGATTGCTCGCAGCAATTCGCTTGTGTGCGCAGCCCTGGCCGAAATCGCAGCCAATTGCGCCGTACGCGCGCGAAGCAATTGCCCGGTGCGAACGCTGTCGTCGGCGATGCTGGTGCCCAGCCTGGCCATGTCGCGCTCCAGCCGCGCATGAATCTCGCTCCAGTCGAACTTCGATGCCTTTTCGTTCATGCCCCCTCCACCAGGCCGAGCTGGCGGGCGGAAAGCTCGCGCAGGTCACCGACCGTTACCTTGTCGAACGTGTCCGCCGGTTGGTCTTCGTCCCGTCCCTCAAGCGCCGCAAACGCATTGCGGAAGGCCTTGGTCGCACCGTTGCGGTCGCCGGCTTCCTTGCGTGAAAGGCCGAGTTGGTAGTGGGCAAGCGCAAAACCGTGGTCGAGATAGATCGACCGGCGCCATGCCTTTTCGGCCTCTCGGGTGTTGCCGGCATATTGAAGAACGAGGCCGTGATAATAATGCGCCGACGCATTGAGCTTGTCGGTCGCAAGCAATTGCTCGCACTGGCGAACGGCCTGGGCCCAATCACCCTTGTTGGCGCTTTCGATGACGGTCTCGAGTTCGAGTACGGCTTCGCCGTTCTTCTGGCTCCCCGCAGCGACGGGGCGCCGCGGACGGGCGGCGGGCACGCGAACCGTCTTGCGCTCCGCGCCGATATGTCTGCGTCCAGTGTCGCGCAGGGAAACGGCATCCCGCGGGGAGACTGCGTTTCTCCCCGAGCCCTTCTTGTCATCGGCCGGCGTGGCCCTGTTGGCCTGCAATGCGTGCGGGAACTGCGGTGCAGCACCTGCATGCGTTGCCGTTTCGGTGCGTTTCCTGAATATCCCGGGAGATATCTGGTTCTCGTTGGCCAGATTGGCGGCAAGATGCTGGTGGACATCGGCGGGAGCAACGAACAAAAGCCCGTTCGCGCCAAGCGCGCCGGCAAGCGCCTGTGTCAGGCGCTGGTTGTTGTCGCTGTCGAAATAGATCATCACGTTTCGGCAGAAGATGATGTCGAAGGGGCTGCGATGTCCGGAAAACGCAGCCTCGCCTTGCAGCAGATTTTCCCATGCGAAGCGCGCCTTGCGACGGTAGCGCTCCCTGATCGACCAGGCATGACCTTCCCGCCTGAAATAAAGCGGCAATTGATCGTCGGAAAAATTGCGCAGAATCCACGACGAGTATGAGCCGCGTTCGGCTTCGGCCAGAAAGGCACGATTGATGTCGGTGCCCAGGATGGTGACGTCCCAGTCTCTCAGCACGGTGTCGAGCAACGGGGCCAGCACGATCGCGATCGAGTAGGCTTCCGCCCCATTCGAGCAACCGGCGCTCCATATCCGCAATTGCTTCGTTACGAGGTTCCGGTCGATCACTTCCGGCAGAACCTTGTCGCGCAATGCATCGAATTGCTCGCGGTGTCGGAAGAAGGAAGTCTCGCCGATCGTCAGTTCGGAAATGAGGTGGTCGAGTTCCGCCCTTCCGACGACTTCATCCCTGAGAAGCCCCATGTAGGTTTGCAGGGAAGACATGCCGCGCACTTGCAGGCGGCGCGCGACCTTCTCCATCAGGAACGAGGTGTTCTGCGACAGCCTGACATTGCCCGTCGCGTTGACGACAAAAGCCCTTATCTCGCCAAACACCGGATCGAGCATCGGGTCCGGCCGTGCGTTTTCCTCAGCCAGCATGGGCATGCTCGCTCTGGAGAGCGCCGAGACGCTGCTTTCTCATCGTCTCAAGGGCGTTGACCCTGGCGCCCTCCTCGACCAGGAGGAATTCTTCGCGGGAGAGTACATAGATCGTGTCGCCCCGTCGATCAGCGACCCGTCCGACGATGCAATCGTTGAATGTTTCATTCCTGCCGATCGGCTGGGCCCGGCGTTCGCCAAGGTTCAGGATTCCATCGACCTTCGAGACATGCAGCGCGACCATCAGATTACGCGCCTCAAGGAGCAGAAGCGGCGAATAGACGCCGAGATCCTCTTCCTCCAGCCCGAACATGCGGTCGAGCCGCAAGGCGGCTACCGGGGCGCCCTGATAGTCGAAAAATCCCTCGACAAAGGACGGGCCACCCAAGGGAGGCTCAAGAACGGGCAAGGGCAGCACGCGCTTCACGTCGGCGAGCGGGAGCGCCAGACGCCAGGACGCGACGGTAAATGTCAGGAGGGTTTCACCTTCCATGGCCAACGCTCAGTCGAGCCTTTCATCGATGTAAGGAAAATTGCCGGCGAGTTCGGCTTCATATGCTTCGCAACGCATGATCGGCGCGCCGAAGGCCAGACACCTGCGATATGCCCGGCGATCCGCGGCGCAACCCGATGCTGCGACGTCCGCGTCCATTCGGCGGTCAGCGAACCAAATCGGCCTGGCCGTTCGGCAGCGCGCACTGCCGTTCCATTCGTTGACAATCACGATTCAAGCCCCTGCAGAAATAATCTACACTTGAGAATTCTCTATAAGTCTTATTTCCGGTATTCTCGGTTTTGAATTGTTAACAAAAACCAAACTTCGACTCATATGGACGTAATATTGGATGATTTTTGTGATATAGATTTGTTTTTCTGGATTTATTTAGATTTATTATTGTTGATTACGAGGATTTATAAATGTTTGCGTAACAAAAGTAAAAATAGTTAAAAAATATAAGCTTGAAATCAGCAAGATACGAATCAGGAGAAGGTCGCACCCTTGCGGCCAAGACAGGGTTGCGCGATGCAGAAAACGACACAGTCGCCCGGCATCGGCCCCAGGGCCGTCAGCCGCATGGCGGCGGTTCGGAATTCAGTCCGGCGAACCGGCGCGGGGCGTCGTTTCGCCAAAGGTCGCGCCGATATGCTCGCCCAGTCTTGGTGGACGCCGATCGAGCGCGAGCGCACTATCCGAGAAGACGATCGGCGTGCGGATGCCGCCAATGCCATCGATATCCGTACGCATGGCGCGCGCGACGAATTGCGGGTCTGCGAAGGCTTCCGCGATGGTATTGACCGGGCCGGCGGGCACGCCGGCCTCCTCCAGCCGCGCCAGCAGGTCGTCCCGTTTCCATCGGCCGAGGATTTCCGACAGCAAAGGCACGATCTCGCCCCGGTTGGAGACGCGCGCCTCGTTGGTCGCGAAGCGGCTGTCGGCGGCGAGGTCCTCACGCATCAGCACCTTGCAAAAACGGGCGAACTGGCCATCGTTGCCCACCGCGAGAATGATGGTTCCGTCGGCCGTATCGAAGGTCTGGTAAGGCACGATATTGGGATGGCCGCTGCCCAGGCGCGGCGGCACGCGGCCGGTTGCCATGTAATTGGCGCCCTGATTGGCGAGGATCGCCATCATGCAGTCGAACAACGCCATGTCGATGTGCTGGCCGGCGCCGGTGCGCTCGCGTTGTGCGAGCGCAGCCTGAACCGCGATGACGCCGTACAGACCGGTGAAGATGTCGGCAATGGCGACGCCCGCTTTCTGCGGCGCGCCGTCGGGCTCGCCTGTGAGCTGCATGAAACCGCTCATGCCCTGAATGAGATAGTCGTAGCCGGCGCGATGGGCGTAGGGCCCATCCTGACCGAAACCTGTGACAGAGCAGTAGACGAGGCGCGGATTGAGGGCGCTCAGGCTCTCATAGTCAAGACCGAACTTCTTCAGTCCGCCAACCTTGAAGTTCTCGATCAGGACGTCGGCATCGCTGGCAAGCGCGCGCACCATCTCGCAGTCTTCCTGCCT
>JAGRLL010000178.1:29633-30179 GCA_020441855.1 Nitratireductor sp.
GGGGGGCCCCACTGGCGCGTTTCGTCGCCGGCCGGGCTTTCGACCTTGATCACTTCGGCGCCGAGATCGGCAAGCGTCTGACCGATCCACGGCCCCGCCAGCACTCGGGCGAGTTCAACGACCTTGAGGCCCTTCAAGGGCGGTTCAGTTTGGTTGATATCGCTCACGGCCGAATCCTTGCTTCGCTCGGGCTTTTTTTGAAACCCGGTCGGGCCTGCGGCCCTCCTCGCCTCTTCTTGCTCAGAAGAACGCCTGGATGCCGGTCTGGGCGCGGCCGAGGATCAGCGCATGAACGTCATGCGTCCCCTCATAGGTGTTGACGGTCTCCAGGTTCTGCGCATGGCGCATGACGTGGTAGTCGATCTGGATGCCGTTGCCGCCATGCATGTCGCGGGCCATGCGGGCGATGTCGAGCGCCTTGCCGCAATTGTTGCGCTTGACGATCGAGATCATCTCCGGCGCCATCTTGCCCTCTTCCATCAACCGGCCGACGCGCAAGGAACCCTGCAATCCGAGCACGATTTCGGTCTGCATGTCGGCGAGCTT
>JAGRLL010000015.1:0-1379 GCA_020441855.1 Nitratireductor sp.
CGGCACCTATGTGGTCGAACGCGCGTTCGTCGACTGATCGTTACCCCAGATCCGAAAACGCTTCTTCCAGACGGGCAAGCGCCTCGTCGAGGAGAGCGCGACGAATGGCGAAGTTGAACCGGATGTGCTTTTCGCCGCCAGGACCGAATTGCGGTCCCGGAGAGACGCCAATGCGCGCGCGTCTGGTGATGCGCTCCATATAGTCTTCCATTTCGAGGCCGGTGCCCGAGAAGTCGACCCAGCCCAGATAGGTCGCTTCCAGCCGCGCGGCGCGCGCGCCGGGAATGGCGCGCACGACGCGGTCGGCGAAACGGTCGCGATTGGCGGCAAGATAGGGAATGAGTGCGTCGAGCCAGCCGTCACCCTCGCGCATGGCGGCCTCGGTGGCGATCAGGCCGAAACGGCCTTGTGAGACCAGGCCGGACGCGGAAATTCGCGCATCGATCTTCTTCTTGATATCTGGGTTGGCCGCGATGACCGCCCCGACATGGGCGCCGGCGAGGTTGAACGTCTTGGTGACCGCGACGGTGGTGATCAGCCGGTCGGCAATCTGCGGCGCGGCCAGCGCCGTCGGTACGTGCACTGCGCCGGGATAGACGAGATCGCCGTGAATCTCGTCCGAGATGAGGTAGAGGCCGCGCTCGGCGCAGAAATCGGCAACGGCGCGAATTTCCTCAACCTCCCAGACCCGACCGCCCGGATTGTGAGGCGAGCACAGGATGACGACCTTGCCGCGCGGGGTAAGCGTGTCGGCAAGGCGCTGCATGTCGATGCGCTGGCGACCCTGTTCGAGCTTCATCGGCACGTTGTGGACGACCCGGTCATTGGCTTCGATGATGTATCGGAAGGCATGATAGGCGGGAGAGAAGACGACAACCTCGTCTCCGGGTTCCGTCAGTGCCTGCAGGACGAGGCCGATTCCCGAGACAATGCCGGGGGTCACCGACATCCAGGCGAGATCAGGACGCCAGCCGTGACGGCGTTCAAGCCAGCCGCCGAGCGCCTCGTACCAGGAATCATGGGTGTCGTAATAGCCGAAGACGCCGCGCTCGATCTCCCTGCGCAGGGCTTCTGGCACGGCCGGCGGGGCCTCGAAATCCATGTCGGCGACCCACATGGGAATGGCGTCGGCGGCGTCCGGCCCGTCATCGTCGTGTGGCCCCCGCCACTTCGTGCCGGCGGCGATGCGGTCCCATTTGGCCGAATGCGTGTTGCGCAGGTCGATGACGCGGTCGAAGTCGAATTGCATGCTTTGCCCCATGGTCGTGGTGATGCGCGCGGGTGCTCTACTCGCCCCAAGTGCGGGCGAGCAGGTTTTCCC
Source organism: Nitratireductor sp. (assembly GCA_020441855.1). Taxonomy (GTDB): domain Bacteria; phylum Pseudomonadota; class Alphaproteobacteria; order Rhizobiales; family Rhizobiaceae; genus BOKV01. Next base: position 1,322 of record JAGRLL010000015.1, read on the forward strand.
AGTTCGAATGACAGATTTTCTTCGTCAGTTCCTTGCCGAAGCCGGCCTGGTCCATGGC
>JAGRLL010000015.1:1489-4918 GCA_020441855.1 Nitratireductor sp.
GCCAGATGGCGGGTCATGATGTCGAGCGAGGTCTCGGAGCGGTGCGCCCCGTCGGAACGCAGGAAGGCGACAGCGAAGTTGAGCCCGACCAGTCCCTTCGATTCGGCGATGGCATCGAGCTGCTTGTCGGTCAGATTGCGCGCCGAAGGGGAAATCGCGTGCACGTTGGAATGGGTGGCGACCAGCGGCGAATCGGAAAGCTTGGCGATATCCCAGAAACCCTTCTCGTTCAGGTGTGAGAGGTCGACAAGGATCTTCAATTCGTTGCAGCGCTTCACCAGGTTCCTACCGGCTTCGGTGAGGCCGGGGCCGGTGTCGGGCGAGGAGGGGAAGCGGAACGGCACGCCGTGACCGAAAATGGTGGGGCGGCTCCACACCGGGCCGAGCGAGCGCAGGCCGGCGGCATGGAACAGGTCGAGTTCGGCAAGTTCAGGGCCGATCGCCTCGGCACCCTCCATGTGGAAGATCGCCGAGATAGCGCCGTCGCGTCGGGCTTTGGCGATTTCCTTCGCGGTGCGCACGATGCGGAACCTGCCTTCGCTGCGGCGCTCCAGACGCAACAGGATCGAGGCCTGTTCGCTCGCCACCTTCATGGCGTAGTCCTGCGGTTCGGCGGCAAAGCCCGTCTCGGCGGCAAGCTTCTGGTTGCGCGGCGGTTTGCGCGGCATCACGTAGATTGCGAAGAAACCACCGGCGAAGCCGCCCTTTTCGGCGCGGGGAAAATCGATGTGGCCCCTGGCCCGACCCTCAACCTCGCCGGAAAAGAATGTTTCGCCGTTGGTGTCTTCCTGACGCCAAAGGCGCAGGAGTACGTCGTTGTGACCGTCGAATACCGAAATCATGGTTTCTGTCTATCAGCGTGCCGTGTGTCGGGACAGTGCTCCCGATGTGGCGAGTTTCGACTTTCTGGATGCCTGTCGCGGTGTTATGGCGCGGCATGAGCGAAATTTCGAGAACCGATACGGCCTCCGCCGCAGAGAGGCAAGCTTCCGGCGGGGTTTCCAATTTCATCGGCATCCTCTGTGTCATGGGCGCCGTCACGACATTTTCGATCAATGACGTGTTGATCAAGTTTCTCAGCGCCGGCTACCCGCTGCACCAGATCACATTCATCCGCGGTATTGTCGCCTGCGCGTTCGCGCTGTTTCTTTTCATGCCGCTGGAGGGCGGCTGGCGAAACCTGAAGACGGCGCGCTGGAAGTTCCACCTGTTGCGCGGTTCGACCGTCGTCATTGCCAACATGGTGTTCTTCACCGGTCTCGCCGCGCTGCCGCTGGGCGAGGCGACCGCTATCTACTTCGTCGGACCGCTGTTCATCACGGCGTTGTCCTTCTTCATTCTGGGCGAAAGGGTCGGTCCCCGGCGCTGGACGGCGGTCGTCATCGGGCTGATCGGGGTCGTGATCGTGATCCGGCCGGGAGCGACAACCTTTCAGCTGGCCGCCATCCTGCCGGCACTGGCAGCCTTCTTCTACGCAAGCCTGCAGATCATGACGCGCAAGCTGGGAACGACGGAGAAGGCTTCTACCATGACCTTCTACATCAACCTGTCGTTCATCTTCTATTCCGGCATGATCGGCCTTGTTTTCGGAGACGGGCGATATTCGGGCTGGGACAGCGCCAGCCTGGAATTCCTGACACGTCCGTGGATCTGGCCGACACCGCACGACTGGATATTGCTGCTCGCCGTCGGGGTGCTCATCTCTTTCGGGGCCTATTTCGTCAGTCAGGCCTACCGCTCCTGCGAGGCGGGTCTGCTCGCGCCCTTCGAATATGTCGCGCTACCGCAGGCGGTGATCTTCTCCGTCGTCTTCTTCGGCGAGTGGCCGGACGCAATTGCGTGGATCGGCATTGTGCTGATCGCCCTGGCGGGGCTGTACGTCTTCATCCGCGAGACCATGCTCGGGCGTGCCGCCAAATGGAAGCTGCCGCTGCCGAGGAACAAATAGATCGCGAAGCCATTCGGCCCTGTGGCGACGCGCCGGCATGGCGGATCTCGTTCAAACCCGTGTGAACCGATTTGCCCAGCGGAGTCGTAAAACCTATTTAGCCTGAACGCAGGAAACGCCTCGTGAGTGTGGCGGAGGATAGTGGATGACCGTGCTTCGCCGGGAAATCGAATGGTATTACGACCTGACGCCGGAAGCATTGTGGCCGGTCCTGTCGCATACCGCGAAAGTGAACGAGGCGGCAGGCTTCCCGACCTACCGGCTGACGGAGACGCCGCGCGCCGACGGTACGGTTGATCGTCGCGGCTCGGTCAAGATCGCCGGAATCAGCGTGGAATGGGAGGAATGCCCGTTCGAATGGGTCAATAATCGCGAATTTCACCAGAAGCGGCTGTTTACCTCCGGACCGGTGCGTAGCGGCGACATCGACTTCCACCTCGAAGAGACAGGCGGGGGAACGAAGGTTCGCGTAGTGCTGACGGTCGACTCGGCGAATGTGATCGGGGTGATCGCGGGCCGTGTGTTGATGAATCGCTTCTCACGGACCTTCGAGCGATTGACGCGTCAGGCCGCCGAATATCTCAAGGGCAATCGGGCAACGCTGTACGATTACAAGCCGCCGGCGCCCAATGCGGCGGCAAGAAACCGGATCGAACTGGCTCGGGCGAAGCTCGAGGGCGGGCCCTATGCGCATGGTCTGGCGAAGCGTCTCGCCGACTATGTCATCAGCGAACAGGATGTCGCCGTCGAGAAGATCAGGCCGCTCGAACTGGCTCGGCTTTGGCAAGCGCCTTCACGTCATGTGATCGAACTGTGTCTGGCCGCTGTCAATGCGGGCATGCTCGCCATGCGATGGCAATTGCTGTGCCCCTCCTGCCGGGGCGGCAAGGAAGTGGTCGGCGCGCTCGACCAGTTGCCGAGCGGAGCGCATTGCCCATCCTGCAATATCGATTATTCCCGCGATTTCGCCAGAAATGTCGAACTGGTGTTCTATCCAAGCGCCGCCATCCGGCAGGTGCCGATGGGCGGTTATTGCCTGTCCGGGCCGTCGACGACGCCGCATGTGATCGTGCAGCAGACGCTTGAGCCGGGTGAGGAACGCCCGGTCGCCGTCAGCCTGTCTCCGGGGCCTTACCGGGCGAGGGCACTGACCGGCACCGAGAATGCCGAGTTCGAGGTGGACGAAAACGGGATGATGCCCCGGATAGCGGTCTTGGATGGAGCGATCACGACAGAGGCCGGGGAGTCGGGCAGGCTCGTTTTTGCCAATCGCCGCGAACTTGCGACCACGATGGTCGTCGAAAGCCGGAAATGGGTGGCCGACGCGCTCACCGCGCACCAGGTCACGACGATGCAGGCTTTCCGCGAATTGTTCGCGCAGGCGGCACTCAGGCCGGGTGACGAGGCCTCGGTCGATCAGGTAACGCTGCTGTTTTCCGACCTCAAGGGTTCCACGGCGCTCTACGAACGCGTCGGCGACG
>JAGRLL010000179.1 GCA_020441855.1 Nitratireductor sp.
ATGAACTGCCAGATGTGCAAGTACCGCGAACAGGTTCTGGGCTTCGAGGCCGAGGTTGGCGCGGCGCAGGAAAGCCATCACCACCATGTCGAGGGCGTCGGCGGGCGACCGGAGAATTGCCCATGCAAGGGCGATTGCGACGGTTCGTGCCGCGACGAGGCGTTCTGCAAATTGCATGGCATCGAGTGGACGCCGGTTCATTCGCACGATCATGACCATAGGCACGGGCATGACCATGATCACGGGCACGATCATGACCATGATCACGACCATGGGCACGGGCACGATAATGGGCACGACCATGGGCACGGGCACCATCATCATGATCACGAACAGGACCATGGGCATCACCACGCCCCGTATCCGCATGCCGATCACCCGCTGGGCCCCAGATCCATGGAAGCGAAGTCGCCGAAGGCTGCAAAGCGATGAGCGCAGCCCGCGTCGACGATTATGTGCGCGATCCCGAAGCGATCTACCGGCAATCCTTCGAGGCAATCTCTCGTGTCGAGCAATTGCAGGCGCTGCCCGAGGCGATCAGGCCGGTGGCGACGCGCATCGTCCATGCCTGCGGCATGCCGGAAATCCTCGATGATCTGCGCTACAGCGACGACATCGCCGCAGCCGTGCCCGAGGCACTGAAGGACGGTGCGGACATTTATTGCGACGTCGAGACTTTGCGCTACGGCATCATGGCGCGGCTTCTTCCCGCGACGTGCGGCCTGCACTGCCGCATCTCCGCACCGGAAGTTGCCGCTTACGCCAAGGCCAACGGGATGACGCGGGCGGCGGCGCAGATCGACCTTTGGGGCGACAGGCTCGGCGGCCAGATTGTTGCCATCGGCAATGCGCCGACGACGCTGTTCCGTCTGCTCGAAGCGGTCGATGCGGGCGCGCCGGAGCCGGCGGCGATCATCGCCTTTCCAGTCGGCTTTGTCGGCGCTGCGGAATCGAAGGCCGCTCTCGCCGAAGATCCGCGCGGCATTCCCTTCATCACGCTGCTCGGGCGCAAGGGCGGTACCGGCATGGCGCAGGCCGCCGTCAACGGTCTCGCCGGGGGGCTGGCGCGATGAGCTGGCTCGACATCGTCGGCATCGGCGAGGACGGCATGGAAGGTCTGTCGCGCGAAGCGCGCGCGCTGGTCGAGCAGGCCGAAGTGATCATCGGCGGCGACCGGCATCACAATCTTGCGCCCAACGTCACCGCCGAACGCGTCGCATGGCCATCGCCCTTCGACGCAATGATCGACAAGATCAGGAGTTACAGGGGGCGGCGCCTGGTCGTGCTGGTGACCGGCGATCCGCTGTGGTTCTCGGTCGGCGCGCGCATCACCAAATGGATCCCGGCCGAGGAGATCCGTTTCCATCCGCAATTGTCGGCCTTCCAGTGGGCTTCCTGCCGAATGGGCTGGTCGCTGGCCGACATCGAAACGCTTACCGTGCACGGGCGACCGGCCGAGCAGATCATTCCGTACTTTCATCCCGGTGCGAAACTCCTGGTGCTGACCAGGGACCGGACTTCGCCAGCGACCGTCGCGCGCCTGCTTGCCACGCGCGGTTATGGCGGATCGCGCCTGACCGTGCTCGCCGCGCTTGGCGGGCTGCGCGAGGAACGTTTCGAGGGAATTGCGGAAGGCTGGAACATCGAGGTTCCGGACTTCCATGTGCTGGCGGTCGAATGCGTTGCAGGAGAGGAGGCTGGCGAGGGCGCTCGGGTGCTGCCACGAACCGGCCTGCCGGATTGCGTCTTCGCCAACGACGGCAACATGACCAAACAGGCGGTGCGCGCGCTGACGCTGGCGCGCCTTGCGCCAACGCGCGACCAGATGTTGTGGGATATCGGCTGCGGCTGCGGTTCGGTCGCGGTCGAGTGGATGCGCGGCGCACCGGAAGCCTATGCCGTCGGCATCGAGCCGCGCGCCGACCGTCGCGAATTCGCCATGACGAATGCCGTTGCGCTCGGCGCGCCAAAGCTCAGGCTGATCGAGGGCGAGGCGCCTGCGGCGCTCGATGGCTTGCCGGCGCCGGACGCGGTGTTCATCGGCGGCGGGCTGTCGCGCGAGACGATAGAGGCGAGCCTGAACGCACTGAAGCCCTTCGGGCGGCTTGTCGCCAATGCGGTGACGCTGGAAGGGGAGGCGGTGCTGACGCAGGCGCATGCAGCGCATGGCGGGGAACTGACGCGGATCGGCGTTGCCCATGCCGAGCCGATTGGCGGACCGGGGGGCAAGCTGACCGGCTGGAAATCGGCGATGCCAGTGACGCAATGGTTCCTTGAAAAAGGGGCGGGATCATGAGCGGTGCGCTCTCTGGAACGCTGTATGGCATCGGTGTCGGACCGGGCGATCCGGAATTGCTGACGCTCAAGGCGCATCGCATCCTCACGGCTTGCCCCGTGATCGCCTATCCAGCGCCGGACAATGCCGAGAGCTTTGCGCGCTCCATCGTCGCGGCGCATATCCGTACCGAACAGGTCGAGATCCCGATCGTCATTCCGATGCGAACCGAACGTTTTCCGGCAAAGGAAGTCTACGACCGCGCGGCGTCGGACATCGGCGCGCATCTTGCCGCCGGACGCGATGTCTGCGTGCTGTGCGAGGGCGATCCTTTCTTCTACGGCTCTTTCATGTATCTGTTCGAGCGGCTGGCCGATGAACACCGGATCGAGATCGTGCCGGGCGTATCCTCGCTGATGGCGTCCGCCGCCGCGCTCGGCCGGCCCATCGCGGCAAGGAACGACCGGCTCACGGTACTGCCCGCGCCATTGGGCGACGGCGATTTGCTCGCGGCCATCGAAGCAAGCGACGCGATTGCAATCATGAAGGTCGGCCGCCATCTAAGCCGCGTGCGGGCGCTGATCGAACAGGCGGGATTGCTCGCCTCGGCTGGCTATCTGGAACGTATCGGCCTGGCGAACCAGCGTGTGCTGCCGCTTGGCGACATGGTGGAGGAGACCGCGCCCTATTTCTCGATGATCCTGATCTACAAGGGAGCCGAGGACTGGATCGCGCATCGCCCGCTCGCACAGGAGGTTGTGGCATGAGTGCGCCTGACCGCAAGGATTTGGCAATCGTTGTGCTTGCACCGGGCGAGGTCGATCTGGCGCGACGCATTCGCAGCGCCGTCGGCGGCGCAGTGGAGGTCTATGGAAAGCGCGTGCAGGCAGGTGACGTCTCGTTCGACGATGTCGGGGCGCATCTGCGCATGCGTTTTGGCGAGGGGCGGCCCATCGTCGCTATCATGGCCTCTGGCGCGCTGATCCGCCTGCTGGCGCCCGTGCTTTCCGACAAGCGCGGGGAACCGCCGGTGGTCGCCGTCTCCGCCGACGGGGCGAGCGTCGTGCCGCTGCTCGGCGGGCATCACGGCGCCAACGATCTGGCAAGGCAGATCGCCACCTCGCTCGGCGGCCATGCGGCCGTGACGACGGCGGGCGACGTCAAGTTCGGCGTGGCGCTGGACGAGCCGCCGGCTGGCTGGAAGCTGGCCAATCCCGACGATACGAAACTGGCGATGGCCATGCTGAATTCCGGCGCGCAGATCGCGCTCGACGGCGAAGCGGCGTGGCTACGCGCGAGCGGGCTCAAGCTCGGGGCCAAGGGCGAGGTGATGCTGCATGCGACGGAGCATGCCGACAAGCCGCGAGCCAACGAACTGGTCTACCACCCGGCGACGCTGGTGCTCGGCATGGGCTGCGAACGGGGCGCCGATCCGGCGGAAGCGATCGTGCTTGCCGAACAGGTGCTGGCGGCCGGACGCTGGTCGCCACTGTCGCTGGCCTGTGTCGCCTCCATCGACGTCAAGGCCGACGAACCGGCGATCCATGCGGTCGCCGGGCATTTCGGCGTGCCGGTCCGGTTCTTCGATGCGGCGAGGCTTGAAGCCGAGACGCCGCGCCTCGCCAATCCGTCGGACATCGTTTTCGCCGAAGTCGGCTGCCATGGCGTGGCGGAAGGCGCGGCGCTGGCCAGTGTCGGCGCGAAGGGCGTGCTGGCGGTCGCCAAACGGAAGTCGGCGCGCGTCACCGCTGCTTTGGGTCGGGCCCCTGAAGCAATCACCGATCTGGCGGGCACGGCGCGCGGCGTGCTGCATGTCGTCGGCATCGGTCCCGGCAGTCTCGGCTGGCGCTCGCCCGAGGTTACCGCGATGGTCGGCGCGTCGAGCGAACTCGTCGGCTATTCGCTCTATCTCGACCTGATCGCCGATATATCCGCCGGCAAGACACGGCACGACTTTCCGCTCGGCGGCGAGGAGGACCGGGTTCGCCACGCGCTGGAACTTGCGGGCGAGGGCAAGTCCGTCGCACTCGTTTGTTCGGGCGATGCGGGCATCTACGCCATGGCGACGCTGGTGTTCGAACTGATCGAGAAGGGCGGGCTGAGCGACGCGGCGAAACGCGTCGAGGTCGCCGTCGCGCCGGGCATTTCCGCGCTGCAGGCTGCCGCCGCGCGCGCGGGCGCGCCGCTTGGGCACGATTTCTGTACGATCTCGCTGTCCGATCTGCTGACGCCGTGGGAAGACATTCAGCGCCGGGTGAAGGCGGCAGCGGAAGGCGATTTCGTCATCGCCTTCTACAACCCGGT
>JAGRLL010000180.1 GCA_020441855.1 Nitratireductor sp.
ATCGGCCACAACCTGCCGTTCCTGTCGGCGGTGATGGAGCATTCGCGTTTCCAGAAGGGCCGGCTGACGACGGGCTTCATCGCCGAGGAATGGCCGGACGGCTTTTCCGGGGTACGCCTGTCGAAGAAGACCTGCGAGGCGCTCGCCTCGGTCGCAGCCGCATGCAACTTCGTCTACCAGCAGCGCGCCACGCGCATTTCCGGCGTGCTGGAGCACCATCGCCGCGTCGTCTCCAAGGACTGGATGGTGACGCTCGACGGTCACGAATTCCCGCTGGCGATCCAGCGCGAAGGCGAGGCCTTGCAGATCACCCATGTCGGCGCCAAGCCGGTCGTGGTCGACCTCGGCGGCTGGCGGCCGGGCTCGAACCTGATCCGCGCCCGCATCGGCCGCAGCGCCTTCACGGTCAAGATCGAACGCAAGGCGCAGGGCTTTAGGCTCAGATATCGCGGCGCCGATTACCGCGTCTTCTGCCGCACGCCGCGCGAGGCCGAACTGGCGAGGCTGATGCCGGAAAAGAAGGCCGCCGACACCTCGAAGATGCTGCTTTGCCCGATGCCGGGTCTCGTCGTCTCGATCAATGTTGCCGAGGGCGACGAGGTGCAGGAGGGACAGCCGCTCGCCACCGTGGAAGCCATGAAAATGGAGAACATCCTGCGCGCCGAGCGCAAGACGAAGGTGACAAAGATCAACGCCAAGCCCGGCGACAGCCTCGCCGTCGACGACGTGATCATGGAATTCGAATAGGGCACCGAACGGAACGCCATGCGCAAGCCGGCAAGCATGAAGGCCTTGGAGGAAATCGGCAGGGTGCGCCTGTCGCGCAACTTCTTCATGCGCGATTTTCTCTATTCCGAGATTGCCAACTGGTACGCCATGTCCAACATTCCCGACGACCCGGACACTGCCGTCGAAGCCGGAACCAGGCTGTGCGAGGAACTGCTCGAACCGCTCAATGCGAGGTTCGGCCGCATCGCGATCCGTTCCGCCTTCCGTTCCATGGCGGTCAACGGCTTCGGCAACGAAAACGGCCTCAATTGCGGCAGCAACGAATCCAACAAGGCCGACCATATCTGGGACCACCGCGATGCCGACGGCAATCTCGGCGCGACCGCCTGCATCGTCGTTCCCTGGTTCGCCGACGCATTCGAGCAGGGCCGGGAATGGCAGGCGCTGGCCTGGTGGATCCACGACCATCTGCCCTATTCGAGCCTCTATTTCTTTCCCAGGCGCGCCGCCTTCAACATCCAGTGGCGCGAGAACCCGGTGCGCCGCATCGATTCCTATGCCACGCCCAAAGGCAATCTGACCCGGCGCGGCAAGGACAATTGGGACGGAGACCACGGCGCCCATTACGCCTGGTTCCCTCAGACCGTTCCTGAAAGCTACAGGTAAACCATGACCAGCAAGCCCACCCTCCCGGAATGGCGTTCGCTCGCCGAAAAGGAAATCAAAGGCGATCCCGAAAGCCTGACCTGGCACACGCCGGAAGGCATCGATGTCAAGCCGCTCTACACGGCGGACGACCTTGCAGGCATCGGCAATCTCGACACGATGCCGGGCTTCGACCCGTTCCTGCGCGGGCCGCGCGCCACCATGTATACGGGCCGGCCATGGACCATTCGCCAATATGCCGGCTTCTCCACCGCCGAGGAATCCAACGCCTTTTACCGCAAGGCGCTCGCCGGCGGACAGAAGGGCCTGTCGGTCGCTTTCGATCTGGCGACCCACCGCGGCTACGATTCAGACCATCCCCGCGTCGTCGGCGATGTCGGCAAGGCGGG
>JAGRLL010000181.1 GCA_020441855.1 Nitratireductor sp.
CAATCCCGGCCAGCTCCGACGAGCCGAGCGCTACCCTCAATCCACGCCGCGCAAAGGGGTCACAATTGGACGCCGATACGTGGTTAAAGTTCAACGCCGATTGACACTCCTGCAATGGAGAAGCTTAGAAAGCATAATCTCTACCTCCCCAAGACCATGTTTCGGATTGCAGAGCATCGCTTCTGACTTGGCAGCTTCGAGTTCCGTCTATATAACGCCGAACGCGCGGGGAATGTTGAAGAGCTTTTGCAGCGGAATGTTAGTCGGTCGGACCAGGACGCAACGGCGGAGGGCAGGGTGGATCGTCGCTCTGGCTTATCTGTTTTGCGTGCTGGCGCCGACGCTGTCCTTTTCATTGCCCGGCGGTCATGCGATCGCTTATTGCCTGACCGAGGATGAGCACATGCCTGGTCTGATCCATGTGCACAACGAGGGCAGGGCACAGCACGTCCATGGGAATGGACACGTGCATGATCATTCGAAAGCTCACGTCCATGCGGTGGGTGATCCCGACGCAAAGCACGTTGCGGTGAGCGACAGCTTTAGTCCGGCCAAGGCGCCGCAGCTCGTGGACGGAAAGTGCTGCGGCCTGATGTGCGTCACCGCGCTACCTGCGGCGGACGGCGACATTGCAAAGCCGTTGTTGCCGAAGGTCGTCCGTGTATCCGAGAACCATCGGAAACTGACGGACAACGCTCCCGCACGGCTTTATCGTCCCCCCAACTCCTGATGCGATCGAAATGACGTGGCGTCGCGCCCGGTGAGGGCACGCACGCCTATGGATCATCGCAATTCAGGAAGTCTATCATGTTTGCGCAGTTTGGGGCGAACTTCGCTGCCGTTCAGTCGGTGGCACGCGAATTCTATCAAAAGAGACTGAATCTTGCCGGGGCCGTCGTGCTGCTGGCCGTCAGTAGCGCCGTATCGGGATGTGCGGTCCCGATCGCCTTGAACGGCCGGGATCCTGCCGACCCGCAGGAGAAGGTGGCGGCTGTCGGCTATCGGTCGACGGTCGCACCGTATACGAGCCTGCGTCCGACGGCGCCGTCATCGTGGCGGCAGCTTAACGACAGCGTCGCGCCTTCATCGAAGTCCGGAAACTAGGAGGGCGCGATGAACAAGATTGTACGAGCCGACGGACATTTCACTCTCGTTCGCCGATTAAGGACGTCTCATGTCGCTGCTCTGCTTTCGGCGCTGGCGCTGTCCGGGTGCGCGACGTTTTCTCCGGATACCGGCATGTCGGTCGTCGCCGGCGTGGCGGGGACAACTATCAAGAAAGATGTCGTCGCGGTTCGCGGTGAGGAGCAGGCGGGCTGGGTGCGCGCCGCGACCCAGCGATTGCTGCGTCGTCCTCTGACCGTCGATACCTCGGTTCAGGTGGCGCTGCTCAACAACAAGGGTCTTCAGGCGTCTTACAACGAACTGGCGCTTGCCGAGGCCGATATGGTCGAGCAGAGCCTGCCGCCCAATCCGACTTTTTCGATTTCGAGAATTGCAGGCGGTGGTGCAGTCGAAATCGAACGTCAGGTCGTCGGCGATATCCTGGCGTTGGCAACGCTGCCGTTCCGCTCAGAAATCGCGCGGCAGCGCTTCCAGCAGGCACAACTGCGCGCGGCGCTCGAAACCTTGCGGCTCGCAGCGGACGTTCGTCGGGCCTATTACCGCGCGGTTGCCGCCAACGAATTGGTGGAATTGCTCACCGATGCCAAGGCGACGGCGGAATCGACCGCCAAGCTTGCGTCGAAGCTCGGCGAAACCGGCTCCCTCAACAAACTCGATCAAGCACGCGAACAGGTGTTCTACGCGGAAACGACGGCTGACCTAGCGACTGCCCGACAGGACGCAACCAGCTCACGTGAGCGGCTGATCCGCCTGCTTGGGCTGTGGGATGGCGATCTTGGCTTCCAGACTCCAAAGCAGTTGCCGGTGTTGCCCAAGCGGCCGCACGCGCTGCCGAGTATCGAGGTCGATGCTGTGACCCATCGGATCGATCTGCAGATTGCCCGCATGGAGCTGGATACGTTGGCAAAGTCTCTCAATCTCACCGAAGCCACGCGCTTCGTGACGCTGCTCGATGTGGCTGGGATATCCAGAAAGACTCAAGATCCTGAAGGCGCGCCATTCCGGGAACGTGGCTTCGACATCCAATTCCAAATTCCGATCTTCGACGGTGGCGAGGTGCGCGTTCGCCAAGCTACTGAGACGTACAATCTGGCATTCAATCGCCTGACCGAAAAAGCGGTCAACGTCCGCTCCGAGGCGAGAGACGCGTACCGCGTCTATCGATCCAGCTACGACATCGCCAGCCAATACCAGCGCGAAGTCCTTCCTCTGCGGAAAATCATCACCGAGGAAATGCAACTGCGGTTCTCCAGCATGCAGGTGGATGTCTTCGCGCTGTTGGTCGAGGCACGACAGCGGATCGCCGCTCTGCGGGCTGCGATCGAGGCCAAGTGCGCGTTCTGGCTGGCGCAATCGGATTTGCAGTCGGTCGTCAACGGTGGCGGCACCGCAGACACACAGAATGAATCCCGTCAGACCACGACCGCGCAGGCCGGCGTCGGCGGCCATTGAAGGAGAGAGGCATGCTATCGCGAAGAGGATTTCTCGGCACGGCAGCGTTGGTGAGCGCGAGCGCCGTCAGCGGCCGCGTGCAGGCGGCGGGCATTCCCGAAGCGCCGATCATGGACAAGGTGACGATGCAGCCGCCGCTGCATCCGACCAGTGGGCCAGAATACCGACCGGTCGTGACATTGAACGGCTGGACCTTGCCATGGCGGATGAACGGCGACTGGAAGGAGTTTCACCTGGTCGCCGAACCTGTGGTGCGGGAGTTCGCCGAAGGCATGAAGGCGAATCTATGGGGTTACAATGGCCAGGCACCAGGTCCGACGATCGAGGCGGTGGAGGGCGACAAGGTTCGCATCTTCGTCACCAACAAGCTGCCGGAGCACACCACGGTGCATTGGCACGGCATGATCCTGCCGAGCGGCATGGACGGCGTCGGCGGGTTGACCCAGCCGCATATTCCGCCGGGAAAAACGTTCGTCTACGAGTTCGAACTGAAACACAGCGGCACGTTCATGTACCACCCGCACTCGGACGAAATGGTCCAGATGGCGATGGGCATGATGGGCATGTTCGTTGTCCACCCCCGGGATCCATCATTCCGGCCGGTCGATCGCGACTTCGTCTTCATCATGAGCACCTATCTCATCGATCCCGGCACCTATCTGCCGAAGGTCAACGAGATGACCGACTTCAACATGTGGACCTGGAACAGCCGCGTGTTTCCGGGGATCGATGTGCTCCCGGTTCGTCTCGGCGACAAGGTCCGCGTCCGGATCGGCAATCTCACGATGACCAGCCATCCGATCCATCTGCACGGCCACAGCTTTGCGGTGAGCGGCACGGACGGCGGCTGGGTCCCCGAGAGCGCGCAATGGCCAGAGACGACGACCGACGTTCCGGTCGGCGCCATCCGCGCTTTCGACGTGCTCGCTGACAATCCTGGCGACTGGGCGTTCCATTGCCACAAGTCGCACCACACCATGAATGCGATGGGCCACGACATGCGCAACCTGATCGGCGTGTCGAAAAAGGATCTCGCGAAAGCGGTCGGCCGGCTCGCACCGGACGCCATGGTGATGGGGTCGACGGGCATGGCGATGGGCGAAATGGAAATGCCGGCGCCCGACAATACGCTGCCGATGATGACGGGCTCCGGCCAATTCGGGCCGATCGAGATGGGCGGCATGTTCACGGTGATGAAGATCCGCGAAGGCATGGGTCGCGATGATTATTCCGATCCGGGACCCTACAAATTCCCGACAGGGACCGTCGCCTATGAAGTCAATGCGCCTGCGGCAGAACCCGCACGCCCCGACGCGGCCGACACCAAACAACCCGCGAAGAAAGGCGCGAAGTCAATGAAGGGCATGAAGATGTGACGAATATCAACGGAGGTTCCCGGAACATCGAAAGCAGAAGGTCATGGATATGAGACGACCCACCCGCGTTTCGCCGTCGAACTTTGCACCGTTCGCACGCCGACCGTGAAAGAACCAACCAGAATCCGCACCACAGAAAGGAACTAACATGACGTTCAAACTTACAACCGCCGCACTGTCGCTCTCGCTCGTTCTGGGGTCTGCAATCGCCCTAGCGCAGGCGGCGATGGTCAAAGGCGAGGTCAAGAAGATCGACGAGGCCGCAGGCAAGATCACCTTGAAGCACGGTCCGATCAAGAATCTCGGCATGGATGAGGGAATGACGATGGTGTTTCGCGTCCAGGATCCCGCAATGCTGAAGCAGGTGAAGGTCGGAGACAAGGTCCAGTTCGAGGCCGAGCGCGCGACGGCCGGAATTACGGTCATCAAGCTGCAGAAGGCGAAATAGTCGCGTCATCGGGGTCGGCATCATTGGAACAACGAGTGATGCCGGCCAAGCCCGCGAATCTGTCTTGATTCTGGTCGAGGAACAGAATTTGAATCGCTGCGATAACGCCGCGAATGCGCGGATGATTGTTTTTGACCGCGAGAGCGGAAGGCTGACAGGCGCGGGCCAGTTGGAAGCGATGGCGATCCGTGCGCTGCAAGCTGGATCAGTGCTGACGCGCCCCTTTGGACATCGCGGCTACGGACTGGGCTGTAGGGCGGTTTCTGTCGTTGCGACATGTGACCGCGACATTGCCGTCAAATTGAACTCCGACGCGGTGTTCGCAATGCCGTTCGCCGACGCGTACTGGAGCAGGATTCTCAATAGACGCTATGATTACGAAGAAGATATCGCAGCATTGCTAAAGAGTGCGGCCAGGTTCAATTACACCCTGATCGATTGCGGGGCCAACTTTGGTTACTGGTCCGTGCTGGCGAGCAGCGCGCCATTTGGTCGTCAAACAGCGTTGGCGATCGAGGCGTCGCCAACGAATGCCGCTCGGCTCGATATCAATGCACGGCTGAACGGAAACCGCTTTCGATGCTTGAACGCAGCCATCGGCGGGAAAAGTGGCGGATTCGCCGCGATTACCGGCCGGAAACACGAAGCCTTCGCTGCTGTTCCAATTGGGCATCTCCAACGCGATGCTGTCAGAATCGTTTCGTTGGATGGACTCGTCGACGAGGGAGTGATCAATTCATTGGGGCCGATCATGATCAAGCTGGATGTCGAAGGTCTCGAGATTGAGGCGATCGAGGGGGCGGGGCGTCTGTTGGCGACGGACTCCATCGTCATCTGCGAGGATCATGGATCAGACCGCACGCATAGCGTTTCACGCCATCTTCTTACTAAGACCGCGCTCAAGGTCTTTGTCTTTGACCCGGCGGCTTGCGGATACGTCCCGGTTGTTACGACGACGATACTGGATCGGATCAAACGATATGGATGGGTCGGCTACAACGTGTGTGCAACTGCCAGCCGGTTTTGGGAAGACAGAATTCTTTCGGCGACTTGGATATATAGATGAACGGTCGAAACCAGAACCAGGGTCGACCGGACCCGCGGACCGGCCCGTGCGCCGCCCCGAAGCGTTTTGTCGTCAGACGAGCGAGTGGACGCGACAGCCGCGAGATCGCGAAGCTCGCTAACCTCGCCGGCGGAAATACCCTTTCCTTCCTCCTCCAGGGGATCAATCCCTTGGCGGATACTTTGCGAGTTTACCGTGAGATGATCATGGCACCGACGGGTATGTTTTCCCACCGCAACTGTCTCGTCGCGATATCACGTGGACAGATCGTCGGAACCGCCAACGCATTCCCTGCGAGCTTGATCAAATCGGAAGTTGAGGCTGCCGGATCGACAGATCGCGACAAGCTCCTGCAGCCACGAACTGACTTGAACGATTCGAAAAGTTACTTGTTGAACAACATCGCCGTTTCACGAGCCTACAGGCGGCGCGGCGTTGGTTCGTGTCTGCTGGCCGCGGTCATCGACGAAGCGCGTCTTCGCTCATTTCCATCGGTCACGCTGCATGTCTGGGCTGACAACAGAGAGGCATTGGCATTCTACGAAAGGGTCGGATTTCGAGAAGCGGGCAGGGCTGAAATTCCCCCACACCCAGATCTGCCGCATACCGGCGGAAGTCTTCTGCTGAAACTGCTAATCGCTAACGAAGAAGACGGGAGCCGTAATTCGGGCGTTGCGATCGCGGCAGTGGAATCCTGATCAAGAAATCCTGCGGAATGCGTTGTTTGTCTATGGCCAAAACCAATTCGGATCGCCCCTCGTCGAAAGTCACCACTGCATCGAGGAGTCGTGATGGCCTCCCTGTACCCGAGGGGCGGGATCTGCGCCTCGATCTCTTTCGCGGTTTGGCAAATTGGGCGATCTTTCTCGATCACATTCCGAACAACGCCGTCGCGGGGTTGACGACGCGGAACTACGGTTTCAGCGACGCCGCCGACATCTTCGTTATCATCTCCGGTTATACGGCCGCATTCGTCTATTCGCGACGAATGTCGGCGCAAGGATTCGTGGCCGGAACGGCTCTGCTCATGCGCCGCGTCTGGCAATTGTATGTAGCGCATGTGTTGCTGTTCGTATTCTACTTGGCTGCGGTTCATTACCTCGCGCATCGATTCGATCTTCCGCATCTAATGGACGAGTTTAATGTCGCACGACTGATGGATGACCCCGTTGGAATCCTGATCCACGGTCTAGCGCTTGACTTCAAGCCGCTGAATCTGGACGTTCTGCCCTTGTACATCGTTCTGATGGCGGGATTTCCGCCGCTGCTTTGGGCAATGATGCGACGGCCGGATATGGCACTGGTTGCCTCGGCTACGGTCTACGTGGCCAGTCGTCACTTTGGCTTGAATTTCCCGGCCTATCCGTCGGGCGGATGGTATTTCAATCCGTTCGCCTGGCAATTCCTGTTTGCGATCGGCGCCTGGGCTGCATTGGGAGGTGCGAGGCGGGTGCAGGCCTTTATGCGCTCGCCGATAACGCTGGCTGCCGGCATTGCCTACGTGCTGGTTGCGCTTGTCGTAACGTTGGGCGATCGCCTCGATCTGCTGGCAGGCGTGTTGCCCGTTGGTCTGGTGGAATTGTTCGTTCCCAACGACAAGACGAACCTCGCCCCATATCGGATCATACACCTATTGGCGCTCGCGTGTATCGTCATCCGCATCGTTCCGAAAGACTGGCAACGTCTGCGCTCGCGCCTTCTGTATCCCGTTCTGGTTTGCGGCCAGCGGTCGCTTGAGGTTTTCTGCGTAGGAATCTTTCTATCGTTTGTCGGACATTTTATCCTCGAAACCTACTCAAACTCCCTGATTGCACAAATCGCGGTCAGCGCCGCCGGCGTGGTACTGATGACATGCGTTGCGTTGTATCGCACATGGTCACGGTCGTTGGATAGCCGCAGTGACAGGTCAAAAAGCAGAGAGGAAACTAACGCTAGTAGCTCACGGGTGTGTACATACACGTCCCTCTCACACGGCGAATAACAATGTCGAGCAGCAGGGCGGCGGCCTGATGATCGTCCTCGACGTGAAATGAATTCCGCCTCACCCCAACAGGAAAACCAAATGTCGAAGATTTCAACAGCTACCACTGTAGTGATTGCAGCAATCATTTCATGCGGAGCGGCCCTTGCTCATCCGCAACTCGAGGCATCCGAGCCCGCCGCTGGTGCGACGACGTCGTCACCAAAGCAGATCAGAATTACTTTCAATGAAGCGGTGATCTCGAAATTTTCCGGCATTGAAATCAAGGACAAGGCGGGCCGGACGATCGCGACTGGAAAGCCCCAGCCGGATCCGGCTGACAAGAAACGATTGGTGATCCCAGTGAACGAGGAATTGACCCCCGGCGAATACAAGGTCGATTGGCACGCCGTTTCGGGCGATACTCATCGCGTCAAGGGAACCTATTCGTTCAGCGTAACCCGCTGATGATCGAGGTCGGACTCGTCATCGCGCGGTTTCTGCATTACGCCGCGACGACGATGCTCGCCGGGATGTCGTTGTTTCCGCTCTATGCATATGCGGGAGCCGAGCCGGAAGTTTTGAGCCGCTGGCGACAAAGATGGCTGTTATGGACTGCTCTTGCGGCGCTGGTGAGCGTTGTTTGCTGGTTCGCGTTCGCGGCTGCGAATATGAGTGGCGACATAGGTGATCTCACCGATATGGAAACGCTCAAGGCAGTCGCCCGCGACACCAGCTTCGGTATTCTCTGGATGCTGCGCATGCTTCTTGCGGTGCTCATTGTTGGCGTCGCGGCTTGGTGTTGCCTGTCGCGGCGAGAGGCGGTGCGAGATTGCAATTCGATGATGTTGCTCCTCACAGGGCTGCTGCTCGCGTCCTTGGCCGGCACGGGCCACACACAGGTCGAGGAAGGATGGGCTGGCATTGTTCATGTGATATCCGATGCCATGCACCTTCTCGCCGCCGGCGCGTGGCTCGGCGGCCTCATTCCGTTGGTGCTGCTCCTGCATCGTTACTTCGGGACGGATCTGGGGGTGGGATCGAAGGACGTGGATCGAATTCTGATGCGGTTCTCCGGCATGGGATATATCGCGGTCGCCACGCTCATCGGATCGGGCCTCGTCAATAGCTGGTTCCTGGTCGGATCACCGTCGGGATTGCTGAGCACGCCATACGGCCAAATTCTTCTGGCAAAACTTGTCTTGTTTGGTGGAATGCTGGCGCTTGCGGTCGCGAACCGGTTCTGGCTCGTTCCGTCGATGAACAAGGCTCGAACGGACGCGGCCGATGAGTTGGCGCGATGGTCCGCAAGGCTGCGCAACCATGTGCTGGGAGAGCAGTTCCTGGGATGGATCATTCTCCTGGCGGTAAGCATCCTTGGCACGATGCAGCCGGCGGTCGGGCAGTGACGAGAAGGCGCACAATGAAGGGAAGCTGGCAATGAAAGCGATTGGCTCGGAAAGGAAGGACAGGATGTCACGTACATACGGCGCCGTTTCGCGGCGAAGCGCACTGGGAATTGTTGCGGTGGCGTTGATGTCTCCGCGTGTTTCGGCGGCGGCAGAGCCGCTCCTCATTCGTGTTCACAAGGACCCGAATTGTGGCTGCTGTTCGGGTTGGGTGGATCATCTCAAGGCAACGGGCTTTAGCGTTGCAGTCCAGGAAACCACCAACCTGCAAGATATCCGCAGGCGTCTCGGCGTTCCGGACGATCTGACCGCGTGCCATACGGCCGAAGCGGGCGGATATCTCATCGAAGGACACGTTCCCGCGCCAGCCATCGAGCGCCTGCTGAAGGAGCGCCCTGCCGCCACCGGCTTGGCCGTTCCGGGAATGCCAGTTGGATCGCCGGGCATGGAAGGCGGCACGCCTGAACGATACGCCGTCGTTCTTTTCGGGGTGGACGGTCGGCGGACCTATATGGAGTTCGTGGGAACGCGAGCGGTCGGCTGATATGAACCAACACCGGCAACGCTAGGGGCTGCCGAATCTGATTGGACGGGTGATCGTCACGCGTCGGCGGATTTTGCGTTGAATGGCGATCGCCGAATCATCGTTAGACTGGGCAGGACGGGTAGCATTGCGTTCATCGTATGCACCAGTCATCGCTGTCCTAGCTGCGAGCGATGTTTGTTGTAGGCAAGCGTCGCGATCGCGCGATCCGGCCGGTAAGATTTTCGAGCATGGTCATAACTGACTTGCGGGCGCGCAGCGCAGGCCGCTCGACAAAAAACCACGACGGAATCGCAACGCTTGCGGAGAGAACCAGAGAGGCCGACACGATTGCAAAGGTTCCAATGGCGGGCCATTCCAAAACGAGGGTTTGCGTGATGGGCCAGCCGAAGATGTAGATTCCGTACGAGAGGTCCATTTTGTTGGTTAGGCTCCGAAGCGGACCGATGGGCATTTTCGCGAGCCAGACTGCGCCATACCCCGTCGTGAGCGGCGAGACAATTCTCTCCCATCCTGTGCCCACCGCTATCCAAAGGGTAAGACTGAGCGCCAGGACGCCCATGATCGACAACGGAACCTTGTCACGAAAGACATAGAGGCTCACGCCGAACGAGAAGCATAACCAAAATCGGGCCGCCTGATCGATCGGTAGCGCATCATGTCCGGCTCGAAACAACAGGAAGCCGCCGGCGACCACCCAAGATGTGGCCAGCACATAGGTGAATTGACGCCTGCGCAAAAGACCGGCGAAACCAATCAACGCCAAGGCAAGGTAGCACGCCATCTCGTACTTCAAGGTCCAGATCGAGGCGTTCATGACCGACGGATGGGGGTTGGCTTCAAAAACGCCAGGCAGGCCCGTCGCTGCGGAGCTGAGCAAAAGCGTCTTCAGGCCGTATCGCCAGACCCGAGAATCCGCCAGGAATTGCGTCGGCGCGCAAATTGTGACGATGACGCCTAACAAGACCAGCAATACAACGCAGGCTGCTAGAGCCGGAAAAACGCGTAGCCAACGGGCGACAAGAAATTCTGGGATTGAAGATGAACGCGCCAGGCTGGCTGCGACTGTAAGCCCCGACAAGACAAAGAACACGTTAACGGCGTGATCGCCGAGATTGTAATAGGTGATCCCGGCAAGGATCTCGTCCCCCTTTTGCCCGGACTTCAGGAATATGGCATGCGAGATGACGACGGCGGCAGCTGCGAGCAAGCGCAGCATGTTGAAGTTGTTTTGCTTTGGATCAAGGATCTGGGAAAGATATATCTGACTCATCTCGAATGCCCCATCATACTTGATCCGTTGTCACGGTTTGAAACGCCGTATCTACGATGAGCCATTTTCCCGCAAGAATGGTGCAAGTTGAGTGGTCGAGAGCGAGTGATCGAGTCAGAGCGTAAAGTTAGTGTTAATGGCCTGGTGTAGGATTACTGCGGTCCTTAAGGTTAATTTCGGCGTCGATTTGCTTAAGTCGTGCATATCGCCATTTACAACCGGCTTTTGCTAGACCTGTCGCTGAAGAGCGAAGATGGGTTTTCAGTAACTGGAAGGTCATGGCCCCGCAAATCCACCAAAAATGGCGGCAGTTAAAACGTCGGCTCGAAAGCGCCTGACAGACACTAAGAGGTGTTCACGAATTAGCCATAACCGTCAGATAGTTGACGATAATGTGAGCTAGAAACTCCTTCTCGTAGTGCGGCAACATGTGAGATACGTGGGTCTGTGAAGCTCCGAACTTTTTTCCATCGCCTGTTTTCGATCCTTGCGGTCGTCGGCCTTTTGGTAGCCCCGGTTGCGGCATCACAAGGCGCGACGGCGATGATTAGCATGTCGGCTGGGACGAGCGACATGCAATCCATGTCCATGCCGGACGGAATGCCCTGTTGCCCCGAACAAGGACCGGTTGCGCCGGACCAGCAGAAATCCTGTCCGCTCGCCGTGTCGTGCGTGGCCGACAGTGTCTCGAATGCGCCCACAGCCGTGGCGTTCATGCTGTCTTTGACGAGCGGCCAGGCGATCGCTCTATATAATGACTTGGAGCGGGACATTCTTCCTCAATCCCCGCCGCTCCGTCCGCCCCGAACTTAAGTTCATCGCCGGCTCGTTTGAGCCGTCTTGGCGCCGCGCGGCCGATCGCCGTGCGGCGTGAGCACGTGGCGTGTCGCCACGAACCCGCCGCGCATTTCGTGCGGTCAACGATGAACTGTGGACTTTGACCAATGAACTTCTTGAATGTGAAACACGCTGCAGCCGCGGCGCTCATCGGACTTGGGTTGTCGGGAGTCGTTTCGCCGGCCTTGGCCGAAATCGGAGATTATGAATTTCAACTCGTTCAGACCGAGATCAAGAAAGGCGACAGCGCCATCGTCGCCGTCCGGTTGGTTGACAAACGCTCCGGCAAGGCCGTGCCAAACGCGGTGATTTTCGCCCAGCGCGTCGATATGGCTCCCGATGGGATGGAAACGATGACGGCGCCGATCGAGCAACTGCCCTCGACGGAGACCGGCATCTATCGCTTCAAGGCTAACTTAATGATGGCCGGCGGTTGGCGTCTCTCGCTCGGTGCAAAGGTGCAGGGCGAGACGGGCACGGTCGAGAACAAGCTTTCGTTCAAGGCCGTGCCATGAACCGGAAAAGTCGAACCGGCCTCACCCTCGCCGCCATCCTGGCGGCGGGGGCGGGAGGATTCTGGGCTGGACATCGCGATTTCGCGCTGCCGTCCGTGGGGCTTGCGCCGAGTTGGCTTCGAGCCATGCCCTGGCTCGAGAGCGCGGCGTCCATTCCGGCAAATGCCAGTCCGGTGGCACTGGGACCCGTGATCTATTATCGAGATCCGGATGGCCGTCCCGCCTATTCTGCGACTCCGAAGACAAGCGAAAACGGGCGGGAATTCGTCCCGGTCTACGCGAGCGAGGACATTAGCTTCGACAATAAGCCGGCCAGCATCACGAAGAGTACAGCGGCCAGCGAGCCGAAGAGGATTCTCTACTACCGCAATCCCATGGGGCTTCCCGACACTTCGCCGGTTCCGAAGAAGGACTCCATGGGGATGGACTACCTTCCCGTCTATGCCGGCGAGGATGAGGACGCCTCTATTGTTAAGGTTGCGCCTGGCAAGTTGCAGCGGACAGGCGTCCGATCGGAGGTCGTTTCCGATCGCGCAATCGTTCGGCAGGTGCGCGTACCCGGCACGGTGCAACTTGATGAGCGCCGCATTTCCGTTGTCGCAACCCGATCGGATGCTTTCATCGACAAAGTGGAAAACGTCACGACCGGAGATCGAGTGCGACAGGGCCAGCCACTGCTGGAACTCTATTCCCCGGACATCAATTCGGCCGCGGCTCAGCTCATTTCCAATCCAGGATTCGAGGGTAGCCGCCGCCGTCTGCAGAATCTCAATGTGCAAGACGACGTCATCGCCGAAATGGAGCGCACACGCAAAGTGCCGCACTCCATAAGATGGTCTGCGCCGCGAGATGGCTTCGTGCTGGAGCGCAATGTCGTCGCCGGAATGAAGGCGGCGGCGGGCGACGTGCTGTTTCGGATCGCGGACATCTCTGTGATGTGGGTGCTCGCCGACGTGCCGGAATACGATCTCGGCACCATCAGATTGGGACAAAACGTTACCATCCGCGTGCGGAGTTTCCCGGGCCGAACTTTTGCAGGCCGCGTCAACCTCATCTACCCACAAGTCAATAAGCAGGCTCGCACGACCAAGGTGCGTATCGAAATCGCTAATCCTGATGGCGTGCTGCGGCCCGACATGTATGCCGACGTCGAGATCGCAGCCGGCACCAGCAATCCCGTCGTGGCTGTTCCCGACAGCGCGGTGATCGACACCGGTACGCGGAAGATTGTTATCCTCGACATCGGGGAGGGCCGTTTCAAGCCGCGCGAGGTTGCGACCGGGGCACAAGGAGGCGGCTTCACGGAAATCAGCCAGGGGATTTTATCCGGTGATCGCGTCGTCGTGGCCGCGAACTTCTTGATCGACGCAGAGAGCAACTTGAAAGCTGCGTTGAGCGGCATGGCTGCAGCGGAGAGCACACCATGATCGCCCGACTCATCGCGTGGTCGGCACGCAATCTCGTCCTGATTCTCGTCGGCACGGTCTTTGCGGTCGCGGCCGGTGTCTATGCGCTCAGGACTTTGCCTCTCGACGCTATCCCGGATCTCTCGGACGTTCAGGTGATCGTCTACACCGAATACTCCGGCCAGGCGCCGCAGGTGGTCGAAGATCAGGTCACCTATCCGTTGACGACGGCGATGCTGACGGTGCCGAAATCGAAGGTGGTGCGCGGTTTCTCGTTCTTCGGCGTCTCCTTCGTCTACGTCATTTTCGAGGATGGCACGGATCCCTATTGGGCGAGGAGCCGCGTGCTCGAATATCTCAACGCCGCGGCGCAGCGCCTGCCAGCGGGCGTCACTCCCGGTCTCGGTCCGGACGCCACGGGGGTCGGCTGGGTTTATCAATACGCCCTCATCGCCAAAGACATGACGCTGGCCGAACTGCGCTCGTTGCAGGATTGGGTGGTGCGCTTTGCCGCTTCCAAGGCGGAGGGCGTGGCAGAGGTTGCGAGCGTCGGCGGCTTTGTCAAGCAATACAATATCGTCGTCGATCCCCTGCGGCTGCGGGCCCAAGGAATCTCGCTGTCGGCGCTGCGCAATGCCGTGCGCGCCAGCAACAGCGATGTTGGTGGTCGGACGCTTGAGCTGTCGGAATTCGAGTACATGGTCCGTGGCCGCGGCTACATCAAATCGCCGGCTGATATCGAAAACATCGTCCTCAAGACCGACGGCGGCATTCCCTTGCGTCTCAAGGATGTTGCGCGCGTTGAAATCGGGCCGGATGAGCGGCGCGGCATCACTGAACTCAATGGCGACGGCGAGGTCGCAAGCGGCATCGTATTGCAGCGTTTCGGCGCGAATGCCTTGACGGTGATTGATAACGTCAAGCAACGGCTGGCCGATATCTTGCCGAGCCTGCCCAAGGGCGTTGAGATCGCGCCCGTCTACGACCGCTCGGATCTGATCGAGGCGGCGATCGAGACCTTGAAGCATACGCTGACTGAGGAAAGCGTCATCGTCGCGCTGGTCTGCATTGTCTTCCTGCTTCATTTCCGCAGCGCGCTCGTCGCAATCCTGATGCTGCCGGTCGGAATTCTCATGGCATTCGCGGCCATGAAGATGATCGGGCTTGGCTCGAACATCATGAGTCTCGGCGGCATCGCCATCGCGGTCGGCGCCATGATCGATGCCGCCATCGTCATGATAGAGAATGCGCACAAGCATCTGGAGCGTGCACCGCCCGGCAAGCCACGCGTACAAATCCTCATAGACGCGGCCAGCGAGGTTGGCCCGGCGCTGTTCTTCAGCCTGCTCGTCATTACCGTTTCGTTCCTGCCGATCTTCACGTTGGAATCGCAGGAAGGCCGAATGTTCGGTCCGCTCGCCTTCACCAAGACCTTTTCGATGGCTGCGGCTGCTTTGCTCTCGGTGACACTGGTGCCGGCGCTTATGGTGATTTTTGTCCGCGGCCGGATCATTCCGGAGCACAAGAATCCGATCAACAGGTTCCTGATCTGGGTCTACCGGCCAGTCATCCGCGGCGTGCTAAAGGCGAAAACCTTCACCATTGTTCTCGCGTTGGCTGCCCTCGCAGTCAGCATTTTGCCGGCGCGTCAGCTTGGCTCCGAGTTCATGCCGACGCTTAATGAAGGCACGCTGATGTACATGCCCACGACGCTGCCGGGCATCTCGGTGACCAAGGCTGCCGAACTCCTGCAAATGCAGGACCGCATCATAAAGTCATTCCCTGAGGTGGAGTCCGTCTATGGCAAAGCGGGGCGCGCGGCGACGGCGACCGACCCAGCCCCCACGGAAATGTTCGAGACAATCATCAACCTCAAGCCCAAAGAGCAATGGCGAGCCGGCGTCACCATCGACAGCCTCAAGGCTGAGATGGACAAGGCGTTGCAGTTCCCTGGTGTCTCGAATGCATGGACCATGCCGATTCGGGCACGTATCGACATGCTTGCGACCGGTATCCGCACGCCAGTCGGCGTCAAAGTCTTCGGCACCGATCTCGGCGAGATGGAAAAGATTGCGCGCCAGATCGAAGCCACCTTGAGAACTGTGCCTGGCACGTCAAGCGCGTATGCCGAACGGGTGATTGGCGGGTATTACCTCGACATCGTTCCGGACCGCGAGGCGTTGGGCCGCTACGGCCTTGCTATCGGCGATGTCCAAGATGTCATTGCAACGGCGCTCGGCGGTCAGACCGTCACCACGACGGTCGAAGGACGCGAACGCTATGGCGTGACGATCCGCTATCCACGCGACTTGCGTTCAAACCCGCAGACGATCGCGAAGGACGTCGAGGTGTCGCTCCCTGGCGGCGGCGCCGTACCATTAGGCGAGATCGCTAAGGTACAGCTTACCCGTGGCGCGACATCGATCCGCACAGAGAATGGTCAGCTCACAACCTATATCTATGTCGACATCAACGGGCGCGACCTCGGTGGTTATGTCGCCGACGCTCAGAAGGCTGTTGCGGCAACGGTCAAGCTGCCACCCGGCTACTCCATCGGCTGGAGCGGGCAGTTCGAGTACCTGCAACGAGCTGAGGCGCGCATGAAGATCGTCGTCCCGGTGACGTTGCTCATCATCTTCCTCCTGCTTTTTCTCAACTTCCGCAAGCTCACGGAAACGCTCATCGTGATGCTTTCCTTGCCTTTCGCCCTTGTCGGCGGCGTGTGGTTGATGTGGTGGCTTGGCTTCAACATCTCGGTTGCGGTCGCGGTCGGCTTCATCGCCCTCGCCGGCGTTGCCGCGGAGACCGGCGTCGTCATGCTGATCTATCTCGAGCAGGCGCTGGCGGAAGTGAGAGACAAGTGTGCGCGGGAAAGCCGATCCTTAACGCGCGCTGACTTGCATCAGGCAATCATGTTGGGTGCAGTGGAGCGTGTACGGCCAAAGATGATGACGGTTGTCGCCATCATGGCGGGGCTCGTGCCGATTCTGTGGAGTACCGGCACCGGCTCGGAGGTGATGCAGCGTATCGCCGTGCCCATGATTGGCGGGATGATGTCGTCGACCGTGCTCACCTTGGTGGTGATTCCCGCGATCTACGGACTCATCAAGGGATGGCACTTGCCGACGAAATTTGTCTCAGTCTCAGAGGACGAGATGGAATCCGTAGTCATTCGGGAGGCGCCGAGTGAGTGGAGGAGATGACGATGCAGGACATGATGGGCGGCGGGATGATGTGGGGCATGGGTCTTTTCGGCGTTGTCGCCCTTGTTGTGTTGGTGCTCTTGGCCGCGGCCCTCATAAAATACCTGTTCTTCAGATGAGAAACCTCACCGGTTCATTCTGCCGACCCTGCCGTTTGGGTGTTCCAGGCTATCAGAAGGACTTGTTTTCGGCATACTTTAGTGCGAGCATTGAAGCGTCATGAAACGCTGGTCGGCACGACAGCTTGTCGCACTCTTTCTCACGGTGTTCGTCACTGTGGGAATGAGCCTGTCTGTCATCCAAGCGAGCGATATGGCGTTGAAGATGTCCGTCGGATCCGGCACCGCCGTCGGCGGACATAATAGTTGCCATGGATGTCCTCCGGGCAGCAGCGATAATGGCATGAAAGCCATGGGCTGTGCGGCTATCTGCGTCTCGCCGATTGTAGCGAACGTTGACCAGAGCAGCTTTGCGGTCCCCATGCGCAAGCCTGCGCCGGTCCTTACTGTACGATATGCGGCGCTCGATGGCAGGCCGTCGGCGCCCGATCCCTACCCTCCAAGACCCATCAACATCGACTGACGTCACGGCTGTCGCGCTGAGCGACTGAGCCGAGCGGACGAAACGCGTGCACGTGCCGTGAAAGGCGCGTGCGGCGGTCAGTAGGTTCCTCGCAACCGAACACTGGCGTTTCATCAATCACGATGAGCGGTAAGGGTCGAACGTGAACGTAGTATTGCATTCTGCTGTATCGCGCCGAAGCTTGCTTCTGGCGGGCGCTGGTTGCGTCTTGATGCCATCCCTCCCGTCCGGTTCGGCGAGGGCTAAAGCCGCTGCCGGCATCGAGCTTCGGGCTGCGCCTGGGCAAGTCACTCTCGGGGGTGACGAAGCGCCGACGACCGATGTCTGGGCCTACAACACGACCGTACCAGGCCCGACGCTGCGGCTTCGACAGGGGGAGCCGGCTCGGATTGTCGTCGAGAACGGACTCGATGAAGACACGACGGTCCATTGCCACGGAATCCGGTTGCCAAACGCCATGGATGGCGTTCCTGGCCTGACGCAGAAGCCAATCAAGCCCGGCGAACGCTTTACGTACGAATTCACGCCGCCTGACGCCGGCACTTTTTGGTACCACCCGCACGCCGACAGTCTACGGCAGCTCGGGCGCGGATTAGCGGGTGCTCTCATCGTCGAGGAGCGCGAGCGCGTCGCAGTCGACCGCGATGTTCTTTGGGTGCTCACGGATTGGCGCCTCACCTCTGACGCCCAGATCGCGTCCGGCTTCGGCAACGCCATGGATGCGGGCATGGCCGGTCGCATTGGCAACACGGTCACCTTGAACGGCGCCATTTCTACCGACGAGCGGGTTCGCGCAGGCGAGCGCGTGCGCTTGCGTCTGGTCAACGCTTCGCTGGCGCGCATTATGGCGTTGCGGTTCGAGAAACATCGGCCGCTGGTGGTCGCACTCGACGGCCAACCCTGCGATCCGCACGAGCCTGAAGGCGGCCGAGTTTTGCTAGGTCCCGCCATGCGGGTCGATGTCGTTCTCGATATGCAGGGTGAGCCGGGCCACCGGTATCGGGTCATCGACGAGTTCTATGAGGACCGCTCATATTGGCTCACTCAACTCGCGTACGAGCAAACGCCGCCCATCCGCAAAAATCCTCCCAATGCGCCGCTGGCATTGCCCGCCAATCCACTGCCGCAACCAGACCTCCCGAGTGCCGAGCGTCACGAGCTCAGACTGCAGGGCGGCATGATGGGCGGCGGCATGATAGGCGGCGGAATGATGAGTGGTGGCATGATGGGGGGCATGGGCATGTCCGGCATGAGCCACCGTGCGGTCTGGGCTATCAATGGCCAATCAATGACCGGCGACGGTCACGCCGACATGCCGCCGCTTCTGACGCTTAGGCGCGGACAAAGCATTGTGCTCGCGATCGTCAACGAAACCGCTTGGTGGCATCCGATGCATCTGCACGGCCACAGCTTCCGCATCCTCAAGCGCAATGGATCGCCCACTCGCCACAACCTATGGGGGGACACAGTGCTGGTGTCGCCGAGAGAGACAGTCGAAGTCGCGTTCGTCGCCGACAATCCGGGGGACTGGATGATCCATTGCCACAT
Source organism: Nitratireductor sp. (assembly GCA_020441855.1). GTDB lineage: Bacteria > Pseudomonadota > Alphaproteobacteria > Rhizobiales > Rhizobiaceae > BOKV01. Next base: position 18,745 of record JAGRLL010000181.1, read on the forward strand.
CACCGACCATCAGGTTTCAGGACTGATGGCCGTCATTCGCATCGCATGAGCGGGAATCAAATGAAGATGGCCTCACATTCAATTGGATTTGCCGGCGCAGTGGTTCTCTTGTCGGTAGCGCTGAATGCGGCGCATGCGGATGGAGACCCTCGACGCGGTGCCAAAATTTATGGCGCTTGCGCCGGCTGCCATTCGCTTGAACCCCATTTGAACCTGACCGGACCGAGCCTCTCCGGTTTGTGGGGAAAGAAAGCAGCCTCGGTATCGGACTTCCCCCGGTATTCGCGCGCTCTCAAGACAAAGGACTTTGTCTGGGACGAGAACACGCTCTACGCCTGGCTCGCCGATCCAAAAGCATTCGTTCCCGGCACCTACATGACGTTTAGCGGCATTCGTGACGATAGGGCGCGCAGCGATCTCATCGCGTTTTTAAAGATCGGCTTGGCGTCAGATGGGGCCAAGACGGTCGTCGCACAGGGATTGATCCCCGCCGAAGAAGCGCGCGGTCAGGCGCCGGAACCTCTCAAAACGGCCAAGCCTGACGGGCGGGTTACGGCGATACGGCACTGCAAGGATACGTTCTTCGTGACGACCGCTGACGGCAAAGAGCGCCCGTTCTGGGAGTTGAACCTGCGACTCAAGGTTGATTCCAGCACCTCTGGCCCGTCGGACGGCAAGCCGGTCCTCCTGCCTGCAGGTATGCAGGGTGACCGCGCTTCGCTCGTGTTCTCGAATGTCGCTGAGATTGGGACCGCGATCAAAGAACAATGTCCGAAACAATAAATCGGAGCACCTTCGCAACTAGCTTAAGCGTACAGCAAAACCAAGGAAAGGACGAACGAAAATGTTCTCTGCGCGACGATCTTTGGTTCATCGCCGTTCACTCATCATGACGGCCGCCGCCTTGATAGGCTCTTTTTCACTTGGCGGGCGCAGTCAAGCTAGCGTTCAAAATGAACGGCGGCCTGATAGAGCGTCTTCTGAAGAAAACGTCATTCGGGCTTTGAATCTCAAGACGATCGGCCCGGCGCACCAGGTGCGATCAATCCGGCAGCTTGACCGCAGTTTTCTACTGACGATGGCTTCTGGCAAGACCGTCTCCTATCCGGAATTCAATCTGCACTTCAAAACGGATTCCAGTGATCTCGGGCCAAATGCGGGTCATCCCGTATTGCTTTCTGCGGGCATGAAAAACGACCGCGCATACATCGTGTTTTCCGATCCGCGTGAAATCGAAGCGTTCATTGCTAAGAGCGCACAACTTCCAAAAGCTATCTGAGGAGCAAAATATGCAGCGTGGAAATATCAAATCGAATGCGACCGTTTCGGCCGTTTTGGTTTCGATTTTAGGGTTCATGGCGATCGTCACGCCGGCGAATGCCGAAGAAAAGCTATCGGCCATCCTATACCGAAATCCGAGCTGCGATTGTTGCTTGGAGTACGCCAAGTATCTGCGCAGCAATGGCTTCGATGTGAAGGTGGATGCGAAGCAGGATCTTGCATCGATCAGAAAGCAGATGGGCGTTCCCGAAAAGCTTGAGGGGTGCCACGTGATGGTCATCAACGGATATGCCGTCGAAGGCCACGTGCCTGTCGATGTGGTGAAGAGGCTTCTCGCAAATCATCCCCATATTCGCGGCATCTCTCTGCCTGGTATGCCGACGGGAACACCAGGGATGATGGGTCCAAAGGCAGCACCGTTTAGAATCTATGAAATTGGAAGTGACCCCACCAAAGTTTTCGCAGTCGAGTAGGACGCCAAGAGCGTGGGATTTGATTTCAACGAACTTGACGTCGCACATGAATTGGCCGTGCTCGCAATGACAGTGCTCGGCCTAGCGGTCATTATCGTCGTGGCAGTTGGCTTATTTTTTATCTGTCGTTACTTTCTGAGGAAACGCCGACAATGACGGTCGACCACTCCATTACGAGCATTACGAGCGAACCGATTCGCGCGACAATGAGCGTTGCGCCGGATGATGCTCTGCCGCAGAAGCGCCGGCTCCTACTTCTGGCCCCTCTGTTCATCTTTGTTGGATTTGCGCTTGCATTGGCGAAAGGATTGACACGCGATCCCAGCAGGATTCCTTCGGCGCTGATCGGAAAGTCCGTGCCTCGGTTCAGCCTACCACCGGTCAAGGGACGTACGCTCGGACTGTCGAGCGCTGACCTCAACGGCCAAGTCTCGCTCGTCAATGTTTTTGCCTCGTGGTGCATCGCGTGCCGCGAAGAACATCCGGTGCTGATGCAGTTCAAGGCCAGCAACAGCGTGCCCGTTCACGGCCTCAACTATAAGGACCTCCCTGATAACGCAGCGCGGTGGCTCAACACGATGGGCGACCCCTACACGCGCACGGGAGCCGACATCAATGGCCGTGTGGCGATCGATTGGGGCGTTTACGGAGTGCCGGAGACCTACGTGGTCACCAAGAAGGGGCGCATCGCTTACAAACACATCGGCGCAGTGACGCCGAAGGTTCTGGAGGAAAAAATTCTCCCGTTGATCCGAAAGCTCCAGCAGCAATGACACGAGCACAACGATCAATCACCCGTCTCAGTCGCCGTCGAATCGCAATATTCGCGGCGATTGCCGCGCTTTCGACGACGGCGGCCGCCGCGGAGCCGCTGGCAGAGAAGATCGTTCTGCGTGACAAGCCGAAACCCCTTCAAGCGGTCCAGTTTGTGGATGGAGAAGGAAAGTCGCGCGGCCTTTCGGATTTCCACGGCAAATTCGTTCTCCTCAACATCTGGGCGACGTGGTGCGTCCCGTGCCGCAAGGAGATGCCGGCGCTCGATCGGCTGGAGGCGACGCTCGGCGGACGAGATTTCCAGGTGGTGCCGCTGTCGATCGACCGCGGCGGAGCGGAGGTAGTGCGCAAGTTCTTCGCCGAGATCGGAATCAAAAAGCTCGGAATGTATCTCGATGTTTCGGGAGACGCGACGCGTAAGCTGAGCGTCGTCGGACTTCCGACAACGCTCGTGATCGATCGGGAGGGTCGGGAAATCGGTCGACTCATCGGACCCGCAGAGTGGGACGAGCCCGCGAATATAGCGTTCGTCAAATGCATCATCGTCAGGGGTGATGCGCCGCAAGCTCAGAAGAACCCGGAACAAGACACAACGACTTCTTGCGGCGGACGTGTTGTCCGGTTTCCAGCCGGGTCCACCACTGAGAAATAGGAAATCGAAAGGAGAAATCGCATGACGGTATCGCAATCCACCACCAACGCCGAGCCGTCGCTCGGGCGCGGCGTACTCAACGCGGCAAGGTACTATCTCGGCAACCGACGTGGGCTTTGGATCATCGGCGCAGTCGTGCTGCTAGCCGGTATCGGCCTCAACTGGGGTTGGCTGGTCGCCGCCGGCATAGCGCCGATCCTTCTGAGCACGCTGCCTTGCCTCGTCATGTGCGGGCTCGGCTTATGCATGATGGGTCGTTCTTGCGAAAAGCAGTCCGCGCCGTCAGGAGACGCGAAGGAAGTTGTCGCCTCGTCAGCCGTATTGGGTGCCAACAAGGTGAATAACGAGCGGTCGGGCGCGAGCTGTTGCCAGGGCCACGCCGAAACGCAAGCGCAAGTCACACAACAGCAAGCGATCAACGAAAGGAGTGAGTCCCATGCGTAAGTTCACAAAGGCAGTCCTGCTCGGCGCTACCCTCATTGCGGCTGCGGCCGCCGCACCTTCACTTTATGCCGAAAACGCGCCAAAGCAGGCCCAGTCCCGCTCTACGAACGATCAGGGAATGATGGGTAACGGCGGCCAGCACGGCATGATGGGTGGCGGAAACAATGGCCAGCAAGGAATGATGGGCGGCAACGCCGGCATGAATGGAATGATGAATATGATGACCCAGATGAGCAAGATGATGGAAACCTGCAACACCATGATGCAGAGCCACATGGATCATCATGGGGGCGATCAGCCCAACGGGCAGAAGCAAGCTCCCGCAACGCCGAATAAAGGCTGAGCGCGGACGCCCAATGAGCGGGAAAGCCGGGCAACCGAAAACCAACACCGCTGCCGGCTTGTTCGGCGGCGGTCTTGGCGAATTGATCCCTCGCGTGAGGATACAACTGAATGAGACGCTTTGATTGGTTTGTGCGTGGCTTCAGCGCAGCGACGGTGTTGATCGCGCTGTTATTTGGCATCTGGACGGCACCCGCCGCGGCAGAGAAGTCGGCGAAAGAACACGTTGTTGCGCTCGCCTACGATTCCCACACGGACATTTTGCTGAAGGCGTATCCGCACGCGCTCTACCGAAGCGACGATGGCGGAAAGAGCTGGCGAAACATTGCGGTCCCCGCCGCAGAACATGGCGAAATCGCTAGCCTGGCGGACTCTCCGGCGATCAAGGGGGTAATGTATATTGCCGGCCGGGGTCTCGGCGTGCTCCGGACGGATGACGGAGGCAAGACCTGGGTCCCACGCGACGACGGACTTCCAAACCAGAGCGTCATTGCGGTTGCCGCGCATACCACACAACCAGACACGGTCTACGCTGTCGTACAAGACAGCGGCGTCTATCGGAGCCAGGACGGCGGAAAGAGCTGGCGCTTGATGGATCGCAGCTCCCAAAGCGGGATCCGTCAGCTGATCCATTCCAACATGGCCGGAAGTATGCAGACTGGCTGGCTGTTTGCCGCGGCGCCAAAGGGCATTCGGCGGGCCATGGATTGCTTCTGCTTGTGGCAGGACGCCGGAGGACTCGGCAGTCCTGCGCGCAGCGTCGCTTTTGACCCGCGGCAGCCGGCGCACATTTTTGCTGCCACCGAGAAGGGACTCTTTCGCAGCGCGGATGGAGGCGAAAAATGGACTCAGATGAAGTCTCCAGGCTCCGAGATTTTCGCGCTCGCGTTTTCGCCGTCCGGGATTCTGTACGCCATCAGCGAGGAGGGGACTCTGTTCCGAAGCACGGATCAGGGCGACAGGTGGAACCAGGTGAATGCATAAGCTCCCGTTCGGTGCGATCATCGCTGCGGCAGGTCACATTGCAATAGCCCGGGCTGCAGACGATTTGCGCCCGCGCGATCCTCACGTCATCAACTTCGGCCGCGAGGTTTACCAGCAGTCTTGCGCCTCGTGTCATGGCGCCAAAGCAGAGGGGGCGCCGAATTGGCAAAAGCGTGACGAGCACGGCGAGCTCCCTGCTCCTCCGCACAATGCGGAGGGACACACGTGGCGGCATTCGGACGCCATGCTCTACGACATGATTAGCAAAGGTCTGCGAGATCCGTTCAACAAGACCACACGGTTGACCATGCCGGCCTTCTCGGACGTGCTCTCGCCCGAGCAAATCCGAGCCGTCATCACGTATCTGAAGACGCTTTGGACCCCGGAACAACGGCAATTCCAAGCGGAGGAAAGCCGTAGCCCGCCATCGATGAAGCCGTAGCTGAGTGGTGGCCGGTTCGGTCACAGGGAAATAAAGATCAAATCATGAAGTGCGCGAATACATCCCGATGAGACTTCCGTTCAAGCTCCTCATAGCTGCACTGCTCGTGCTTACGGCAGCGTGCGCCGCTGCCGCGGGGCTTGTGTTGTTCGTATCGAAGCCGGCACCAGTCGTCACCACGACGGGCACGGCTGACATCGGCGGCCCGTTTACGCTGGTTTCGACCCGTGGCGGAACCGTCACGGACCAGACCTATCGCGGCAAGTGGCTCGTCCTGTTCTTTGGCTACACCTACTGCCCCGACGTATGTCCGACCACGCTCAACAATATCAGTGTGGCGCTGGAGGAGCTTGGTGCGGATGCCAATAAGTTGCAGCCGGTGTTTGTCACCGTCGACCCGGACCAGGACACGCGTGAAGTGTTATCCGATTACCTGAAGTCGTTTGACTCGCGAATTGTCGGACTGACAGGCACGCAAGCGCAGATCGACCGCATCGTAAAGGAATATCGGATCTATGTGGCGAAACAGAAATCCGAAAGTGGCGATGACGATTACCTCGTCGTGCATAGTGCGTACATCTACCTGATGGACCCGCAAGGAAAATTCGTGAACGTCATTCAAGGCACGCAGAGCGGCAAGGAAATCGCAGCTTGGCTGCGAAAGGAAACAGTACATTCGAAGTCGTAGGGAGATGTTAATGAGGTTCGCAAGTCATTTGATTTTAGGCGCCTTGATCGCGTTCGTTGTGACCGGTCATGTGCAAGCGCAAACGTCTCACCCGAGCACGATTCGTGTGGAGAATGCCTGGGCGCGGGCCACGCCTGCAGGGGCGAAAGCCGGCGCAGCCTATGTGGCTGTCATTAATAATGGCGGCTCTGCCGATCGCCTGCTGAGCGCTACGGCGCCAGTGGCGCAAAAGGTCCAATTTCATACTGAAACCGAAAATAACGGCATTTCGCGCATGCGCGAGCTGCGCAGCGTAGAAATCGATCCCGGAGCAAAGGTCGTCTTCAAGCCGGGAGACATGCACATGATGATGGTTGGTCTGAAGCAGGCGCTGAAGGAAGGCGAGACGTTTCCGCTTACTTTGACCTTCGAAAAGGCCGGCAAGATCGACGTTACGGTTTCTGTGGCAAAGGTCGGCGCCATGCAATCCGGCGATATGAAATCAATGACGCACGGAGCGGGCGGGCCAACGAAGAATTAGGTTATCGAAACCGACCTGCGAAAGAACCGAAATGAGCCCGACGCGCCACAAGAATCTCAAGATCCTAGTCCCGTGCATTGCCGTCATCGGCATCATGCTCGGCCTTGTCGCTTATTCGCCGACGCTCTATCGGCTGTTTTGCGCGGCCACTGGCTATGGGGGCACAACGCAGCGAACGGCGTCTGGCTCGGATGCCGTCTCCCAGCGGACGGTAACAGTGCGGTTCGACGCCAATGTCGCTCCGGGCTTGCCGTGGCGCTTTGAGCCGGAACAAAATGAGGTGAACGTCCAGCTGGGAGAAAACAAACTTGTGTTTTTCTCGGCCGAGAACCTCGGCGATCAGCCGATCGTCGGTCACGCGACCTTCAATGTGACGCCCGGGAGTGCCGGCATCTATTTCAACAAGATTCAGTGCTTCTGCTTCGATGAGGAGCGGCTGGAAGCGCACCAGAAGGTCGATATGCCGGTGGTATTCTTTGTCGATCCGGCTCTGGCGACCGACCGAGACACGCGGGACATCAATGCGATTACGCTTTCCTACACGTTCTTCCGCTCAACGAACCCCGGCGGCGCGAAAGACCTGTCCCGGTTCGTCGCAAGCGCCGAACCCAATCCCGCGCGGGGGCAGCAACTGTTCAGTGAAACATGCGCCGCCTGCCATGGGCTCGAAAAGAATAAGACGGGTCCGAGCCTCGCTGGCGTCTTTGAACGGAAGGCGGGATCGGCTGCCGGCTACAATTACTCGTCGGCATTGGTCCAATCTGGCATTCGCTGGTCCGCTGACAATCTCGACCGGTGGCTTGCTAATCCGCGCAAATTTATTGCTGGAGTAAGAATGCCAGCCCGCGTGCCGAACGCCTCGGCTCGACGCGACATCATCGCCTTTCTGAAGCAGGAAAGCCAACAACGAGCGGAACCGACCGCAGGCGCGATCGCTCAAAGCTCAGCGGATTGAGATCGGCGAACGGAAGTGAGCATGACACGAGCGCCTCAGTTCGTTGTCAGCAGTTTATGCGCTCGCGAAGCGCAACATCAGGAAAGGTCAATCGATGGCCAATAGGTTTCATTTGCGAAGATGGATCAGGTGGCTCGCGCCGCTTGTGATTCTTTTTGGTGCTGCTGTCGCGTGGTTCGCCTTCGATCCGGGGTTCCACCCACGAGCGGTCGCGCCCACGGCTTCGACCGACGTGCCGCAGGATGAGTTTGAAAAGCGTGTGGGGGCTTATTTGCTAGATCACCCCGAGGTGATCATCCAGGCGGTCAATCGCTATGAATCGAAGCAAGCAGCGCAGCGGGAGACGGAAGCGCAAGTCGTTCTCAAGGCGCGAGCTGAAGAGGTGTTCCGAGACAAGGCAAGCCCCATCGCCGGCAATCCGACCGGCGATGCAACGCTTGTCGAATTCTTCGATTACAATTGCCCTTATTGTCGAAAAATGGCGTCGATTATGGAGAAGCTGATCGGTGCCGATCCTCAGCTGCGCGTCGTCTACAAGGAGTTTCCCATCCTCGGTCCGAATTCGGTCTTTGCGGCCAAGGCGGCGCTCGCCGCAAACGAGCAGGGCAAGTACGTGCCATTTCACGACGGGCTGTTTCAACTGCGCGGTGCAACCGAACCGGATGCGGTTATGGAGGTCGCCGGAAAGGTCGGCCTGGATATTGAGCGTCTCAAATCGGACATGAAGCAGCCGGCGATCCAGGCTGCACTTGAGAAGAACCTTGCTCTCGCGCAAGCCCTGCGGATCAATGGAACGCCGGGTTTCGTGATCGGGGACCAGATTCTCCGCGGTGCGACCGATCTGACGGCGCTTCAAAAGCTGATCCGTGCTTCGCGCGACAAGCATCAATGATACCTCACGCGAGTTTACGAGTCATATGATGATGGAAGCCTCGTGGGCAGGCCTGATTGCGGCGTTTGCGGCAGGGATCGTGTCGTTTCTTTCCCCGTGCGTGCTACCGCTCGTGCCCGGCTATCTGTCCTATGTCGCTGGCCGGTCGGCGATCGACAAATCTGCCCCTGTGCTTGTACTGCCCCGGCTAGGCGCCGTTTCGCTAAGCCTGTGCTTCGTGCTTGGGTTTGGTACGGTCTTTGTCATTCTCGGCGCTAGCGCCACGGCGCTTGGTCAACTCCTCCTCTCATATCGCAACGAACTCAATATTGTCGGAGGAGCGCTGGTGATCGGATTCGGCGTGTTCACGCTGGGCTTCGCACGTCCCGCCTGGATGGAGCGTGATATCCGCTTCCACACGGCGCTTCCAGGTGGGCGCCCCGCGGCGGCTTACGTCCTCGGCATGGCATTCGCATTCGGTTGGACCCCGTGCATCGGACCGATTCTCGGCGCGATCTTGACCGTGAGCGCAGCTTCGGTGACCGTATCAAAGGGGGTTGCGCTGCTGACGGCTTATTCGCTCGGTCTGGGCGTGCCATTCCTGGTAGCTGCCATCTTTACCGACGGCATTCTTGCCCGGCTCAGGTCGATTGGTCGCGTCGGGCGCATCCTTCAGCTTTTTGCTGGTGCGGTCATGATTCTAATGGGCATCGCCATGATCACGGGACAATTATCGAGATTCTCCTATTGGATGCTCGACACCTTTCCCGTTCTTGCTAATTTCGGGTGAAGTAGTCATGATGGAATCGACGATAACCTGTCCAAAATGCGGCCACCAAGCCACTGAGCAGATGCCGGCCGATGCATGCCAGTTCTTTTATGATTGCAACGGCTGCGGCGAACGATTGAAGCCGCTGCCGGGGCGCAGTTGTGTTTTTTGCTCCTACGGGTCGTTACCATGTCCGTCGGTCTTAGCTCACCGGCCCGATAATTCGAACTGACAGCATTGGCGTGGCTCAAGAACGAGAGCGTAACCGCTCATTGTAGAGAGTAGGTCCCGGCGCATCTATTGCGACGCTTGAAAGCGAGCCCGGTGATCAGAGCCGCAATGATGGGCAATTGAGCCGTAAACGTATGGACCGTTGGGGCGACAGGCTAATCAAAGATAATGCGAGGCACCGAACGCAATGGCGTGATGTCGACGAGGCCGACCCCTTGCAGAGTGGCGACACCTTGCTAGGTACACAATGATGTTAGGCACTGCGCTTGCAGTGGCATGATGTACTCGCTTGGAAGAAGCTGACCCAGGTCGCTCGGACCGACATCGTGGAGGCCCCCCTTGCTCATCTACATAATGTGATAGTATTCAAAAATTAGTCCGCTATAAGTGTATCATGGGAGGCCGAAAGCTCCAGGTTCCGTCGAGGCAAAAGCCGCCCTACCTACGTAGGTGGACGGTGCTTTTGCTTGCCTTGACTTATCTGTTCGTTGGCCTAGGCCACGCCGCTTTTCATGCCAAGGAAGCCCTCGCCGCGACGGCAGTGTCGGAGATAGGTGTCGCCGCCAGTGGCGGCTCAGATGAAGGCGATTCCACAAAGGCGCCTGTTCTTGCGGAACATTGTTCTGTTTATATACCGGTCATGATGCCGACGCCCATGCTCATGACCTCACCAATCGAGCATCCGGTCAAGATCGTCTTTACTGCGCCTCAACGCTTGCTTGAGGACTCCCCCAAGCTCGACACGCCGCCCCCCAAGCACCTGACCTGAAGACCGTCATCACGCGCAGTAGGCTGCGCGTCGTCTTTACGCATTTCAGGTCGATCTCATGCACCGAATCAATGGGGCAGTGCGCATTGCGTGCGCATGGCTTGTCCTCTCAATTCCAGCGGTGGCCGCTGAGCGGTCACGACCAATTTCGCTCCCGCAAGCGTTGCAACGCGCGTTGGCTGCCAATCCCCGCCTTACCGCCGCCGAGCGGGACGTCGGAATTGCCGGTGGGCTGCGGATTCAGTCAGGGGCATTGCCAAACCCGGAAGCCTCGTTCGAACTGGACAACGCGCTCGGCTCAGGACCGTACAAGGGAACGCGTTCGGCCGAAACCAACCTGCAGCTCAGTCAACTGGTCGAACTCGGGGGCAAGCGCGAAGCCCGCATCGCCGCCGGCGAAGCCGGCATCGGCTCTGCGATCTGGCAGAGGCGGGCGACACGGCTGCAAGTGTTATCCGAGACCGCGATTGCCTTCATTACCGTCATTAGTGCGCAACGTCGGATCGAAATCTTCGACGATCAGATTGCCAGCTTCGACCAGTTAATTCCGCAACTGCAGAAACGCGTCGAGGAAGGAGCGTCATCGCCCGCGGAAACCGAGCGTGCCCAGGTCGCGGCCGATCTGTTCCGGGTTGAACGTGACCGAGCCAAGACCCAGCTGGCGACCGCCCGCCGGGATCTCGCCATCCTGATGGGCGAAAGTATCCTGTCAATCGGCGTTGAACTTTGAC
>JAGRLL010000182.1 GCA_020441855.1 Nitratireductor sp.
CGACGCACAAGAACCTGACGGTGGAAGCGCGCGCCGAACTCGGTATCAGCGACGGGCTGGTGCGGTTGTCGGTGGGTCTGGAAGACGAGGACGACCTGATCGAGGATATCGACCGGGCGCTGGCGAAGGTGACCTAACGGCGGAAGGTGCGCGCCGCCAGCACGATGCGCGACAGCGCCGTGTAGAGGGTGAGCAGCGCAAAGCCCCAGGCGAGCCACGGAAACCATGCCGGGAAGACGCACATGGCGGCGAAGAGGAGGATCGTCTCGGTCGCCTCGGCAAGCCCTGTCGTGAAGAACAGCGATTTCTCGCCGCGCGCCAGCGTTTTGAGCCCATGTTTTTCGGCGAGCACGGCAAAGGCGAGGAAGCTCGCGCCATTGACATAGAAGGCAAAAAGCAGCGCGGCGCCCGCAACGGCGTTGGCCCCGATATCGGCAAAGACGAAGCCGAGCGGCACCGCGCCGTAGAAGGCGAAGTCGAGCACGATATCGAGAAAGCCGCCGAAATCGGTCTTCCTCGTCGCACGCGCCACCGCGCCGTCGAGGCCGTCGGCAAGGCGGCTGAGGCCGAGCGCGAACAGCCCGGCGAAATAGTGCTCGAATGCAATCAGGCATGCTGCGGCAAGCGCCAGCGCAAAGCCGGCAAGCGTCACCGCGTCGGCACTGATGCCGGCTTTCGCCAGCGCGCGGCCGATCCGGTCGAGCGCCGGTCCGATGATCGTTCGCATCCTGCCGTCGAGCACGCGATCCCCTTTGTCGTATCCACATGCCACGATTGGCATGGGCCGCGATCTGAAATAATCCTAACCCTTGCCGTTTGCCAGCAAGTGGGCAAAATCCGGGTCCGGTCAACCAAACGGGAACAGTGTCGAACCGATGTATCGCGAGGAAACCCGCCAGATCAGCGTCAGCGTTTTGCCGGTCTATATCGACGAGCGCTCCTCACCGGAAGAAGACCGCTATTTCTGGGCCTATCAGGTGACGATCGAAAATCACGGCGACACGACGGTGCAATTGCTTTCGCGCTACTGGCACATCGTCGATGCGAATGGAGAAGTAGAGGAAGTGCGCGGGCCGGGCGTCGTTGGCGAACAACCCCTGCTCAGACCCGGAGATTCCTTCGAATATACCAGCGGTTGCCCGCTCACCACACCGTCGGGCTTCATGCGCGGCAGCTACACCATGACGGATGAAAACGGCAACCGCTTCGACGTCGCCATTCCCGCCTTCTCGCTCGACCTGCCGGACGCGCTCACCGTGCTCAATTAGGGCGCCGGCGGCGCGGCGCCTCACAATTCGTCGCGCGCGATCTCATAGACGGCATTGCAGAACTCGCAGGTCGAAACGATGCGGTCGTCCTCGAAGGCCTCCTCGCGTTCGGCCTCGGGAAAGCCGCGGATCAGTTCGACGATCTTGTCGCGCGAGCACGAGCATCTGTCGGCAACCCTGACGCCGTCGAAAACGCGCACGCCGTGTTCGTGGAACAGGCGATAGAGCAGGCGTTCGGAGCCGATGGCCGGGTCGGTGAGTTCGTCATGCGCAATCGTATCCACCAGCGCCTGCGCCTCCAGCCAGGCATTGTCCTCGCTGTAGGAATCCTCCGTCTCGATACCTTCGGGGTGCTCGCCTCCGGGAAGATCCTTCTGCCGCATGCGCTCGGGCGCCTCGGGCAGGAATTGCGCCATCAGGCCGCCGGCGCGCCAGGCACGCTGCGGACCGTTTTCGCCCGGCGTGATCATCTCGGCCACGGCAAGGCGCACGCGGGTCGGGATCTGCTCCGACTGGCGGAAATATTGCCTGGCAACTTCCTCAAGCGTCGCGCCCGTCAGTTCCACGATGCCCTGATAACGCTGCATGCGCGGGCCGCGGTCGATGGTCATCGCCATGAAGCCGTTGCCGAGCAGCGCCTCGGGCGAGGCGCGGCCTTCGGCAATCGCAGTCTCGACGGCCTGCGCGTCGTAGCGGGCGTAAGCGCGCACCGAGTCGGGCGTGCGGAAATCGGCAACCAGCAGCGAGACCGGCCCGTCGGTCTGGGTCTGCAGGATGAACTTTCCCTCGAATTTCAGCGATGTGCCAAGCAGCACGGTCAGCACGACCGCCTCGCCCAGCAGCGTGGCCACGCTGGCGGGATAGTCATGGCGGGCAAGGATGGCGTCGAGCATCGGGCCGAGCTGAACGGCACGGCCCCGGATGTCCAGCGGCGAGACCTCGAAAGGCACGACCTTGTCGTCGCCGGCAAGCTCGATGGCCGCAAAGGGGTTTTTCTCAAGCGTGGTCATGATGTGTCTTCATCCTAGCAAATCGTCCGGCATGCCGACCCTTTGAGCCGCCGGACAAACCGGCCAGGTCAGGATGCGCTGTCAGTTCCCAGGCACCAGGCCAGAATGGCCTTCTGGGCATGCAGCCGGTTCTCGGCTTCGTCGAACACCACCGATTGCGGGCCGTCGAGCACCTCGTCGGTCACTTCCTCGCCGCGATGCGCCGGCAGGCAGTGCATGAAGATGGCATCGGGCTTTGCCTTCGCCATCAGATCGGCATTGACCTGAAAGGGCCGGAACACGTTGTGGCCGCGGGCGCGATGCTCCTGGTTCATCGAGACCCAGGTATCGGTCACGACGCAATCGGCTCCCGCGACGGCGGCAACCGGATCGTGGCCGACATGGATGTCACCGCCATTGGCGCGGGCCCAGTCGACGAATTTCTCCATCGGCTCTGAACCTTCCGGCGCGGCAACATGCATCGAGAAGCCAAGGCGCGCCGCTGCCTCCATATAGGAGTTCAGCACGTTGTTTCCATCGCCCGTCCAGGCGATGCGCGCTCCGGCGATATCGCCCTTTTTCTCGCGGTAGGTCATGACATCGGCCATGATCTGGCAGGGATGGGTGTCGTCGGTCAGTCCGTTGATGACCGGCACGGTGGCATGCTCGGCCATTTCCATCAGACGCTCGTGATCGGTGGTGCGCATCATGATGGCGTCGACATAGCGCGACAACACGCGCGCGGTGTCGCCGATCGTCTCGTCGCGCCCAAGCTGCATTTCCGCGCCCGACAGGAACAGCGTCTCGCCGCCAAGCTGGCGCATGCCGACATCGAAGGATACGCGTGTGCGCGTCGACGGCTTTTCGAAAATCATCGCCAGCATCTTGCCCGCCAGCGGACGGTAACCGGCGCGATTGCCGGCCTTGAGATCGGCCTTCATCGTGCTGGCGTTTTCAAGAATGCCGGCGAGCGTTTCGCCCTCCAGCGCAGAGATATCGAGAAAGTGGCGCGCGCTTTCGGCCATCTCAAGCTTCCTTTGTCTTGGCGGCCGCCGCGAGCGCGGCAAAGGCCGCATCCATGCGCGAACGCGCCTCGCGCAGTTCCTCGGCGGTGATGACCAGCGGCGGCGCAAAGCGCACGACATTGTCGCCGGCGGTGATCGCCAGCACGCGCTCGTTGCGCATGGCGGCCACGATCTCGGTGTTGGGCACTTTCGCCTTCAAGCCCTGCAACAGGCCTTCGCCGCGCACGCTCTCGACCAGATCGGGGTAATTGTCGACGAGTTCGGCAAGATGCTGGCGCAGCACCTTCGACATTTCGCGAACATGCGCAAGGAACCCGTCCTCCAGCACGACATCGAGCACGGCATTGCCGACCGCCATGGCGAGCGGATTGCCGCCGAAAGTGGTGCCGTGCACGCCGAGCGTCATGCCGGATGCCGCATCCTCGGTCGCCAGGCATGCGCCGACGGGAAAGCCGCCGCCGAGGCCCTTGGCAACGGCCATGATGTCGGGAGCAGCACCCGACCATTCATAGGCGAAGAACTTTCCCGTACGGCCGACGCCGGTCTGGATCTCGTCATAGATCAGCAGCAGGCCGTGCTCGTCGCACAATTCGCGCAGGCGGCGCAGAAAAGCGGCGGGCACCGGGCGCACGCCGCCCTCGCCCTGGATCGGCTCGATCAGCAGCGCGGCAGTTTCGCCATCGATGGCGGCAAGCAGCGCCGCCTCGTCGTCGAAGGGAAGCTGGACGAAGCCCGGCGATTTCGGACCGAAACCTTCAAGGTATTTCGCCTGGCCGCCGGCGGCGATGGTCGCGAGCGTGCGGCCATGGAAAGCGCCTTCGAAGGTCAGGATGTTGATCCGCTGGGGGTTGCCCTTCGACCAATGGTAACGCCGCGCCGTCTTGATCGCGCACTCGATCGCCTCGGCACCGGAATTGGTGAAGAACACGCGTTCGGCGAAGGTCGCCGCGCACAACCGGTCGGCAAGGCGTTCCTGGTCGGGAATGCGGAACAGATTGGACAGGTGCCAGATCTTTTCGGCCTGGTCCTTCAGCGCGGCGACGAGGTGGGGATGGGCGTGGCCAAGCGCATTGACCGCAATGCCGGCGGTCAGATCGACATAGTCCTCGCCCTTGTCGTCATACAGGCGCACACCCTCGCCGCGCTCGAAGGTGAGTGCGGGCGGCGAAAAGGTTGCGTATATGTGACTCTGGTTCTGCATGGCCATGTACCGAAATGCCCCATGATCCGGCAGCGGTCCGCGAAGGCGGACATTTCCGGCTATCGATGACAGCGCTTGCACACAGGCCGGTCTCGGCCTGCCGCCGGAAAGAAAAAGCCGCCTTTCGGCGGCAATCGTTCCGAACCGGTATATACCATGCAGTGTAGTGGAGATGTCAATTGTCCAGACATGCCGCCCAGGGGGTGGCGCGCCTGGCGGCGCAGGATGGTTTGCGAACGTGATGGACAGGGATTTCCACAGAAGCGTGCGCAAACCCGGCAATTCTGATTCGGCTTTCCACAGCTATTGGAAATCGGATTCCGCAATCTGGGGACAATCTGGAAAATTGATTCCTTCTTCAGATGCGACTCTTGCCTCGGAGTCGGGCCGCCGATAGTTTTCGGCGCAAGAATTCAGGGGTTCCGCGGCGAACCCGACAATCTACCCAGGCAGACGCGGACGGGGACCGGCGGGCGTAAATGCGCGGCCGGCAGCAGGCGGCGTTTGTCCCGGCAAGGCGGTGAGGAATCGGATGTCCTGGACTGACGAACGCGTTGAACTTCTCAAGAAACTCTGGATGGAAGGCCTCAGCGCAAGTCAAATCGCGGCAGAGCTTGGATCGGTGACCCGCAATGCGGTGATCGGCAAGGTGCACCG
>JAGRLL010000183.1 GCA_020441855.1 Nitratireductor sp.
CCCGCGCCAATCGAACCAGGCGAGACTTGAAAATCCGCCCTTTGGCCACCCTACCCGACCGGGCGCGGTGAAACATAGGGGAAATTGCGTTGAAACTTTGTCAGAAATCCGACCATCCCTTAAGATTCACAAGACAGCGTTAGCGAAGACTTAAGGATGGCGGAGGGGGTGGGATTCGAACCCACGGTACGGTTGCCCGCACGACGGTTTTCAAGACCGTTGCCTTAAACCACTCGGCCACCCCTCCGGCGACGCGCCGAACGGATAACTGCCCGCGCATGCAAGCGAAGTAGACGGATTTTCACACGCTTTCAAGAAGCGAGCGTGAAAATGCGGCGCCCTGTCCCGTTGACCAACTTCCACACAAGAAAAAACCCGGCAGCGGTGATATGCACCATATTGTTTTATACTTAAACTTTCATGCTTGAAATTTTCCGTTCGAGGGATATGGTTGCGGTTACGGTTCCTGAAATTGCTTTTCGGCGACCCTGTTTCGACGCCAAAGGACCAAAGGGAGCAGATCTATGCGTGTAGCGTGTCTCGGAGGCGGACCGGCCGGACTGTATTTCGCCATTTCCATGAAATTGCGCGACCCGTCGCATGAGGTCACGGTGTTCGAGCGCAACAAGGCCGACGACACGTTCGGCTGGGGCGTGGTGCTTTCGGACGACGCGCTCGGCAACATGGAACGCAACGACCCTAAATCGACCGAAGCGATCAAGGCCAATTTCGCCTATTGGGACGACATCGCGGTGATCCATCAGGGCGTGCGCACGGTCTCCGGCGGTCACGGATTCGCGGGCATCGGGCGCATGAAGATGCTGCTGTTGTTGCAGGAACGCGCCCGCGAACTGGGGGTGGAGATGCGCTTTTCAAGCGAATTTTCCTCCGCCGAATCCTACGCCCGGGATTACGACCTCGTCGTCGCCTGCGACGGTATCAATTCGACCGTACGTTCCGAATACGAATCGGAGTTCAAACCCGACATCGACGTGCGGCTTTGCAAGTTCATCTGGCTGGGCACGCACCAGAAGTTCGACGACGCCTTCACCTTCATCTTCGAGAAAACCGAACATGGCTGGATGTGGATCCATGCCTATCAGTTCGACGCCGATACGGCGACGGTAATCGTCGAATGCACGCAGAAGACCTGGGACGCATGGGGCTTCGAGCACATGTCGAAGGAGGAGACGATCGCGACCTGCGAACGCATTTTCGCCCGGCATCTGGATGGGCACGCGCTGATGTCGAATGCCCATCATCTGCGCGGCTCGGCGGTTTGGATGAACTTCCCGCGTGTCATATGCGAGAAGTGGTACCACAACAATGTCGTTCTGATGGGCGATGCGGCGGCGACCGGGCATTTCTCCATCGGTTCCGGCTCGCGGCTCGCCTTCGACAGCGCGATTGCACTCGCCGACTACCTGCACTCCGAGTCGACCCTGGAAGCAGCCTTCGAGCGATACCAGGAGGAGCGGCGCACCGAAGTGCTGCGCCTGCAATCGGCAGCGCGCAATTCGCTGGAATGGTTCGAGGAATGCGAGCGCTATCTCGACCTCGACCCGGTGCAGTTCAACTATTCGCTGCTGACCCGCTCGCAGCGCATCAGCCACGAAAACCTGCGCTTGCGCGACCCCGAATGGCTCGAAAGCGCGGAGCGCTGGTTCCAGACACGCGCCGGGGCGCCTGCCAATGCGCCGGTGCGCCGGCCCATGTTCGCGCCGTTGCACCTGCGCGGCATGGAATTGAAGAACCGCATCGTCGTTTCGCCCATGGCCCAGTACAAGGCCGTCGACGGCTGCCCGACCGACTGGCATCTCGTCCATTACGGCGAGCGGGCGAAGGGCGGCGCGGGCCTCGTCTATACCGAGATGACCTGCGTCAGCGCGCAGGGCCGCATCACGCCGGGATGCCCGGGAACCTACGCACCCGGGCATGAGGCAGCGTGGAAGCGCATCGTCGACTTCGTCCATGCCGAGAGCGAGGCGAAAATATGCATGCAGCTCGGCCATTCCGGCCCGAAGGGTTCGACGGAACTTGGCTGGATCGAGGACAATCGGCCGCTTGAAAGCGGCAATTGGCCAATTCTCGGAGCTTCAGAAATCGCCTGGTCGCCAGACAACCAGACGCCGAAGGCGATGGACCGCGCCGACATGGACGAGGTTCGCGATCAATTCGTCGAAGGCGCGAAGATGGCCGATCGCGCCGGTTTCGACATGATCGAAATCCATGCCGCGCACGGCTATCTTCTGTCCTCCTTCATCACGCCGCTGACCAACACACGCGACGACGAATATGGCGGCAGCCTGGAAAACCGGATGCGTTATCCGCTGGAGATATTCCATGCCGTGCGCGCCGTATGGCCAGACGACAAGCCGATCTCGGTGCGCATTTCCGCGAACGACTGGGTTGGCGAGGAAGGCATCACGCCGGAAGACGCCGTGGAGATCGCGCGCATGCTGCAGGAAGCCGGCGTCGACATCTGCGACGTCTCTGCCGGCCAGACCTCGAAGCGGGCCCGACCCATCTACGGACGCATGTTCCAGACGCCGTTTTCCGACCGAATCCGCAACGAGACCGGCATGGCGACCATGGCGGTCGGCAATATCTACGAGCCGGACCATGTCAACTCCATCCTGATGGCGGGCCGGGCCGACCTCGTCTGCCTGGCAAGACCGCATCTTGCCGATCCCTATTGGACGCTGCACGCCGCCGCCGCACTGGGCGATCATGACGAACACTGGCCTGCCCCCTACTGGCCCGGCCGCGACCAGGCATGGCGTCTGGCCGAGCGCACCGAAACCATGCTCGGGAAGGTTTGAGAAATGGCGGAACGTGTCATGGACCTTGAGGGCAGGCACGCTCTCGTCACCGGAGGCGGCACCGGGGTCGGCGCGGCCATCGCCCTCGCCCTGGCGGACGCAGGCGCGCATGTGACCGTCACCGGCCGCCATCTCGACAAGCTCGAGGCGTTCGCAGCCGACAGGGATGCGATCTCCTGTGTCGCAGGCGACGTCACCGACCCGGCTTCAGTGCGCGAAATGTTTGCGCAGGCCACCGCCATTGCAGGCGCCCCGCAGATTGTCGTCGCCAATGCGGGCGCGGCGATGAGCAAGCCCTTTACAAGAATGGACGAGGACGATCTGCGCTCGATGCTCGACGTCAACCTCATCGGCGTCTTCACGACGTGGCGCGCTGCGCTCGACCCGATGCTTGCAACCGGGTGGGGCCGGCTAATCGTCATCGCCTCGGTCGCGAGCCTGCGCGGTTCTCCCTATATCAGCGCCTATTGCGCCTCCAAGCATGGCGTACTCGGCATGACACGGGCGCTGGCGCTGGAAGTCGCGCGCAAGGGCATCACCGTCAACGCGGTCTGCCCGAGTTACGTCGCGACGCCGATGACGGATCGCACGATCCAGAACATCGTCGAGAAAACCGGCAAATCGCAAGAAGAGGCAGAGAACATCCTCAAGGCGGGCAATCCGCAACACCGGCTCATCGAACCGGAGGAAGTGGCGGATACGGTGCGCTTTCTGTGCACCGATGCCGCCATGTCGATCAACGGACAGGCTATCACGCTGTCGGGGGGAGAACCATGAGCCTTACCGAAACCAGTCCCGCGCCACGCGACGCGGCTTCCAAGCACAGGCTGCGGCTCTGGCTGCGCCTGCTCAAGGTCTCGCGTCTCGTCGAGGGCGAGTTACGCGAGAGGCTGCGCGACGAGTTCGATTCCACCCTGCCCCGTTTCGACGTGCTGGCGGCGCTCAGCCGGTCCGAACAGGGTTTGAAGATGAGTGAGCTGTCCAGCGAGTTGCGGGTCTCCAACGGCAATGTGACCGGCATTGTCGAAAGGCTGGTCGAGGAAGGCCTGCTGCTGCGCGTACCCGTCGAGGGCGACCGGCGCGCTACGCTGGTGCGGCTAACAAAGAAGGGCGAGGAGCGCTTCGCGAAAATGGCCATGGTGCACGAGGGCTGGGTCGACGCGATCCTGTCCGAAATATCTCCCGAGGACGCACAAAGGGTGACGGCCCTCCTGTCGGGCCTGGCGACCAAAACCAACCGGGAAAGGCAGTCATGACGCAGATCGCTTCGAGGCAAACCGAACATTTCCGCGCCGAAATCGCCGACGGCATCGCGACCGTCTGGCTCGACCGGCCGGAACGCAAGAATCCGCTGACCTTCGATTCCTATGCCGAATTGCGCGACTGGTTCGGCGTGCTGCGGCATGCAGACGATGTCGACGTGGTCATCTTCGCCTCCAATGGCGGGAACTTTTCTTCCGGCGGCGACGTGCACGACATCATCGGCCCCCTGACGAAGATGGACATGAAGGAATTGCTGGCCTTCACCCGCATGACGGGCGATCTGGTCAAGGCGATGATCAATTGCGGCAAGCCGATCATCGCTGCCATCGACGGCATCTGTGTCGGTGCGGGCGCGATCATCGCCATGGCATCCGACATGCGGCTGGCAACGCCGCAAGCGAAAACCGCTTTCCTGTTCACCCGCGTGGGCCTCGCTGGCTGCGACATGGGAGCCTGCGCCATGCTGCCTCGGATCATCGGTCAGGCGCGCGCCGCCGAGCTTTTGTACACCGGGCGGTCCATGAGCGCCGAGGAAGGTTTGTCCTGGGGCTTTTTCAGTCGACTGGTCGACGCCGACGCTCTGCGGGAAGAGGCGGCGACGCTCGCCCGCCAGGTCGCGGCGGGACCGAATTTCGCGCACATGATGACCAAGACCATGCTGAACCAGGAATGGAACATGGGGCTTGAACAGGCGATCGAGGCGGAGGCACAGGCACAGGCGATCTGCATGCAGACCGCCGATTTCACCCGCGCCTACGACGCCTTCGTCGCCAGGCAGAAACCGGTCTTCGAGGGCAATTAATGGCCGACCGCTCCTTCCTCAACTGGCCTTTCTTCGAACCGCGCCACCGCGAACTGGCGGATGCGCTCGACGCATGGGTGGCGCACGAACTTGCCTCCATCGACCATTCCGACACGGACGCGGCCTGCCGCTCGCTGGTCTCGGCACTGGGACGCGGCGGATGGCTGACCCATTCGGCCGTCGACCCGTCCAGCCCGGGTTCCGGCCTCGATGTGCGTAGCCTGTGCCTGATCCGCGAGACACTTGCGCGTCACGACGGGCTCGCCGATTTCGCCTTCGCGATGCAGGGGCTGGGCACCGGCGCGATCTCGCTGTTCGGCAGCGACTCGCAAAAACGCGAATGGCTGACGCAGACACGCAAGGGCAAGGCGATCTCGGCCTTTGCGCTGAGCGAGCCGAAATCGGGTTCAGACGTTGCCAATATCGAACTGGCGGCCGTGCGCAACGGCGGCGACTATCTGTTGTCGGGCGAAAAGACCTGGATATCGAACGGGGGCATCGCCGATATCTATACGGTTTTCGCCCGTACTGGAGAGGCTCCGGGGGCGCGGGGCCTCTCCGCCTTTCTCGTACCGGCTGGCACCCCGGGTTTCACCGTCGCCGAGAGGCTGGAAACGGTTGCACCGCATCCCCTCGCCCGGCTTTCCTTCGAAGATTGCCGTGTTCCCACTTCCGCGATGATCGGCGAACCGGGCCAGGGTTTCCGCATCGCCATGAGCGTGCTCGATGTGTTCCGCTCCACCGTCGCCGCCGCCGCGCTCGGCTTTGCGCGCCGCGCGATGGACGAGTCGCTCGCGCGCGTTCGTGAGCGCGAGCTCTTCGGCGCACCATTGTTCGACCTGCAGATGGTGCAGGGCCACATCGCAGACATGGCGCTCGACATCGATGCCGCCGCCCTGCTCGTCTATCGCGCCGCATGGACCAAGGATTCAGGCGCCGCGCGGATATCGCGGGAAGCCGCGATGGCCAAGCTCTTCGCCACCGAGCAGGCGCAGAAAGCAATAGACATGGCCGTGCAGCTTCATGGCGGTGACGGCGTTCGCCGCGGGCACATCGTCGAGAGCCTCTACAGGGAAATCAGGGCACTGCGCATCTATGAGGGTGCCTCCGATGTCCAGAAGGTCATCATCGCCAGACAGGCTCTGGCGGAGCATTCAGTCTAGCAACCGGAACGAAGAGGGTACCAGCATGACCAGGAAACTCGACGGCGGCATTACCCGCAGCGGAGAAGGGTTTGACGGGGTTGAATGGAATATTCTCGGCCAACGCTACTTCCCCAAGGCCATTTGCGAAACGACCTTTGCGTTCGAGGCGAACAGCGAGCCGGGACAGCACGTACCCGTGCACGTCCATCCCACCCAGGACGAATTCATTCTGGTGCAGGAAGGCGAACTGGACCTGAAACTCGACGGTGTTTGGTCCAAGGCCAAGGCCGGCGATCTGGTGCGCATGCCCGCCGGTGTGCCGCACGGCTATTTCAACAAATCCGACAAGCCTGCCCGTGCCCTGTTCTGGGTTTCGCCGGCCGGCAAGCTCAAGGACCTCTTCGTCGCCCTCGACGACCTGACCGACATCGAAAAGGTTCTCGAACTCTCGACCCGGCATGAAGTCGATTTCCTTCCCCCGGAGGCGAACGAGTAACATGCTTGGACCGAGCGCGCACATCGATACGTTCACACGGGACAACCTCCCTCCCTTCGAACAATGGCCAGACCTGAAGCTTGACGGTTTCGACTATCCCGAATTGCTGAATGCCGGCGTGGAACTGACCGACCGCATGGTCGAGAAGGGGTTTGGCGACCATGTCGCGTTGATCGGCAATGGCAGGCGGCGCACCTACAAGGAACTGACCGACTGGTCCAACCGCATCGCCCACGCGCTGGTCGATGTTTACGGCGTGAAGCCTGGCAATCGCGTGCTGATCCGCTCGGCCAACAATCCGGCGATGGTCGCATGCTGGCTTGCGGCCACCAAGGCCGGTGCCGTGGTCGTCAACACGATGCCGATGCTACGCACCGGCGAAATGACGAAAATTGTCGACAAGGCCGAAATCACCCATGCGCTGTGTGACACGCGGCTGATGGAGGAATTGGTCGCCTGCGCCAAGGATTCGAAGTTCCTCGATACGGTTGTCGGCTTCGACGGCACGGCCAATCACGACGCCGAACTCGACCGTATCGCGCTCGACAAGCCGGTGAAGTTTCAGGCCGTAGAGACCGGGCGCGACGACGTCGCCCTGCTCGGCTTCACCTCGGGCACGACGGGCGATCCCAAGGCGACCATGCATTTCCACCGCGACCTGCTGATCGTCGCCGACGGCTATGCGAAGGAAGTGCTGAAGGTGACACCGGAAGACGTCTTCGTCGGTTCGCCTCCGCTCGCCTTCACCTTCGGGCTCGGCGGGTTGGCGATCTTTCCACTGCGCTTCGGCGCGGCGGCGACGCTGCTGGAAAACGCCTCACCGCCCAACATGATCGAGATCATCGAGACCTACAAGGCGACGATCTGCTTCACCGCGCCGACGGCCTATCGCGCCATGCTGGCGGCAATGGAGGAAGGCGCGGACCTTACCTCGCTGCGCGCTGCGGTTTCGGCCGGCGAGACGCTGCCCGCCCCGGTCTACGAGGACTGGGTGGCCAAGACCGGCAAGCCGATCCTCGACGGCATCGGCGCGACCGAGATGCTGCACATCTTCATCACCAACCGGTTCGGCGATTCCAGACCCGCCTCCACCGGCAAGCCGGTGGCGGGCTATGAAGCGCGTATCGTCGACGAGGACATGAACGAATTGCCGCGCGGCACGGTCGGCCGGCTGGCGGTTCGAGGACCCACGGGCTGCCGCTACATGAACGACGAGCGCCAGAAGGCGTATGTGCGCGACAGGTGGAACCTGACAGGCGACAGCTTCGTGCAGGACGAAGACGGCTATTTCCATTTCGCGGCGCGTTCAGACGACATGATCATCTCGGCCGGCTACAACATCGCCGGGCCGGAGGTGGAAGCCGCCCTGCTGTCGCATGAGGCCGTTCTGGAATGCGCGGTGATCGGCGTGGAAGACGAGACGCGCGGCCAGATCGTGCAGGCGCATGTGGTGCTGGCCGATGGTGCAACCGGCGACGCGCTGATGGTCAAGCTTTTGCAGGATCATGTGAAGGCGGCGATCGCGCCCTACAAATATCCACGCTCGTTGATCTTCACCGACTCCCTGCCAAAGACGCAGACCGGCAAGATCCAGCGCTTCCGGCTTCGTGAGAAATGACGGGGCCAGACTGACGGCAAGGAACTTGGAATTGACGGATTTTTCTAAAACCAGGGCGGCCTTTCATCTGCCGGAAGGCGTGATCTATCTCGACGGCAATTCGCTCGGGCCATTGCCGGCGGGTGTCGAGGCGCGCGCGCGCCACGCCATCGAATCCGAATGGGGCGACATGCTGATCCGCGCCTGGAACCAGGCGGGATGGATGGCGCAACCCAAGCGCGTCGGCGACAGGATTGCGAAGCTGATCGGCGCGCCGGCAGGCAGCGTCGTCATGGGCGACACGCTGTCGATCAAGGTCTATCAGGCGCTGGCATCGGCGCTGGAACTGAACCCCGAGCGCAAGGTCGTGCTCTCCGACAACGGCAACTTCCCGACCGACCTCTACATGGCCGACGGATTGCTACGCTCGCTCGGCAAGGAGCATGAACTGAGGGTCGTCGACCCGGAAGCTGTCGAGGCGTCGATCGACGATACGGTTGCTGTACTGATGCTCACCCATGTCGACTACCGGACCGGGCGCATGCACGACATGGCATCGCTGACGAAGAAGGCGCATGATTGCGGTGCGCTCGTGATCTGGGATCTAGCGCATTCGGCGGGCGCCATGCGTGTCGACCTGACGGGTTGCAACGCGGATTTCGCCGTCGGCTGCACCTACAAATACCTGAATGGGGGTCCGGGCGCGCCGGCCTTCATTCATGTACGCCCCGATCTGCAGGACAAGGTGCGCCCAGCCCTCTCCGGCTGGCTCGGCCATGAAGCTCCGTTCGCCTTCGATCTCGACTATCGGCCAGGCGCCGGCATCGAGCGCATGCGCGTCGGCACCCCACCAGTCGTGCAGATGACCATGCTGGAGGCGGCGCTCGACATCTGGGACGAAGTCGACCTCGACGATCTTCGCGCCCGTTCCATCGAATTGAGCGAATTGTTCATCGCCGAGGTGGAGAAACAGGCGCCGCAAGTGACGATCGCCAGCCCGCGCGACCCGCAAATTCGCGGCTCGCAGGTCTCGCTGAAATTCGAGCACGGCTATGCCGCAATGCAGGCGCTGATCGCGCGCGGCGTCATCGGCGATTTCCGGGCACCCGACATGATGCGCTTCGGCTTCACGCCGCTCTACATCGATGAAAACGACGTCAGGCAAGCTGTCGAAATCCTTGCCGGCATTCTGGAAACACGCGCTTGGGACCGGCCTGAATTCACCAAACGGGAGAAGGTAACATGACAGCGGGTGATGCTTACGATCCGGCCCGCGAAGGCGCGCATATGGAGTTCGCCAAATCGATGTCCTATGGCGATTATCTTCAGCTCGACCAGGTGCTTACCGCGCAGAAACTGCAGTCGAGCGCGCATGACGAAATGCTGTTCATCATCCAGCATCAAACGAGCGAATTGTGGATGCGGCTCGCCATCCACGAATTGTCCGCCGCGCGCAAGGCGATTGCCGGCGACGAATTGCAGCCGGCCTTCAAGATGCTGACGCGCATGGCGCGCATCTTCGATCAGCTCAACGGCGCCTGGGACGT